>CAYPUT010000147.1:0-8526 GCA_964413945.1 uncultured Spirochaetaceae bacterium
TGGTCGCCTACGGCGAGGAGAACCGCGATTGGGGCGGCGCCTTCGCGGTCTACCGGGGCCTGACCGAGGCGCTTCCCTATCATCGTCTCTTTAATTCCTCCATCTCCGAAGGGGCCATCGTCGGCACCGGTGTCGGCTACGCCCTCTCCGGGGGCCGGGCGCTGGTGGAGCTGATGTACTGTGACTTTATGGGGCGCGCCGGAGACGAGATCTTTAACCAGATGTCCAAGTGGCAGGGGATGAGCGCCGGGGTCCTCAAGATGCCGTTGGTTCTGCGGGTCTCCGTAGGAAGCAAGTACGGCGCCCAGCACTCCCAGGACTGGAGCAGCATCGTCGCCCATATCCCGGGGCTCAAGGTGATGTTTCCCGCGACCCCTTACGACGCCAAGGGAATGCTCAACCTCGCGCTCCGGGGAAGCGACCCGGTGGTCTTCTTCGAAAGCCAGCGGATCTACGACATCGGCGAGCTCTTCGAGCCCGACGGCGTCCCGGAAGGCTACTACGAGGTTCCCGAGGGAGAGCCGGTCGTCCGGCGGCAGGGAAGCGACCTTACCATTCTGACCGTCGGGGCGACCCTCTACGTCGCCCTCGAGGCCGCCGAGGAGCTCGAGGAGCGCTACGGAGTCTCGGCGGAAGTTATCGACGCCCGGTTTATCAACCCCCTCGACCTGGACCCGATTGTCGAGTCGGTGGCAAAGACCGGAAAGATACTCTTGGCCTCCGACGCCTGCGACCGGGGCTCCTTCCTCCACACCGTCGCCTCGACGATCTCCCAGGTGGCCTTCGACGAGCTCGACGGCCCCCCCGTGGTCCTCGGCTCTCGAAACTGGATTACCCCGGCCTTCGAGATGGAGGAGTGCTTCTTCCCCCAGAAACAGTGGTTCCTCGACGCCATCCACGAGCGTCTCTATCCGCTTTCGGGGCACACGCCGGTCACAACTCAGACCGGCGCGGACCTTATTCGGCGCTACCAGGCGGGGGTTTAGGCCCGGGCGCGCCGCCCGGGCCTGCGGCGTGCTACCGGCCGGCGAGCTTGTTTTCCGCCTCGCCGATCGCCCGGCGCATCGCGTCCTCCGGGTCTTCGAGGACCCGGCCGTGCCCCGGACAGAGGCGCGCGGGGCCGAGGTCCGCGAGGCGGGTTGCCGATTGGGTCGCGAGCTCTAGGCTCCAGGTTGCCATCGCCGGCAGGGGGAAGCGCCACCGCAAGACCCCCGAGACCGCGATCCCGCCCTTGGTCTGGAAGGCGTCTGCGCATATCAGGGTGTCGTCCCGCTCGTCGAGGAAGGCGAGCTGATCCGGGGAGTGGCCCGGAGCCGGGATTATTCTTAAAGAGCCGATCTTGCCGTCGGTGCCGAGCCGGCGGGTGGCCCGGGTTTCCCGCCGGGGGAAGCCGCCTTTCGGGGGCGACTGAGGCTCGTCGGCCTCGAGGGAGAGATCCCCGGCGAGGAGGCGCTCCGTCCGGGGGCTTAAGAGAATCTCCGCCTCCGGGAGAAGCTTCGCGACCTCGTCGAGGGCCCCGGCGTGGTCGACATGGGCGTGCGTAAGGAGCACCCGGCGAATAGGGTGTCCGGTGTCCGCCGCCGCCTTCAGGAGCATCTTCCCCATGCCGGCGATTCCGGTGTCGATCAGCGTCGCGCCGTCGCGTTCAATAACGAGATAGCAGTTGACCATCGCGTACTTGGTGACCTTGTAAAGGGTGTCGGAAACCTTGGTAACGCTCATCACCGTGAAGATACGCTCCGGGAGAAGGAGCATCAAGAGGGCTCCTATGCGGTTGCGATGGAGAAGACATACCGATAGCTCCTCGGGCTCGAACGAGTCGGCGCCTCTCCCCAAAACGCCGATTCACACTTCTCTAACAACGGTCGGCAATACTGCCTGGGTGGATCGTGAAACGAACGAGAGCTCCTTGGTGGAAGGCGGTGTAGGTGTTCTTCGAGAGGTTCCGCTACCCCGGACCGGCCCCCACGCGATCGGCCGGCTGACATCTAGCCGCTGCTACGTCTACCCCGATGCGCAAGTGGAAGATGTTGCCGACGCTCTCCGAGAAAGAGAGGACATCCCCGCGTTGGCCGTTGTCGACGACGAAGGGCGCGTGCTGGGTATTGTGGTAAGGCAAGTCTTCTTCAGCATGATGGTGCGTGCGTACGCTCGCGAAGTTTACAAGAAGCGTGCTATCTCAGAGGTAATGGCGGCCACTGCCACCATGCGCAACGATCTGAACACGTTTTCCGTCGCAGACGCCCTCGAATCCGATTTGGCGGGAGACGAGATCACGTACTACATCCTCACCGACCGGGATGGAACCTTTTCCGGAGTGTTTTCGTCCCTCGACCTGCTTATCTACCTCTCGAGGTTGACGCAGGAAGACATCGAGCTTGCTCGCCGGCTGCAGGCCCGGATCGTCAGAGAACGGAGCCTTGTTGTGGGAAAGCGCTTTGAGCTCGCCGCGACTTCCCAAACCGCCCAGGGGGTCGGCGGGGACTTTTACGATGTCCGTGAGTACGCCCCGGGGCGGTGGGTTTTCGCGTTCTGTGACGTCGCCGGAAAGGGTGTCGCCGCCTCGATTATTACCTCCGTGCTCTGGGGCATGATGAACGTATACGACTTTAGTGACGGTCTCGACGATTTCATCGTTCGATTGAACTCTCAGATCGCGCGGACCTTCGAATCCGAGAGGTATGTCACGGGGGTCTTTCTGGAATACGACGAGGCCGAGAACCGGGTTCGGATTTGCGATCTTGGGCACTCTCACATCCATATTTGCCGGCGGGGCGCCCTTCGGAAGGTATCGAATCTCCGAACCAATCTTCCGGTGGGAGTTTCGCCGGAAATGACTCCCCGGTTCAGTAGGTTCTCTCCCGTGCAGGGAGATACCCTGCTACTCGTAACCGACGGCCTACTCGAGCAACAGGACGAAGCCGGCTCGGTTTTTCCGTTTTCGGTCGTGGCCGAACTCTTCGCGCGAGAAGGCGACGGCCCGGTGGAGGGATTAGCAGAGCGGATTAACCGCGAGTTTCACCGGTTCCGCGGGGCGCAACACCTTAGCGACGACGTAACCGTGATGCTGCTACGGTTCGTAGAACAGGAAGTGACGCTGTAACTATCTGAATCGCCGCCGGAGAGCTACCGCGTTTCTCTTTTTGTTGAAGACGACCCCGTCGTTCCAGAACTCAATGGCAGCAAAGAGGGCGTTGCCGCCGTCGGAATCCACGCTGCGCTCCGTCCGGAAGGCCAGATAGTCCATCATTTCTTCGAACCGGTTGCTCCGATAGCACTCGATCTTCCGCCGGTAGAATTCGTTCCACCGCTCCAGATCTTGGAATCCCGCTCCCTCGTCTTCAACGACGAGACGGGCGTAGGATGGGGTGAATGAGAACCAGATTCGGACGGCCTTGCTCTTGTCGTTTCCGTTTCCGTGTCGAACCGCGTTCTTGATGATCTCGCTTACCTGCTGTTCGAGAATGTTGATCTCGCGGATTTCCGGGGGCGCTTTCTGGACAATGAGCCCCGCGAGGCGACGGACCTGGCTTAGATCGATGTGAAACTCCTTGAAGTACATGTCGTCGGTATCGAAGAGTGGGCTGTCGGGATCGATTTCGAGCCGGCGGATTTCTTCAACCGGCGGTAGGGACTCGAGGTCCGTTCCCAGTTCGGCGAGGGCCTCCGAACGTGTCGCCGCAAGCGGCAGATAGCCGTCGAGTCTCGTCTGGGAGAGAACCCGGTTGACCTCTGCAGTCACACCGAAGAAGACAACGGTCAGGTCGCGGGTCCGACAACCGGTATAGATATAGATGAGCACACCGATTCCGCTGGAATCTACGTGCGTAAGACCGCCCAAGTCGACGATGAAGGAGCGCTCGCCTTTGTTCCAGAGCCGGATGATCAGCTCTTTTACCGCGGCCGCGTTGTACAGATCTACCTCGCCGGTGATGCGAATCTCTGTTGCCCCGGGCGCAATACTGGTTGTCTCAAGATCCACGGAAGAGTCTCACCCTACGACAAGAGAGCTTCGGCCTCGGCGACGCTGTCTACGATCGGCAGAAACCCAATGAGGCTCGTAAGCTCGATTACCCGCCGGACCGATCCGTGAACATTGACAAACCAGACGCTCATGCCTGCCTTCTTGCTCTGGGCGAAGGTGTAGAGCAGAACACCGACGCCGCTCGAGTCGATATACGTCAGATGCCGGCAGTCAATAATCAATGGGGAGCCTTCTCGGGAAAAGTGCTCTTCGACGCACTGCTTAACCAGATAGGAGCTATAGAGATCCATTTCGCCATGAAGCGTGATCACCGTTGTTCCCTTCGTACTCTCGGCGGTTTCTATCTCCAACTTCGGATTCCTTGCTTCATGCTGCCTTACACACTACAACCGCAACGTTGAATTTTCGTTAGCGGCGAGTCAGAACAGTGTCAACCTGCGCTCGTCACGATGCTCAGAGCGGACCGTTGTATCGACGGTACGGCGAACCGCGATTCTCCCACCGGTGGGCCACTCTCGGGACTGGGAATATGGAGAGATGCGACCGTGTGGTTCTTGGTTACACCGACCATGAGCGTATTCGCCGGAAGCCCAAGATTGCGAAGTATCATGATCATCATCACGATACCCAAACCTGCACCCTCGGTTTCGTCCTGGATTCTTGGAACGGCATCGGGAATAGCGTCGATTCCGGAAGCCACGCTGAACTTTTCTTGGATACGCTGCCACTCCCAGACGGTCGGAGCGGTATTGTTGATGACCGATACGGTTAGTCCGGACGCGGAGCGCCGAAATCGAAATCGAATGTAGAGACCGAGTTGCCGCTGTTGTATCAGATAGTGTTCGATATTCGGGACGGTTTCGTCCTTGAACCGTTCCATCCCCCGGGCATAGTCCACCGGGTCGTTCAGATCGAGGCCCTGCTCGATGAAGAACGCCCGTTTGGTATTAGCCTTCTTCGCATTGGAAGCGAGCTCGTGGAGGCAGTAGGATAGCTGGGTCCGGAGATCGCCGCGACCGATCGCCTCGAGGCTCAAGCCGAGAACCTCGTCGAGATAGGCGCGCTCCCGCGGTCGGTAGGCGTGCGTCTTGAGCACGAGGGTCGCAGACCGGGCGATTGCGGCCCGGATCGTCGGAATATGGTACGGATTCTTCAACCGATAGGATCTCCTTCAAACGAAGAATCGAGGCTCCTACATTTGAGGATCTTCTTTAGAATTATGCGGACCATCTGTTTGTAAACGGTCAGAACTGTTGCAAGTTTTCATGAGAACGAACGGGAGGGCGGAAGCTAACGGTTTGCTAACACTGATGAGCCATTCTGCACAGGTGAAGCACTCGGCCTTGTCGCTTCCGCTTTCGGTCGCGTGGCAAACCGCCTACGAAACTCTCTCCTTCGCGTATCAGCCGATCGTAAACGTCCACACCGGCCGGGTCTTTGGTTTTGAGGCCTTGCTTCGCGACTTCCGGGAGGCCGGCTTCGATTCGATCGAAGCGGTCTTCGACAAGGCCCTCGATGATGGATGCCTCTATAACCTCGATCTGATGCTCCGGTCCAAGGTCATAGCGCGGTTCGCGGAGCTCCCAAACGCTCGGCAGTTGAAGCTCTTCTACAACCTCGACAGCAGGCTCTTCTCCTTGCCGATGGTTCCGACGCCTCACACCGACACGATTATGCGGCACCACGGCTTATCGAACGGCACCCTCTGTTTCGAAATCTCCGAGCGGCACCACCTCTCAGACGAGGAACGCCGGGGCGGTCCCATTCAGCATTACCGACAACACGGATTCCGGATAGCCGTCGACGACTTCGGTTCCGGGTACGCCGGGCTGCAGCTGCTCTACCACGCACAACCGGACATCGTGAAGATCGACCGGTTTCTGATAGCCGGGGTTGATAACGACCCGAAGAAACGGCTCTTCGTCTCGAGCGTGGTCAATATGGCGCATATCATGGGAATGGTCGTGGTTGCCGAAGGTATCGAGACCGAGGACGAGTTTCGCCTGTGTCGCGATGTCGGTGCGGACTACGCGCAAGGCTTTCTCGTCGGCCGGCCGACCGCGCGCATTTCCGAGGTTCCCGACGTCTGCCGCGCTATCTCGTCCATGGTGGGATCCGAGCGGCGGAACCGCTCCACAACCCACCACATCATCTCCCGGAAGATGGAATACGTCGATCCGATCTCGCTCTCCGACCCGATAACCGGAGTTCTCGACCGCTTCCGTCAGGACCAGAACGCGACGTTCTTCCCGGTTGTTTCCGCCGACCTCGAGCCCGTGGGTGTGCTCCGAGAGACCGACCTAAAACGGTACGTCTATTCGCCCTTCGGCTTTTCCCTGCTTCAGAATCGAAACTATCCGAAGGACGTGCAGGCGTTTACAAGCAAAGCGCCGGTCGTAGACGTCCATTCGCGTATGGAAAAGGTCATAGAGGCATACGCGATCAATGAGGACGCCGAGGCGGTCATCATTACCGACAACGGTCGCTACTGCGGTCTCCTACGGTCTCGAGCGCTTATAGAGACGCTCAACGAGCGGCGGGTCGAACAAGCCCGCGATCAGAACCCCCTCTCGGGCCTCCCGGGCAACCACACGATTTCAGAGTACCTGGCCCACGCGCTTGCCCGGACCGACGAGGAGGGCCACACCTTCGTCTATGTGGATTTCGATCACTTTAAGGTGTTCAACGATACCTACGGTTTTCGTCTCGGCGACCGGGCGATCATGGTGTTCGCCGATATGCTCCGCGGTCTGGCTGCCCGCTCCGGGGTGTTCGCCGGCCATATCGGCGGGGACGACTTCTTTCTCGGTGTTTCGCTGGAAAAGATGGCCTTCGACGAGGTTCAGGAGGAGTTACGTCTGCTTCTCAAGGAGTTCGCCGAGACGGCCGGCGGTCTCTACACGTCAGACGATCGGAGCCGCGGCTACGTAATTGCGAAGGGGCGCGACGGCCGGCGCAAGAAGTTCCCTCTTCTGTCGGCCAGCGCCGCCGCTCTCTGCGTTTCCGGTGCCGCCAAGACAAGGATTAGCAGCGAACAGCTGAGCGAACGGATCGCATCGCTGAAGCTTCTCGCCAAGAACCGATCGGAGGGACTTGCGGTGATGTGCCTGAACACCCACGATGCCATCGTCGGCGCGGAGGAGACGGCGGCGGTCTATAACAGCTAAACCATCGGACAAGCTGTCAGCCGAAGTGGCCGGAAATATAGTCGCCGGTTCGTCGATCCCGGGGATTGAAGAAGATATCCTGGGTAGATGATACCTCGATCAACTCGCCGAGCAGCAAGAACGCCGTGCGGTCGGCCACGCGGGCGGCCTGCTGCATGTTGTGGGTCACGATGACGATGGTGTACTCGCGCTTGAGCTCTTCGATGAGGTTCTCTATCTTCGCGGTCGCAATCGGATCGAGGGCCGAACAGGGTTCGTCCATAAGGACGATCTCCGGATTGTTTGCGATAGCCCGGGCGATGCAGAGACGCTGCATCTGGCCTCCCGAAAGGCTAAACGCGCTGTCGTCGAGACGGTCCTTGACCTCGTCCCAGAGTGCCGCCTTCCTGAGGGTTGTCTCCACGACTTCGTCCAGATTTCGGCGGTCGGTACGTCCGGCGACGCGCAAGGGGTAGGCGACGTTCTCGTAGACCGACTTCGGAAAGGGGTTGGATTTCTGGAAGATCATGCCGACCCGTTTTCTCAGCTTGATCACCTCAAGATTCGGGTCGTAGATGCTTCTCCCATCGATTCTTATGTCACCCTGATGCCGAATGCCGTCGATTACGTCGTTCATCCGGTTTATGCTGCGAATAAGCGTCGATTTGCCGCACCCCGACGGGCCTATCAGCGCCGTAACCTCCCGGCGGGCAATGTTCAACGTAACCGACCGCAGCACGTGGGCTTGTTCGTAAAAGAAATCAAAGTTGTCGACTTCTATGTAGTCTTCGGTGCTTCTGCCGTTGCGGTTCTGAGTGGTCGGCAAGGTGGTCGTTGTTGTCGCTATCATACTCGATTCCTTTTCAAAACGCCGAGGCATCGTGACTCCGTCTCAGGCGATTTCGAATACGGATCGCGGTAAGGTTGAGAACGACCACAATCGCAATGAGCACGAGGGTCGTCGCAAACACCATCGGACGTGCCGCCTCGGAATCGGGAGACTGAAACCCCAGGTCGTATATGTGAAAACCCAAATGCATGAACTTCCGTTCAAGATGCACGAAAGGGAAGACTCTGTCGAGGGGTAGGTTCGGCGCCAAGGCGACAACGCCCACCAGAATCAACGGCGCGACTTCCCCGGCCCCCCGGGCCATCGCCAAGATAAGCCCGGTCATGATGCCCGGTGCCGAGGCCGGAAGCACCAAATGCCAAATGGTTTGCCACTTCGACGCCCCGCAGGCCAGGGAACCGTCCCGGACACCCCGGGGGACCGCCGCCAGGGCCTCCTCGGTTGCGACGATTACCACCGGAAGCGTCATCAGCGCGAGAGTCAGGGAGGCCCAGAGAATCCCGCCTGTCTTGAACGTTGGGTCCGGAAGGCTCCTTGAAAAGAAT
>CAYPUT010000148.1:0-8494 GCA_964413945.1 uncultured Spirochaetaceae bacterium
GTGGACCCACGGCCCATACCAGACATCCTGCCGCAGCGAGGGCCGACCCGTAGGCCAGTACCTCCGTCGCGATGTTCGTCCGCCCCCGGATCGGGTGCCGCAGTAGCAGGTCGATTCGGATGACCATCAGAAGAAAGGGAAGTGAGACAACCGCAAGGAGCAGGTTTCCCCAGAGGTCCGGCAAGACGAGAAAGGCCGCGGCCCGGGGTTCCCGGCTCAGAAGGGCGGAGAAGAGGGCTGCGAGAAACGGAAGAGGCGCCGCAAGAAAGGCGGCGACTTTTAGTCCCCGGGAGGGTACCAGCGAGAAGCCGAGCCCGAAGACAAGGGCCCAAAGCGGATACCAGACGAGGGAGAAGTTGATGGCCGCTATCACCATAACACCGATCGTCAGAAGAAGGAGCGTCGCGGCGGAGTAGAAGCTGCTGTTTCGGGAGAGGAACCGTCCCCGGAGCACGCGGTAGACCCCGATAAACAGCGCGACGGCTGTAAACGCCTTGAGGCCAAAGAAGAGCACCGGGTGATAGCTTACGAGGGTAGGAAAGTTTCTCCGGCCGGTCACGAGGGAGACCAGTCCGCTTCCGGCGAGGTAGGAGAGGCCGAGGGTTAACAAGAGGAGGGGAACGATCAGGATGTGGCGCCGGATGGTAACGAGATACCGTTCGACCCGCCTCCGGACCATTACCCCGACGAAGAGCAGAAAGGATACCGCCGCAAAGGTAAGAAGCACGTAGCTCTCCTCACCGACAATCGCCAGGTTGCCCCGGGGAGCTCCCCCGAAAAGAAGATAGTGGCGGTCCCAGGTTGTAGGAATTCCTTGGGAAAAGCGGTCCACAATCTCCGGTAGCAGGTGGGCCAGTGGCATGTCCGGGGATGGTATTCCCGGGGAGCCGGCGAGGGCCACCGCAGGAATGCCCGCCCGGAGGAAGGGCGACAAGGGACTGTCCGCTTCGGCGAAGGCAACTTCGAAGAACTGCTCGGCGGTAGAGGGCACCGTCGCCGGAATGCCCAGACTCCGAGCCCCAGAGTACACCCGTTGGAGAAGCCACGGCGGGGCGACAATCCCACCGGTAGCCCCTTGGACCGTTAGGTTTTCCCCGGAGGAGGCGTTCAAGAGTAGGAGAACCGCCGCCGGCGGGTCTAGGTAGTAGGTTTCAAGATAGAGCCGAGTCCCCGGGCCCGGGGCGTCAGGGGTGGCTGCCCCGAGAAAGAGCACCTCCAAACCGACGGGAATCAGTTTTTGCGACGAGGTCACCAAGAGGGACAGAGCCATCGCGAGATCTCCGGAGTTCGCCTCGAGCCCCTTTTCGGCCGGGTTAATCGGCACCGCGACGGTGAGTCGCTGGTCCCGGGCCCCCGGGAGGACTGCCCGGAGAACACGAGAAAAGGAATGCTCGACCCCTGTCGTATCGAAATCCAGGAATCGATAGGGGATATTTCTGTTCTCTAGCTCTTCTTGGATGTAGGCAAAGAGGCGCTGTTCCCCCTCACTTCCCTCCGGCCTCGGGCCTATCTCGCGTATCTGTTGATAGAATCCCTCGTAGAGTACCTCTTGTGCCGGTAGGTACTGTGAAAAGAGCAGCAATATTGCTACAGTAGAGCCGGCAGCGAGTCGCCAGCCGTTCATTGGACTGGACGATAGGACAAGAACCATGCTTGGTCAAGGCGAAACAACCCGCACCTCGCCTCTTCTTCCGGAGATTGCAAACCGAAGGAGCATTCGAAAGTATCTCCCGACCCCGGTCCCGAAGGATATCGTCGAGCGGATTCTCGAGGCCGGGCGCCGTGCTCCCTCCGCGAAGAACCGCCAAGCCTGGCGCTTTATCGCCATCCAAGACGCGGACCTCCGTGCCAAGGTCGAAGAAGCGGCCTTCGGTCAGGAGTACGTCGGCGAGGCGCCCCTGGTCCTTGCAGTCTGCACCACCAACGTCGGGTACAAGATGCCGAACGGTATCTCTTCCCATCCGGTAGACTTAAGCATCGCCGGGGCCTTCATGGTCCTCCAGGCGGTCCACGAAGGGCTTGGAACCTGTATCGTCACGACGTTCCGGGAAGAGGAGATCAAGTTCCTCTTGACCGTTCCCTACTCGATGAGAATCGTGATGCTGATAACCGTCGGATACCCCGACGAAGACCCCGAACCCACCGAACGGCTACCCCTCTCTCGGGTCAGCTCGAAGGATCACTGGTAGTAGACTACCGGTAGCGGTACTCGAGCTTCTCCCGTCGACGATGGCGTTTTAGGCCGAGGTCGATCAACCGATCGAGGAGGTTCGCGTAGGTTAGGCCGCCGACCCGGCACATTCGGGGAAACATGCTGATGGTCGTAAAACCGGGAATGGTGTTGATCTCGTTGAGGTAGATGTTACCTTCGTCGGTCACGAACAGGTCGACCCTGGCGTATCCCTCGGCTTCGAGGGTTCGGTAGGCGTCGGCAGCCGTCTCGCGGATGCGACGGAGCGTATCCGGCGGCAGGTCTGCCGGAACCACGAGCTCTGCGCCGTCGGGGTCGACATACTTGGAATCGTAGTCGTAGAAGCTACCCCGGGGAACGATCTCCCCCGGCGGGAAGGTCTCGACTTCCCGGTCTCCGATAACCGCGCACTCGATCTCCCGGCCGACTATCCTCTGCTCGACGATCGCTTTGGTGTCGTAGCGGAACGCAGTCCTCAGGGCTCCTTCGAGGGCCTTCCTTCCCTGAACCTTGCTTATGCCGACCGACGAGCCGCCTCGGGCGGGCTTGACGAAGAGCTCGTCTTCCATCGAGAGCCCTTCGGCCTCTATCGCCGCCTCTATTCCGCCGGTGTCGAGGCCCTCGTAAAAGGTTACGAAGGGTGCCGTCGGAAGCCCCGCTTCCCGCCAGAGACGCTTCATCGTAGCCTTATCCATCCCCGCGGCGCTTGCAAGAACGCCGGAGCCGGCGTAGGCGATCCCCGCCATCTCCAAGAGACCTTGAACGGTTCCGTCCTCTCCGAAGGAGCCGTGGAGGATTGGGAAGGCCACCTCTATTTCGAGGGGTTTTCCTTCGACGGAGAATCCGGACCCCGGCAGCACCGCCACCCGCGCACCCGAAGTGTCAACTTCGAGGGCGTCTCCGATCCCGGTGGGGTCGAGACTGTCTTGGAGGTACCAGACCCCGTCGTGGTCGATGGCTATGGGCACCACGTCGTACCGTCGGGGATCCAGATTCCGGAGAATCGACGCGGCGGAGCGACAGGAGACCTCGTGCTCCCCGGAGCGACCTCCGTAGAGTAAGGCGAGTTTCACGATAAAGCCTCCCGGCCCGGCGCAGGTTGGATGGTAAAGCCGAGCTGTCTCAGGGCCTCGATGGCCGCTTGCTGTTCGTCCCAAGGAACCGGGCCCTCGGGGTAGATTATGCTCTTTTCGTGTCCCTTCCCGAGAAGCACCACCGTGTCCTGAGCTCTCGCGACCGAAAGGGCGTGGCGGATGGCCTTCCGCCGGTCGGCGATCAGAACGATATCGCCGGGGCGCACCCGGCGGCCGGGTTGCGTCCGGGCCCCTTCGGCTATCTGCTTCAGAATGGACTGTGCGTCCTCTTGCCGGGGATCCTCGTCGGTAATAACCAAGATGTCGGCGTACTTCGCAGCTATGCTGCCCTGAAGCTCCCGCTTTTCGACGTCCCGTTCTCCGGCGGATCCGAATACCGCGATAAGCCGACCCGAGGTAAAGCTCCGTAGGAGGGGGAGCACCCGCTCGAAGGCGCCGGGGGTGTGGGCGTAGTCGATAAAGACCGAGAAGGGCAGCGAGCGGCCGACCCGGACCATTCGCCCCGGAACCGGTGTTATCCCGGGGACGAGGGAGCAGCACTCGGTAAGCTTCGAGCCGGTCAGAGTTACCGCCGTAAGGAGCGCCGCGAGGGTGTTCTCCACCTGGAAGGTTCCGGGGATGGAAATCTCGGTCTTGGATTCGGAGGATTCGGCACAGACCGTAAAACGGGTCCCCGAAATATCTCCTCTTACCGAGGTTGCCGAAAGGTCGCAATCCGGGCATTCGATCCCGTAGCGCAGTACCCGGCGGTTCGTCTGAGCCGCGAAGTAGTCGGCTTCCTTGTCCTGGGCGTTGACGACCCCGAAGCCCTCGGGGCTCCGGTCGATGGCCCGGAAGAGGTTCGCTTTGTCGTGGCGGTACTGTTCGTAGCTACCGTGGAACTCGAGGTGCTCGTGGGTCAGGTTGGTAAAGACGGCGACGTCGAAGGCGATGTCGGCGAGACGGTTGGTCTTTTCCGAGAGCCCGTGGGAGGTTGCCTCGACAACCGCGTATTCGAGGCCGGCGTCTACCATCTCCCGGAGAAAGCGGTGGACCTCCGGCGCCTCCGGGGTCGACTGACGAAAGGGGTTCTCCTCGAGGCCCCGTCCCCGGTCGACCGAGACGGTGGAGAGAAGGCCGACCTTCTTTCCGAGTCCCGCGAGAAGCTGATGGATGTAGGCGCAGGTGCTGCTCTTTCCGTCGGTCCCGGTAACGCCGATTACCCGGAGCTTCCGGGAGGGGTGGTCGAAGAACGCGGCGGCAAAGGCCGAGAGGGCTCGACGGCTGTCGGCAACGCGAACCACCGTCGGAAGCACGGCCCCCGGTTCGCAGTCGACCGGCCGCTCGACGACGAGGGCCGCCGCCCCCCGGGCGACGGCGTCAGCGAGGTAGTCGTGTCCGTCGACGTGGAGCCCCGGGAGCGCCACGAAAAGTGCCCCCGGAGTAACCGACCGGGAGTCGTAGACGACGGCGTTGACCGAAACCGAGACATCACCCTGCGTCTTCTCGGCGTTGATGCCCTCGAGCAAAGCTGATAGGTTCCTGTTAGGCACGATCGAATAGTAGCAACGTAAGAATCTGTGAGCAAGCCGGAATCCCCCTGGGACCACCCCTACCTCCGAACACAACTCATCGCCTACATCGGCAACAAGCGTACTCTTCTTCCGTTTCTCGGAGAGCTCTTTCGGGAGCGGTGCCTGGAAGCCGGCCCCGGGGCCGTCGCCGGGGCTCCGTCGGTGCCGCGGTTTTTCGACCCCTTCGCCGGGAGCGGCGCCGTTTCCCGGCTGGCGAAGTACCTCGGTTTCGCCGTGGTTGCCGGAGACTGGGAGTGCTACTCCTACGTCATCAACCGGGCCCATCTCGGAGTGGATAGCGCGGATCTCCCGGGTCTCTTCTCCGAGCGCGGCGGTGTGGAGGCGGTCCTCTCGGAGCTCAACGGCCTCTACCCGGGGAATGGGGCGCCATCGGGGGACGGACCGGCCCATCCGGGGCCGGCGTACATCGCCCGGCACTACGCACCGGAGGCCACCGAGACCGCCGACTACCGCCGGGAGCGGCTCTTCTACACCCGGGAAAACGCGCTCTTTATCGACGCAGTTCGAAACCGGATCGAGGAGCTCTATCCGGGGCCGGTCGATTCCGCCGGCCCGGAGAAGTCGCTGCTATTGGCTTCGCTTCTTTACCAGGCGGCGACCCACGCGAACACCTCCGGGGTCTTCAAAGCGCACCACAAGGGGTTTGGGGGGCACGGAGGCGATGCCCTCGGGCGAATCCTGCGGCCGATGCTGCTCCAGGCTCCGATCCTCTACGACGGGGCCGCCCGCGCCGAGGTGCATCGAAGGGAGGCCGAGGAGCTCGCAAGGGGACGCAGCTATGATGTGGCCTACCTCGACCCGCCGTACACCGGGCATCAATACGGAAGCAACTATTTTATGCTCAACACCATTGCCCGGTGGGATAGGCCCCCTGTTCCCGAGGAACGGGGACCCGACGGCCGGTTCAAGCAGAAGGCCGGTATTCGCTCCGACTGGAGCCGGACCCGATCGGCCTACTGTTACCGCGGGAGTGCCCCGGAGGCGCTCCGGCGTCTAATCGATTCGATCGATGCCGGCCGGATCTACTTAAGCTACAACACCGAGGGTATTATCCCCTTTGAGGAGCTCATCGACATCATGGAGTCCCGGGGCCGGGTCGAGCTCTTCCTAAAGGACTACACCGTCTACCGGGGCGGGAAACAGAGCATCCGTCGGGCGACGCGAAACGCAGAGCTCGTCCTTCTGGCAACGACCAGCGAAACGCCCGGGCCCCGGGACCGCCGGCGCATCGAAGAGACCCGGCTGCTGCAGGAGGTTCAGACTCTTCTCCACGGGAGGTTCGTCCCGGAGCGACTGGCTTCCGTCGGCCTGGAGGGGGTACGCTTCGAGACCGACTACGACTACCGTGTAACCCGGGTCGTGCCCCCGCCGGAGGAGCTTACTAAAGAGAGCCTCGAAGCCCTCCGTGACGCCCTCGAGGCGGCTCTAGTCCGCGACCACTTCGAGGAAATCGAGGTTCTCGGGGGCTTGCTATCGGGAACCGATCTACCGCCGCCGGCGAGCAGGGAGTATCAGCGCCGGGCTCTCTGGTGCCTGAGAAAGTTTAGCTTCCGCCGGTACCGGGAGCAGTTCGAGGCGGCGGAGGAGCTTCTCGAAGGGGTGCTTGAGCAAGCCCCGGGGGATCTTTCGATTCTCCGGGCGGGACTGGAAAAGGAGCTTGCCCGGGGACGCCGGCGGATCGAGGGATAGGCAATTGTGCCGAGTGAGCCCGTGTGAAGCACCGACAGGGGGCGATTCAGGGGTCAGCTATCACATTGTCGTAGCCGGGCGGAGGCCTTATCCTCATACGTGTTGTGGTTCAGGCCGGATTGTCTGATTGTGCGGCCGAAGAAACCGGTCTTTCAGATCGATGGACGTACAGTGCCAACTTCAAAGAAAGAGCCTCTACAGCTGCGTCTTCAAGCTGTGCTATCTTCCGGTTTAGAAGATAGTCGTAGGATTTGTTGCGAACGCTAAATAGTTTTGAGAAGTCGACGATAGCACCGTTCGAATACTGAAGCTCAGTCAGTGGATCGAGGTAGAAATACTTCAAGAAACTCTGCCGAGTTGACTCGGTGATTTTATTACTCTCGATGAGAAGACTGATCTTGTCCGATGAGGTTGCCTTGTTCACATCCCGTATCGGAGCCAAGATGACTCCCGTAACCTTGGTCGTGTTTAGCTGGTCTATTTCGCAGGAATGAGAGAGCACTGCAGCGTCTGCGACAACTGGACGTTGAGGTACGGACCACGATACGACTTCTCCGCTACTATCCCGCGTCCAGAGGAGGGAATGAACATTCAAGGCGCCAAGTATTGGAATCTCGGAAAGGATGTCACCTTGTCGGAGGACATCCTTTTCCATCTTGTCGCTGCGCCGATACACGACTCAGTCTTCCCACTCATCTTCTATTTCGATTTCGGAGGACACATCTTGAATCTGGGCGGAAAGGAGCGTGGTTCGATCAAGGTCCGAACGGGTCACCACGTCAGGCTTCAAGTCCGCAATATAGACCGCATCAAACGGGTTTTCGTCAGAAGCCCCTTGAGCATCCGATATCAGTTGAGCTAAGACCTCATACATAGTCGACTCCACCAAATCTTTGACGTCGTGTGCAGAGAACTCGTTTGAAAGGAGGTTAGACACGAATGGATTGTGACTAGATTGTCCCTGCCAGGGGCGATCGCTACCAAAATTAATAATGGTTGCTGATCCTTCCGTTTCGGCAAATGTAGGCATCGGTTCTGGCATCATACTAATCCTTGCAGGTGAAGGCGCTCTGGAACACTGTTCACCAAAGGTACTGCTTCGATGAAAAGATCGTCTAAGTCAGAAAGAAGATCATGATTCGGTGCCTGTGGCCGGTTGTTTAGATCGACCACCACATTCACTCCTGCTTCTATCGTCGGATGGTTACGGCCCTCCACGGGAACAGGCGCTTTCGCCACGACATCTGGGGATAGCCGAAATGATGAAACCTCATAGCCACTGATGAGGTAGTTCTGGTAAAAATCTCCCTCTCGGACACCGATCTGCAGTCGAAAGGATGCAAGGGCCTTTTCTTGCATGGGAATATTGATTAGACGTTGAACCACCGGGACCGCGGCGGCAGATGCCCGTCCTCCCTTCCCGAGGGTAGGAAACCTGATTCCGATGACTATCCCGGCCCATCTATAACCCAAACCGGGCACTGACAACACCGTCAGCGCCTCCCGCAGGACCTGTCTAGAAAAATCCGATGCAGATTCAATTGTGCCGGTAACGTGATCAGGTATCCTGGTGACAATGTCGAATCTTGTCAGCGCAACGTTTATGACGGCATTCGTAGTCTGCACAATCATGCGTGGAGCCGCTGGTGGAGCCGAAGCGGGAGTGTTAAGAATCTGAACACGTGTACCTTTTTCCCGCCGCAGGCGTGTGAGGGCTTCGCCGAGCTCGATTATGATATCGTTGTGAAGGTCGAATTCGCAAGCGTACTTGATCTCGTCAATCCGCACGATGGAACCCTTCCTCCTTAACGGAACGCTTAGGCAGCGAGCCGAAGTTAACCGGCCCAACGTTATCGTCGTCGAAGAAGCGGAGCGTTGTCAACTGGTGCTACATGCAATGTGCCAAATGCAGGAGGCCATAAACAGGCAGACCCATCCGTGACGGT
>CAYPUT010000149.1:0-8384 GCA_964413945.1 uncultured Spirochaetaceae bacterium
TTCGCATTCTAACCAGGAGCGAAGAAATCTACGACGAGGCCGGGTTTGTCGACTACTGGTACGAGGTCCTGACGAAGGAAGGCGTCTCCGGCTGGGTCTTCGGCTATTTCTTAAACATGCCCTCCGAGGTTCCGGAAGTGGCGGAGGAAGACCCGAAGCTATCAACGATTCTCCAGACGGTCTGGCGTCCGGTCTACTTCGCGGAGATGATAGAATCCGGCCGCTACGATCTTGCGGGCTTGCGGCCCGAGTACGGCCTCTTCCCGGTTCCCGAAGAGAGGCGCTTCGATCTTCGGCTTATCGGGAGCACGGCGAGCTTCGAGTACGAAGAAATAGCGAACGCCGCCTTTAACGTCTACGTGGCCCGGGGGACATCGCTCCAGATTACCTACCGCAACGAGCGAACGATAAGCATCCAGTACTCCGTCGACGGAGAGGGGTATAGCATCGCCATGGAGCGGATCGACGCCGGTATTCCGGAGCTTATCCAAGAGGAGATCGATAGGAGGAACGCGATTCGGGACGGGCTCGTTGAGCGGGGACCGGTTTTACGGAGCAACTCCTACGGAACCATTACCATGAGGCCCGACGGTTCTCTCCGGTGGACCGGCTTCGAGGCCCTCGTACCCAGGATTATTCCGGCAAACAGCTCCGGTCAGGGCCGGTTGGACTTCGATCTCTACGTCAGCGAGCAATTCAGCGACCGGTACGACGGCGCTGCGACCCTCTCCCTGGAAAACCCATCCGGCGGGGTGCAGATTCCCCTCCTCTACCTCTACACCTCGACCGGCATCCGGTTGATTCCCCTCGGACCCCAGGATATCCGGCGGAATCTGGTTATCAACGAGCCCTCGAGTCCCGTGGTGCTCTTCTTTTCCTTCGATAGATAGGGTGTCTCACCTCCGTCGAATCCGGGCCTACCTCCGGGAACATGTCAAGGGCACCTGGACGACGGAGAACAAGAAAACCGAAGCCTACGCTAAGGATCAGAGCGTCTTTCGGCTCCCGCCCACGGTTGTCGTCGTCCCGAGGGACACCGAGGATCTGGCCCGGGTCTTGGCCCTCGGCCGGGAGGAGGGGCTCCCGGTTACTCCCCGGGCCGGTGGAAGCAGCACCGGGGGTGCCTCCGTCGGGTCGGGAATTATCGTCGACATGCGGGGTGAGGAATTCTCGAGGATTACGGCTTGCGAAGACCCCGAAGGTCCGATGGTTACCGCGGGCCCCGGGGTTCGTCACGACCGGGTGCAGGGTGCCTTCCGGGAGCGGGGGTATTATCTCCCGAGCGACCCGTCGAGCGGTCCCCTCTCCTTTCTCGGGGGCAACATCGCAACCAAGGCGAGCGGGGCCCACGCCCTCCGGCACGGCGCGATAGACCGCTACCTCCGTCGGGTCGAGGTAATGCTTCCCGACGGGACCCTCCTTCGAAGCGCGGACGCCCTTCCCCCGGAGGTAAGGCGTTCTCTCGACGAAGCCCCGATCTCGAGGCTCTCGCACCCGGGACTCGCAAAATGCGCCAGCGGGTACAACCTCTTGGGAGCCATGCAGGCCGGAACTCCGGAAAGACGCCTCGCGTCCCTGCTCTGCGGTGCCGTCGGAACCCTCGGTGTCGTCACCCAAGCGGTTCTCTCCGGCGAGCCGGTCGAACCACAAAGGAGCCTCGCGGTTCTCGGCTTTTCCGGGGCCCCGGAGGCAACCGGGGCGGTGGGCCGGTTGCTCGACCTTGCCCCGGCGGCTATCGAGCTCCTCGACGAAGGGTGCGTCGGCCTGATGCCCCCGGAAGTCTTCTCCGCGAAGCCACTCAAGGGTGCCGCCTTGGTGGTCGAATTGGAGGGTGAGTCCTGCGATGAGCGCGCTCGGCAGGCGGCTTCGCAAGGGGCTGCGGCTTTTTCCTGGGTCTGGGACGGGGAGGCCGACGCCGAAGTCATCCGGGAGTTCTGGAAGGGCCGGAAGAGAATGCTCTTTAGCGTTAAGCAGCAGGCCGGGGGGGACGGCGCCCCGTCACTAATAAACGACGTAGGGGTGCCCGTTCCAAGTTTAAGCGGCTTTGTCGAGGACGTGGGGCGCCTGGTCGCCGACTACTGCCCGAAGCTCTTCGTCTACGGCCACGCCGGGAGCGGAAACCTCCACCTCCGGCCGGACGTCCGGGGTGTTCCCGGAGACCGGCAGGTCGCGATGGCCCGGGCGGTCTACGAACTGGTCCTGGCATACGCAGGCACCGTTACCGGGGAGCACGGCATGGGGCGTCTCCGGGCCCCCTGGCTCCGGCGGGAGTGGGGCCCCGAGGTCTACGCGATTATGAAATCGATCAAGGAGGCGGTGGACCCGACGGGCATAATGAATCCCGAAACAGTGTTTACCGACTGTTCCTTCGAACGGATGATGGAGAGGGCCTCTTTGGGCTAAGCTACCGCCATGACAGTCGTATCATGGAACGTTAACGGTATCCGGGCGATCCTCAATAAGAACTTTCTCGGCATTCTTGCCGGCCTTGGAGCGGATGTGGTCTGCCTCCAGGAGACGAAGATACAGGAGCATCAGCTCCCCGAAGAGCTCCTCTCGATTCCCGGCTACCGTGCCTACTGGTCCTTTGCCGAGAAGGCCGGTTACAGCGGTGTCGCCGTTCTGGCCCGGGAAGAACCGGACGAGGTGGCGGAGTCTGGGGTTCCGGAAGTGGATGCCGAGGGACGGCTCCTTCGGGCCCGGTTTGGGGACCTCAACGTTATCTCGGCGTACTTCCCGAACAGCCAGGCCGCGGGCAAGCGGCTCCCCTACAAATTGAGCGTCGCCGAAAGCATCAAAGCGCTCGGCGACGATATCGTGGACCGGGGGGAACACATCGTTCTCGCCGGGGACTACAACATCGCCCACAAGCCGATCGACCTGGCGAACCCGCAGTCCAACGAGAACAACCCCGGCTACCTGCCGGAGGAACGCAGTTGGATGGGCGCGTTTCTCTCGGGCGGCTAC
Organism: uncultured Spirochaetaceae bacterium; assembly: GCA_964413945.1. Lineage (GTDB taxonomy): Bacteria > Spirochaetota > Spirochaetia > DSM-27196 > PWMO01 > CAYPUT01. The sequence continues at coordinate 2,968 of CAYPUT010000149.1, forward strand.
ATCGATTCCTTCCGGCACTTCAACCGGGAGCCGGAACAGTATACCTGGTGGTCCTACCGTTTCAACGCCCGGGAAAAGAACATCGGATGGCGGATCGACTATCACTGCGTCGACGAAGGGCTCGCCGGCCGGCTCCGGAGTTCCAAAATTCGGCCCGATGTTTATGGCTCGGACCACTGTCCGATTATCCTTACTCTTGAGTAACTTCTCCACGCACGGCGTGGAGACCATGAGTAGAGCGAGCGAAAACGGCGACACACTACGGATCCCGCTTTTTCCCCTGAACGTGGTGCTGCTTCCAAAGATGCCCCTTCCGCTCCACATCTTCGAGGAGCGGTACAAACTGATGATCGGGAAGTGCCTCGAAGAGGAGTGTCCCTTCGGGATTGTCTATCAGGGATCCTCCGGGATCCGCCCCGTGGGGTGCGAGGCGCATATCCAACGGGTTATCTCCCGATACGACGATGGCCGCCTCGACATACTGACCCTCGGAAACAACCGGTTTCGCGTATCCGAGTTCCTCGAGGAGCAGAGCTACATGGAGGGGCTCGTGGCCCCGGTCCGGGACAACCGGTCTGCCGGGGAACGGAGCCGACTCCTCGCGGAAGAGGCTATCTCGCTCCTCACAAACCTTGCGGGGATGACCGGGCACTCCATCGAAAAAGAGGTAATTGCCCGCCTCGAACCGGAGGAGATCTCGTTTCTGGTCGCCTCCTCGGGAATCTTTACCCTCAGCGAGAAGCAGAGCTTCTTGGAGCTTACCTCCACCGAAGAACGCCTTACCGGAACCATCGAGCGACTCCGAGAGGCGATCGCCCGGAGGAAGATGGTCCGGGGCATCAAGAAGGTGCTGGGCGTTGCCGGTGACATAAGCCATATGCTCAACTGACCGATTTGTTGACAGTACAATCCGAGGGCCCTACACTTCCTCGGCGAGTATGGGTGATTACCAAGAGAAATTAGCGACATTATCAACGGAAAGTCGGAAGCTCGAGGAAGCTCAAGGTGAGCTTCTCCGGGCGATCGGTGAGTTTGCGTACGCGAATGCGGCGAGCCTTACCATCGACCCGGAAGACCCTACCCTCGCGGCGGTTCTGGACGCCGAAAAGCGGCTCTCCGGTATCGAGGGACGGCTTTCGCAGTTGGCGGAGATAGAGCGCCGGCAGGCGGGCATTAAACAGGAAATAGCCAACGCCCGGTCTCGGGTCCAAGCGATCGACGAAGAAATGGCCCCCCTATATCAGGATATCGGCCGTTCGGCCTTCTCGGTGTATCAAGACAACCCCTTTATCGACCCTGCGTACGCCGAGCTCTTTCAAGAGCTAGAGCGAGAGGTCGGTGCCCTCGAAGAGGTGGAGCAGGAACTCGGCGAAGAGGAACGGGATATCGAGGAGAAGCCTTTCCTCGACCGGATGCTCGCCCGGGGCAAGGTAACCTGGCTCAAGAGCCGTAAGCAGAGCCGGGAGCACTCCCTCGAGAAACACTTCCGAAAAGTCGGTAAGAAGATCGTCGAGACGGATTTTGCCGATGTCGTCGAAGACCCGGGGCTCAACGCCGCCACGCGTCCTTACGAGAATCAGCGGCAGAGAATCGATACTCTCAAAGAACAGGTAAGGGCCCTGGAAGCAGACCTCGAGCATCACCAAGAGGAATCCCGGGAGGGGGATGCGGGGGAGAGCTCTCCAACGAGCCTCGAAAGGCAGAAGGCCTCCCTGGAGGCAAATCTCGCCGAGGCGCAGCGGAATCTGGGGCGGCGCATTCTCCGGACGGTCAAGAAGGACGCGATCCCCGAGGCGATTAAGGAGGAAACCGAGGCCGCCCGGCGTCTCGACCGGGAGATCGCCGGAAAGGTCCGGGAAGAGAATCGTCTTAATCGCGCGCGCCGGCGGAGCGAATTGGAGAAGAAGGCGGAAGCCCTCGACCGGCAGGTCCGAGAGCTGCGTGGTCAGGCGGCGGACCTCGAGAAAGAGCGGGAGCGCCTTGCCGGAGAGATCGAGGAGCTCGAAGAGCGGACGTGAGCCCGACCGATCAAGACCTCTTTGGAACCGACCCGGACAACCAGCCCTTGGCGGCGCGGATGCGCCCCCGAAACATCGACGAGTACGTGGGCCAACAGCACATCCTCGCTCCCGGGAGACTCCTCCGCCGGGCTATCCAGGGGGATATGCTTTCTTCCATCATTCTCTCGGGCCCCCCGGGATCCGGGAAGACCACCCTCGCCGAGGTAATCGCAAATACGACCCGGGGGCGTTTCCGATCCCTCAACGCGGTCTTGAGCGGGGTAAAAGAGGTTCGCCAAGCGATTTCCGAGGCCGAAGACGCCATGCGACACCAAGGCCGCAAGACCATCCTCTTCGTCGACGAGGTCCACCGGTGGAACAAGGCGCAGCAGGATGCCCTCCTCCCCTGGGTGGAAAACGGTACGGTTATCCTGGTCGGGGCGACCACGGAGAACCCCTACTTCGAGGTCAATAGCGCCCTGGTCTCCCGGTCCCGGATCTTCCTTCTCAAGAAGCTCTCGGAGGAAGAGCTACGGGAGGTTGCCCGGCGCACCATAGAGGACAAAGAACGGGGTTACGGCCGGTATCAAATCGTTTTAGAGGATGATGCCCTCGAGCATATCGTCCAGGTGAGCGACGGAGACGCCCGGGTGCTCCTGAACGCCCTGCAGCTTGCCGTCGAAACGACCCCGGAGCGCTTTCCGCCGCCGGCGGGGCAGGAGATCCGCATCTCGCTCTCGGTCGCCGAGGACAGCATCCAGCGCAAAGCCCTCCTCTACGACCGGGAGGGAGACTATCACTTCGATTCGATTAGCGCGTTTATCAAGTCGCTTCGGGGCTCCGACCCGGATGCGGCGCTCTATTGGATGGCCCGGATGATCGCCGCCGGCGAGGACCCGCGGTACATCTTGCGGAGAATGTTGATACTGGCCGCCGAGGACATCGGCCTTGCGGACCCCCAGGCGCTGATTGTAGCCAACGCCGCGGCGACGGCCTTCGATCGGGTGGGTATGCCCGAGGGACAGTTCCACCTCGCGGAAGCGGCCCTCTACCTGGCCACCGCCAAGAAGTCGAATACCACCCTCTCCTACTTCGATGCCCTCGCCGCCGTCGAGAAGGAGCGGGAGGGAGAGGTTCCTCGGCACCTCCGGGACGCCAACCGAGACGGTGCCGGCATGGGGCACGGTGCCGGCTACCTCTACCCCCACGCCTACTCCGACCATTGGGTCGAGCAACGCTACCTGCCGGAGAGCCTCGAAGGCCGGGTGTTCTACGAGCCCTCGACCCAGGGCTACGAGGCGAGGGTGCGAAACGAGGTCCTTCGGCGTCGAGAGCTGGTCCTTGCGGCCGTCTCCGAGGATTCCGGGGAGGACGTCTACGCGGTGGCTCCCCGCTTCGGCGACCGGGAGAGCTGGTATCGCCGCATCACGTCCAAGAGGACCGAGCGCCTGGCCAAGGTCCAGGAGCGGCTCCTCGAGGCCGCCGAGGTGGCCCCGCATCACCGGGTGCTTATCGTCGGCGACTCCCCTCAGCTCGTTCTCTGGGAGACTCACCGGCGGGCCCATGCAGGGGGCGTGGTGGTTGCCCCGCCGAACCGGTCAATCGCTGCTATAGAGCTACTCCGGCGACAAGCTGAGGAGTTACCGGAAATCGAGCGCCCGCTCTTCCTCCCCCCGTCCGACGATACCTTGCCACGCCGAATAGAGGCGGCCCGACAGGCGCCGGCGACCAAGGTAACGGATTCGAGACCTCGTCTCTTCGACCGGGTAATCGGACGAAACTTCCTTGCCTATTCTCCGGACCCCGGGCGGGGCTTGGCGGAATTGACGGCCACGCTTGCACCCGGCGCTCGGATCGCGATAGCAGAGAACGTTCCCCGGCGGTCAACGAGACTTTCTGAGCTCCTTCGACGTTTCGGCGATCTCGAAACGCGCCTCCTTGAGACATTAGAGCAGGCGGAAGAAACGGCTTTGTCCGGAGCGGCGGGAGCCGGCGCCCTGGATGACAGGCGAGTCGAGGAGAGCCGGTCGCCGTTCACCGTCGAATTTCGATCCTTTAGTGAGAATCGCAGGCTTGACCGTAACCTCATCGCGGCCTGGCTTGCGCCGGAGCAGACCGGCCCCCTATCGTCGGCCCTTGCCACGCTCCTCGACGAAACGCAGCAGCGTTCGCTCGCGGAGTCGGCAGTCGCTTGCCTGAAGGATCGGGAGATCACTTGGCGCTTTGTGGTAGCCTATCTATGCGGGGAATGGACCGGATCGTAGCGACCGGAGGAACGTGTCCACGGGAACCCAGCGGATCCCGGATCGTTCGAGCGGCCGCTCGCCACGGTACACGACGGTCGCACGAGCCTCCGGGTAGTCTTCGAGAAAGGCCCGAAGCCCTCGCTCGTCCTCGGGTCGGACGCGGTTGGAGTTCTTCACCTCGAGCGCCTCGAACCGCCTGGAGCCGTAGACGACGCAGTCGACCTCCACGCCGGAGCGCGTGCGCCAGAACGAGAGCTCGTCGGCGGCGTTGCGGTATGCAATGTCGGCGCGCAGCATCGAAATGACGAGCCCCTCGAGCGCGGCGCCTTCGATCTCCTCGGGCCGGTCGAGCGGCCCGGATGGGCGCAGGCTGCGAAACACTCCGGGGTCGACCAGGTAGAGCTTGGGGTGGCCGACGAGGGCGCGGCGCGCTCGCTTCGTGAAGACCCGAAGCGAGAACGCCAACAGCAGATCGTGCAGGATCTCTATGTATGCCGCGACGGTCTTCCGCTCAACGCCACACTCGCGGGACACCGCGCTCACGTTGAGCAACGAAGCGTGCGAGAAGCTCACCGCCTCGAGAAACCGGCTGAAGGAGCCGACGTTACGAACCAACCCTTCCTGCTGGACCTCTTCGCGCACGTAGAGCGCAGCGTAGCTTCGAAGCACGTCGTCGGGATCGCTTGCCGACCAGATCAGAGGAATCGTCCCATGCCGAAGCGCTCGGTCGAGGTCGAAACGTTCCCCGAGCTCAGCCGCCGTGAAGGGATGGAGTGTCCGCAGCACCGCACGCCCGGCGAGCAGATCCTCTCCCGCGCGCCGCAGTTTCCGAGCGCTCGAGCCGGTCAGGATAAAGCGTCGGGCGTCGGACTCGATGAGGGCGTGGACAACCGTCAGCAGCTCCGGTAGGCGCTGTACCTCGTCCACGACAATCGGTACTCCGGCGGGAGCACCCCGTGCGATCTCGGTCAACCGCTCCGGTCCGCCGGAAAGCTCCCGCGAGGTAGCCGGGTCGAGCAGGTCGACGAACACCGCATCGGGGTGCAGATTGCGTAGGAGCGTCGTCTTGCCGGTCCCGCGCGGTCCAAAGAGAAAGTAGCTCCCATCGGGTGGCCGAAAACTCCGCGCTACCGGCTCAAACATTTTGGAAGTCATACTTCCATAATAGCTG
>CAYPUT010000150.1:0-8378 GCA_964413945.1 uncultured Spirochaetaceae bacterium
ACTGGATGCCGCAGGCGACGGTTCCCTTCTCGTCGGTCTCCTTGAGCAGGCGTCCGGTCCCCTCGGAGAAGCGGTTGTAGATCGCCCATCCTTCGGGTGTGTCTCCGTCGAACTCCTTGAAGAAGCCGTTGTGGAGCTTTGGATACGCCGGTAGAACGAGGCGGTTATTCCGAAACTCCCAGACGATGTGCCCGAAGGGATCCACTTCAATTACCCGGGCGTGCTGCTGGTCGGTAATCAGGACGTTTCCGTTCGCAAGCTTGTCGGCGTCGTAGAAGTTGGCAAAATAGGGTACTGAGAAGCGCCAGACCACCTTGCGGCCCTCGTCGACCTCGAAGACCTGTGAGGCCTTGGAATCGCAGATAAGCGTGTGTCCGTTCGGGAGGCGGTCGGCGTCCCGGGGCCAGGTGAGTGTTTCGTCCCCCTGGTTGTCTCCGTAGCTCCAGACGATCTCTTTGTTCGGGTTTATCTCGAGAACGCGATTCTCGTCGGAGTCGGCGATGATGATGTTTCCGTTGGGCAAGAGGTCGGCATTGTGCGGCAGATTGAGGCCTTCGGAGTACTGCCAGAGTACCTTGCCTTCCCCGTCGCAGATAAGGCAACGGTCGTTGTTCCGGTCGGTAATCAATAGCCGCCCGTCCTCCAATCGGTGGGCGTCGTTTGGGTACTCGATGTGGCTGCCGTCGGAAAGGGTTCCCGTGCCGTCACCCCAATCGTCGGAGCTGAATACCGTCTTGCCCTCCCGGTCGACCTCGATTATTCGATTATTCGTCGTGTCGCTAATCAGCGTGTTTCCGTTGGGCTGCCGTTCGGCGCTGTGGGCAAAGACCAAATCCTTGGTGTAGGACCAGACGAGCTGTCCGTAGGGATCGATCTCCATGATCTCGCTGCCCCGGCGGGACTCGTCGCCGGCGTCGACGATAAGCGTGTTGCCGTTTTCGAGGCGTTGGGCGCTGCAGGGGTATTCGAGCATTCCGAAGTGGCTGTTGGTCTGCCGCTCTTTTTCGAACATCGCGTCCTCCGTGCTCCGCCGACTACATGTATCCGAGTTTTCGCAGCTTTTCCATCAGGTGCTCTTTATCCTGACGGCGTCCGCCTCGCTCGTTGGTATTCTCCAAATCCTGTTCCCAGGCCGGGACGCCGGAATCCTTGGTCGTCGTTACCCGCGCCCCGAGGGACCGGAATCCCTCCCGGTAGAGGGAACAGATCGGGATGTCGTAGGCAAAGTGCGCCTCCCAGACCTCCCGTTCGGTAAAATGGAGAATCGGGCAGACTCTCATGTGTGCGGGGCTGTAGTCGGTGGCTTCCCGGGGCGAGAAGTAGGTCTCGTTGGCTCGACTCGCCTGTTCGTCCCAGCGAATGCCTTCGAAGAAGCCCTCGACGCCGTGGCGCTCGAGGTACTCGTTGAGGGTTACCGTCTTCATCAGGTGGTTGCCGACGAAGGACTCCGGCTCGTAGGGAAACTCGTCCTCCTCGTACCCGAGCCGCTCGACTTCCTTTCGGTTCCGCTCGTTTAAGTCGGCAACCCGGACCGTCGCCCCGAGAGTGCCTCCGGCGGCTTTCGACACGTCCTCGTTGTGGATAATCTCCATGTCGATATTCCACTTCGATCCTATGTCGTCGATAAAGGCGCGAATTTCGTCGAACATGTCGCCTTCGTCGATGTTGAAGCACCGGGGAATCTTCTTCCCGTCCTCCAGGCATACCTCTCGGGCAAGCCAGAGCACCAGGGTGCTGTCCTTGCCGCCGGTCCATGCTATGGCCAGATCGTCTATCGCGTACTTCTCGAAGGCCTCTCGAATAACCTTCTTCGAGTCGTCTACCTTTTTCTGTAGCATCTCGGGGTTCTTGGGCTTGATCATAGGCGTGGATCGCTCCTTATCGCTGTGCAAAAATTGCCCCGATCGACGAGACCGGTGGCGATTGGCTACGGTATACCAGGAATATATAACTGTCAACGTTAGGTATCGCCCACGAAGCAACCGGAAACAACCGTAGAAGATTCCGGCTAAACCCACCGAGCACATTACGACAAGCCAAGTACCTAACGAGCAAGGAGAAGGCTACCGGACGGGCGATAACCGCACTTGTCGTCACGTGGGTGCCACTCGTTCGGCCGAAACGACGCACAACAACTTCCGAAAGGCGATAACGGTTACGGTATACCATAACTCTGCCTGCGGTGAGTCAGGTCCCCCCGGCCCGGTCGGTCGTCGGGAAGGTCCGCGTCACAACGGGAAGGTAGCGCTTAAACGCCTCGGCGTACTTTATCGGTTTCTTGGCCCAGTTCGTCGCTTGAAAACCGCGATGGGTCGCGAAATGCGTATAGTAGCCAACGAGCTGTGGCTGGCATTCGAACTTCTTAATTGCTTCCAACTTGGTTTCGAACACTTCGTCGATATCGATGTACGTGTCCGGGTTGAAGTCGTTGAACTCCGAGTGGGGAACCGTGCTCTCGAAGAAGTAGATCGCCGGAAAGTAGTGTGCCGGAGTGTTCGGGAAGGCTCCGAGCTGGGCCGCGGAGCTGACCGCCCGCACGACGGCCTCGGCTGTGACCCGGTGATCGACGTTCAAGGGATCCGAGAGCCAGTGTGTCAGAACGATTTCCGGCCGAACCTCGAGGATACGTTGGGTCAGTCGTCGGATCGTCTCGTCCGAGACGTCAAGTGGATAGTCGACAAAGCCGTAGAATTCGATCTGCGCCCCCAGGTGGTGGGCCGCGTTCGCCGACTCTTCTCTCCGGACCGCTTCGCACTCCTCGACCGTACCCCCGGGATTGTCCTTCCAGTAGCTCCCAGACTCACCCCGGGCCCCGTAGGTAAGCGCGATTATGTCCACGTTCCACCCGTCGGCGACGTACCGCGCGATGGTTCCCCCGGCCCGGGTGCAATAGTCTGCGGCATGTGCGCTCACGACGAGCATGTCATTTTGGCCCATGGTTAACCGAAGTACTCAGCAGTCTTCTTTTCCTCGAACTCGTGGAAAAGGGCGGTCTTCTTGATTCTTTCGATAAGCCCACGCTCCTCTTCGGTCAGCTCAGGCTGGTCTAATACGGTCAAGGCATCCACCAGGTGATCGACGTTCCCGGTGCCGTAAACGACCGTAGTCACTTCGTCGAAGGCGAGACACCACTTTAGAGCAGCGTGCGCCAAAGTTGCCTTCTGCTCGATCCCAGCCTCTTTCGCCATCTGGAAAAGCGCACCCTTCATGAACGCCTCGCGTGAAACAAAACCAAGGCCTTTCTCGCGCACCTTCGGCAGGACGTTTCGGGTGGCGCCGTGGTCACCGAAGTTAAAGTTCATGTAGATGGTATCGAAGTGGCCATTCTCGATCTGCTGCAGATAGGTGTATTCCCCGGAGAACGTGTCGGCGCAAGCGAACTGGATCAGCCCCTCTTTCTTCAGGTTGTCGATGTTGAAGTTGATTTTGTCCATGTATTCGGGATCGTTATCTAAGGCTGCTCGCATGAAGGCAAAGTTAAGGAACTCGATCCTTTCGCGCTGAAGCAGCTTGAGAATACGCACCACCTCGGCCTTCAGAAGCTCGTAGTCTGCCATGCGGGCGTTGTTCTCGTCATAGGTGTACACAAAGCCCTCGGGACGGGTTTGGACGTACACCGGAAAAGGCGGCGGCACCTCTTTGAGGTTGCGCCCAAGCGCCTCCTTTTCCGAATCGTGGGTAACGTCGAGGAAGTTTATCCCGTGGTCGAATGCCGTTTGAAGGATCTTCTTGCGGTTCGGCCCGCCGAACCCGGGAAAGATGTACCCCGGGGTAATCGATTTCTCGAAGTCCTCGTTAAAGCCCCGGGACTTCTTATTGGGGAGGTACTCGTGCCCTCCAAGCGAGATGATGGAAAGCTCGGCGTCGGTTCTTCCAAGTTTCTTGTAGTTCATAGTCTGCTTCCTAGTTCAGATCAAATCCGTGATACCCCTATCCATAAAGAAGGTTGGGAAAAGCGAGTATCACCCTGGGAAAGAGCAAGTAGAGTGCAACAGTGATGAGGATGACGACGATAAAGGGAATGCTCTCTCGGAGATAGTCCTCCAGCTTGCTCCCGAGTATTCCGTTCACGACGTACATCGCGATTCCGAAGGGCGGAGTAAGCACGCCCATTGTTACGACTACGGTGGTAACAACGCCAAAGAGCACCGGGTTTACTCCAACGGCCTTTACCAAGGGAAGGAGGATCGGCGTTACCAGAATAATGACGATCGCGCCATCCATGAACATGCCGAAAATGATGAGGATGGTGATGATGATCGCCATAGTGATAAAAGTGCTTCCGGTGACATCGGTGACCAGAGCGCTCATCCGGGCGGGAACTCGGTCGATCGGAATGCCGTAGCCGAAGATTCCGGACATGGCGATCATGTACATGATGCCTCCGATGTCCCGGACCGATTCCAGAAGCGTCTGGATAAACGACGAAATGGTCAGATCCTTGTAGACGAAGAAGCCGATCACAATGGCATAGACGCAGGCGAGCCCTCCGACTTCCGCCGGGGTAAAGATTCCGATCCGAAGGCTTCCCAGCAAAACAAAGGGAAAGATCAGTGCCCATATAGTCTCTTTAAGGGAACCGAGGATTTCTTTGAAAGATGCTCGCTTCTCCCGCGCCCGCTTAAAGTTTCGGAGCCGTGCCATAATAGCCACGCCGATCATCAGCGTGACCATAAGAATCAGTCCTGAGGTTAGTCCTGCGGCAAAAAGCCGGCCGATCGACACCTGCCCCGTGGTTCCGTATAGGATCATCCCGATTCCCGGGGGAATCGTCGATGTAATGAGTGCCGTGAAGCCAATAACGACGGCGGTAAAGGCTTTGGGATAGCCTTGCCGTTCCATTTCCGGCCCTAGAATCCGTGCCTCCATAGCGGCGTCCGCGTTTGTGGAGCCGGAGCACCCCCCCATCAGGGTGCTCAGCACGACGCTTACCTGCGCCATGCCGCCGCGCATATGTCCTGCAAGGAGCATGGCCAGCTTCACCATTCGCTTTGTAATACCGGATGCGTTCATGAGGGTACCGGCGAATATAAAGAGCGGTACCGCGAGAAGGGTTACGTTCTGGGTTTGCGAAATAGGGAGCTGTATCATCGTAATGATAGGAAGCTCCGGGTGCTGCAGAAAGAAAGTGGCACCGGCGATTCCGACGGCGAAACCGACGGGCATTCCCAAAAAGAGTAGTACCAGAAATACGATAGTTACGATTCCCATCTATGAGATCCTAACGGCCTGCTCAGTCTCTGCGACGAGGCGCCAAATCGATGTTGGTTTCATAGCTCAGGCCTACCTTCACCGTGCTCGTCGGCCGGGATAGGCTTGATCGTTCTATAGACTTTGATCGACAGGGTAACGAGCATCAACACCGAGGAAATGGGCATGCTCACCGTCACCCAGGTGTAGCTGAGGGCTGGAATGCCCTGAAATGATCGATGTTGAGTCGATATCGACAGATCGACCCCGAAGTATACGAGGGCGATCAGAAAGAGCCCTATCAACAGATAGAGGAACAGTTGAACGGACCGTTGAAGCTTGTCCGGCATCCGCGCAAGAACGAAATCGACATTCACCAACTTGTCTTCCCGGAAGGCGACGTCGGCCCCGAGAAACACGCCCCAGGCAAATACCAAGAGGGCGGTGTCCAGGGCCCAGTGAATGGGAACATCGAAGGTACGAAAAATCGCCAGAGAAAAGATTACGACCACCGTTGTGATTAGAAACATTGCCGCAAGTACTTCTTCTATTCGGCAGACGAAGTCGTATGCCCGTCTCACTTTGTCGCTTCCTCGCTATTCAGGGAATGTTGTTAACACGCAGCGCCGGGAATTCAACCCGGCGCTGCGGCCGAATGTGGTTAGTCGACTCTTTGATCGAGTCTATTTACCCAGCTCGTTCCAAATGGCCTCTTTGACGTCGACCATGTCGAGCGTTTCGTAAGCTTGCTGTCCGGACTCGACGAACGCCTCGTTGTCAAGCTCTTCCCAGGGTATCAATTCCATCCCGTTGTCGAGGAGGAACTGCATGTCTGTTCCGGCTTTTGCCTCGAGAGCTTGAGTTGCTGCCAGCCCCGCCTTGTTGCATTCTTCGACGAGAATTTCCTGAATATCGACAGGGAGCGAGTTGAACCAATCGGCACTGACGACCTGCACGTTCATCTGGTAGATGTGGCGAGTCTCGATCAGGTAGTCGGCAACTTCGTGCACACTCAGAGCCCTGGCAGCGGAGACGGGAAGCTCTGCGCCGTCGACCACACCGGTTTGAATACCGTTGTACAGCTCGCCGTAGGGAAGTCCGGTTGCCGTGGCACCGAGGGAGTTAACCGTGGCAAGCCAGGCGGGTGCCGGGGCGGTTCGTATTCGAACCCCTCGCATTTCTTGGGGGCTTGTCGCTACAACGTTCGCCATCACGTTTCGGAACCCCTGCGCGTAGGCATAGGAGAGCACCTTCAGGCCGTACTCTTCTTCCAACCGTTGAGACCACTCATCAATAGTCGGTGAGCCAACCAGCTTCGCAAAGTCCTCGTAGCCGGAAAGCAGGTACGCACCATAGAGAACCGAGAACTCCTCGACGTAGTCACCGAGCCGCGCGGGGTCGGTTTGCCAACCGATGTTGCTTCCCCGGCGCATCTGCTCGAGAATGTCTTCCTCTACTCCCAATTGAGAGTTAGGAAATACCTCTATGGTCATTCGGCCATCGGTTCTCTCTTCTACGGCTTCGGCCCAGCGTACGTAGGCCTTGTGGTATTCTTCCTCTTCGGTTTGCACATGACCGAATCTGAGGACATAAGCCTCTTCGCCGTCGCCCGCTTCTCCCTGGCCCCCGGCTGCAACCACAAAGGTGATTGCCACCATCAACGCCAGCGCAAGTAAAATCGTTTTCTTCATCCTATTACCTCCAAAGAAAAATTTGGTGATTAAGTCCACAGTGCCCAGTCTTGTTCGTGAAGTGGCATCACCTCCTTTTGCGGTTCTTGCAATTGTCCGTGTCCACGAAGTAAGACCACGTCCCACTTCGCAGGCTTCCTCCATTTCTAGGTCCGCGTAAGCCCTAGAGCCTCCAAAGTCTTTCGGAGCTCTTCCCTCGCGTCCGGCTTCAGGGGACGTACAGGCAAGAGAGGATCCCCGACCGGAACGCCGGCGAGGTTGAGCCCTTCCTTGAGCACCGCGGGAAATGTCCCCAAGGAGAACGCCTTCCGCAAGGGAGCAAGCTTCTCCTGAAGCTTCCGGGCTTCTTCCAAATTGCCCGCCCGGAACTTTTCGTAAAGATCGACGATGAGCCGTGGCGCAATGTTGCCGGAAGCCGGTACCGCTCCGGCACCTCCTGCCGCGAGAGTCGGGTAGATGATCATGTCGAAGCCGCAGAACATGGCGAAGTCGTCCGGGCATAGACTTATCGCGTCCACCATCTTTCCCATGTTGCCGCTGGAGTCCTTCATTCCAACCACGTTGTCGAGCTTCGCAAGACGAGAAATCGTCTCCGGCTCTATGACGACCCCGGTTCTTCCGGGGTTGTTGTAGAGAAGAATCGGAAGGCTCGTTGCCTTGGCAATGGCCTCAAAATGATCGTAGAGCTCGTCTTGAGAGGGCGTGATGAAATACGGCGTTACGATGGATAAAGCGTCCGCGCCGGCCTTCTCGGCTCCCTGGGCAATACGGACGCTTTCGGACGTGGTAATACGACCCGTGCCGACGAAAACAGGAACCTTACCCTTTACTTCGTCGATAGCAATTTCAACAGCCCGGAAGAGCTGTCCCTCGCCCAACGCATAAGCCTCGCCCGTGCTTCCGGCGATAAAGACGCCGTGAACACCGCCGTCTCGAACGTAGCGTATTACCCCGCGCAAGCCCGCCTCGTCGACCTCCCCACCCGCAGTGAACGGAGTAACAAGAGGAGGGACAATGCCGTGGAACTTATACTTCTCGTGCCTTTCTTGAGTCATGGTATGTCAATGGTATACCAACATTATCAAGCTGTCAATCGGGACACTCGATGCCTTTCGGCGGTCCTACGTCGCCGACAAGAGCCTAGGACCTCCATTTGAGGGCTTGGGTGGCGATAATACGAGCTTTACGGCGAGAAAGTTATCGGGTATCCTTTGGAGAGTACGAGCGGGCTGCGAACATCAGGACGGGTACAACAGTTGGTATACCAAACAGAAGACGTTCACCAAGACCTCAAACGTCGCATCGTGGAGGAGGATCTGTCACCCGGTGACTTCTTGGTGGAGCGGGACATCAGTCTCGAGTACAACGTAAGCCGTACTCCGGTTCGGGAGGCGCTTCGCCAGCTGGTTGCCGACGGCCTTGTGGTTTTAAACCGTGGCCGCGGCTACTCCGTCAAGCAGCTGACGATCGAAGACCTCTTGGAAATCTTTATCGCCC
>CAYPUT010000151.1:0-8365 GCA_964413945.1 uncultured Spirochaetaceae bacterium
TCTTATTACTGCGCCAGTTTTTCCCGCGCTTCAATCAACAGGGTTGTTGATACGTTATATGGAGCCAGCAGGCTACCTTACGCCCCGACACCTCGACCACCGGTGGGTAGGTTGCGTGGCACTTTGCGGTGGCAAAGGGACACCGGGGTGCAAAGTGACACCCGGGAGGAGGATTGACAGGCGAGGGGACGTCCCCTTCGACCGCCTTTATGCTGCTCCCCCGGGTGGAGAGGTCGGTAGTCGGAAAGGCTTTGACTAAGGCTTGGGTGTAGGGGTGGAGGGGCTCGTCCATTATTTCCCGTTTGGTCGCCTCTTCGACCACCCGGCCGAGGTACATTACCAGAATCCGGTCGCTCACAAACTCGACTACCGCGAGGTCGTGGCTGATAAACAGATAGGTCAGGTTCCGCTGTTCCTTTAGGTCCAAAAGCTGGTTTAGAATCTGCGCCTGGATACTCACATCCAAGGCGCTCACCGCTTCGTCGAGAACCAGAAACTCCGGGTCGAGCATCAGGGCCCGGGCAACCCCGAGGCGCTGCTTCTGGCCGCCGGAAAACTGGTGGGGATACCGGTTCTTGTACTTGGGGTTAATCCCCGTCTCTTCGAGAATTGAGTCGATTCGCGCACTCCAATCCTTGCTCTCTCCTATGCCGTGGATTCGCAAAGGTTGTCGGAGCAGTTGATCGACCCGTTTCCGCGGATTGAGACTCGAAGAGGGATCCTGAAAGACCATGCCGGCCTTTCTTCGAAACGCCTTGAGCTCGTCTTTGGGAAGGGCAAAGGGATCGCGGCCTTCAAAACGAACTTCTCCGGCCGTTTTCTGCTCGAGCCTCAGGACGGTCCGGCCGAGAGTCGACTTTCCGCAGCCCGACTCCCCGACGACCCCGAGTATTTCGCCGCGCTCGACCGACAAGTCGACGCCGTCCACCGCCTTGACCGCACCGCCGGAGCCGGCAAAATGGGTTTTGAGCCCCGAGGTCTTGAGTAGCTCATCCATGCGCCTTATCTCCACTATTCGCCACCGCGTCGGGGAACCAGCACCAGGCGTAGTGGCCCTCGGTCTCGACGTAGGGGTCGGGAAAGGTTCCGGCACAAGGGTCCCTGGGGTGGGGACAGCGGTTTACAAAGGGACATCCGGGACCGAGCGTCCGGAGATCCGGGACGGTTCCCGGGATAGCCTCGAGGCGGCGGGCGTCCCGGTATTTCCGGTTGCCCGGAAGGCTATTGAGGAGCCCCCGAGTGTAGGGATGGTGGGGAGACTCGAAGATAGCCTCGACGGTTCCCTGCTCGACGGCCCGCCCGGCGTACATCACCGTCGCCTGGTCGGCCACCTGGGCGACTACACCCATATCGTGGGTAATCAAGAGAATCGCGACCCCCACCTGCTTCTGGAGTTCGGAAAGCAGGTGGAGAATCTGCGCCTGTATGGTTACGTCTAAGGCAGTAGTCGGCTCATCCGCTATTATGAGTCCCGGCTCGGGACTCGCAAGCGCAAGGGCTATCATGGCGCGTTGACGCATTCCGCCGCTTAGCTGGTGGGGGTACTCGTGGGCCCGGCGCTCGGGCTCGGGGATCTTTACGAGGTCGATAAGGTCGATCGCCCGATTGAACGCGGCTTTCTTGGACAGCTTGTGATGTACCCGGAAGACGTCGGCTATCTGGTCTCCGATGGTAAAAACGGGGTTGAGGCTGGTCATCGGCTCCTGGAATATCATGCCGATACGGTTGCCCCGGAGTCCCCGCATCTGCCGTTGGCTCAAGGAGAGGAGGTTCCGGCGGTCGAAGATAATCTCCCCTCGTTCGATCTGCGCGGGGGGAACCGGGAGAAGGCCCGTTATCGCATGGGCGGTAACGCTCTTTCCACAACCGGATTCACCCACCAGTGCTACGGTTTCTCCGGCCTCGATGTCCAAGTTGATGCCCCGGACGGCGTGGATAATGCCGTTCATCGTGTGGAAGCTGACGTGGAGGTCTCTAATGCTCAAAAGGGGTGTCTGTCCTGCCACGGCTATTCCTTCAGCCTCGGGTCGAGAACGTCCCGGAGGCCGTCGCCGAAGAGGTTGAACCCGAGAACCGCGAAGAGCGTCGCGAGACCCGGGAAGGTTACGATCCACCAGGCGCTCGTGACGAACTCCCTGCTCGAGGCGATCATGAGTCCCCATTCGGGGGCCGGCGGCTGGGCGCCGAGCCCGAGAAAGCTCAAGGCGGCGCTGCTCAAGATGGCCTCGCCTACGCCGAGGGTAGCCTGGACGATAACCGGCGCCAGGCTGTTGGGGAGGATAGTCCCGAACATCAGCTCGAAGTCCCCGGTGCCCAGGCTCCGTTCGGCCAGGACGTAATCCGCCTCCTTTTCCGCCAAGACCGAACCCCGGACGAGTCGGACGTAGCGCGGCATCTGGCTTATCCCGATGGCGATCATCGCATTTGTGAGGCTCGGGCCGAGCACCGCAACGATAACGATGGTCAAGAGGACGTAGGGAAAGGCGAGCATGATGTCGATCAGCCGCATGACAATGCGGTCCAGCCATCCCCCGTAGTACGCCGAGACCGTGCCGACCAACACGCCGCCGATCATCGCGATACCGACCGAGATAACGCCGATCGTCATGCTCAAGCGCGCGCCGTAGATTAGGCGGCTCAAGAGGTCCCGGCCGAGCTCGTCGGTACCGAGAAGGTGTCCCTCGGTAAACGGCGGGCTCTTGCGTATCTCGATATTCTGTTCGAGGGGATCCTGTGGAGCAAGCAGCGGCGCGAAGACCGCCGAAAGCACAAAGAGCGCTATGATAACGAGGCCCGCGACGGCACCGCGATTTCTCGAGAGAAGGTGCCACTTTTCCTGAAAGGGGGTAGCGTCTGTGTGTTCCGGAAGGTCTCTGGTAATCGCTTCGCTACGGGATGACATATCTATTTGAGCCTAATGCGTGGGTTAACCACCGAGTAGAGGATATCGACGATCAGATTGATAAAGACAAAGACGGCGGAAACCACCACGACCCCAGCTTGTACCGCCGGGTAATCCCGGGCGGATATGGCCGAATAGATCCACCGGCCGATACCCGGCCAGGCGAAAATGGTCTCGGTAAGGATTGCCCCGGCGAGAAGCAGTCCGAACTGGATTCCGATAACCGTAATAATCGGCAAAAGAGCGTTCTTGAGGGCGTAGCGAAAGATAACCCGTCCCTCGGGGATCCCGGCGGCCCGGGCCGTGCGAACATAATCCTGCCGCATGGTCTCGAGCATGCTGCTCCGGGTCGTCCTGGCGATAATTGCCAGGGGAATGGTCCCGAGGGCGAGCGCCGGGAGGATGATGTGCCGGAGCGCGCTCAAGAAGTAGGCCGGATTTCCCTCTTTGAACCAGAGGATGATGCCGTCGAGAAGAAAGAGGCGGGTGATCGGCTGAAAGAAAAGGCGTACCTCCATCCGGCCGCCGGTGGGAAACCACCCGAGGCCGACGGAGAATATCATGATCAACACCAGCCCGAGCCAGAAGACGGGCATGCTTACCCCGGTTAGAGCACCGATCATCGCCGAGTAATCCAACCAGGTGTTTCTTTTGACCGCGGACAACACCCCGACAAGAACGCCGAGGCCCGTGGCAAGGAACATCGCCACCAATGCCAATTCGATCGTAGCGGGGAAGAGCTCCCCGATCTCTTGCATCACCGGTCGGCCGGTCTTTATCGATCTCCCAAAGTCCAGGCGGACGGCCCGTTGCAGGTAGATAAGGTACTGCTCGCCCATCGGGCGGTTTAGACCAAGCTCTTCCCGCAGGTTCTCCAACTGTTGGGCGTTGGCACGCTCCCCGAGCATAACCCGAGCCGGGTCTCCGGGACTCAAGGCGACCATAAAGAACACGATAGTAAGCACCCCTAAGAGGGTGGGTATAAGCAGCAGAAGACGCTGCGCGACGTATCTGAACATTGTGCGGAAAGTATTTGATTACGCAGCCGGCCCGGCGTTACCGCCGGGCCGACTTACGAAATAGTAGCGTGCTACTTGATTAGTCATCAAGCCAGACGCGTTGGAACACCCGCTTACCAGTGGGGTAGATCACGAAGTTCTCTACGTTGTTGCGCACCGGCACCGTGACGACCGAGTGGGCCAGTGGCACCCACGGTGCGTCGTCGTGGAAGACAACCTGCGCCTGCCGGTAGAGCTCGGTCCGCCGCTCTCTGTCAAAGGTTTCCTTCGCTTCGACGACGAGGTCGTTAAACTCTACGTTTTTCCAGAACGCGATGTTACCCGCCGGGACTTCCGCGGCCGGAATGCTCAGGAGAACGAAAAGGAAATTGTCCGGATCGCCGTTGTCCCCGGTCCATCCAAGCATTGCCATCGAGTGCTCGCCGCTGTCGGTCCGGTCGAGGTAGGTACCCCAGTCGTAGCTGACGATTTCGATGTCCACGCCGACGTCAACGAGCTGCGCCTGGACGATTTCTGCGATCCGCCGAGCGTTGGGATTG
This sequence comes from uncultured Spirochaetaceae bacterium, assembly GCA_964413945.1. Classification (GTDB taxonomy): domain Bacteria; phylum Spirochaetota; class Spirochaetia; order DSM-27196; family PWMO01; genus CAYPUT01. Next base: position 4,461 of record CAYPUT010000151.1, read on the forward strand.
TAGGGTCTCGCGACAGGCATCGCCCAGAGGTCCGTGGAGAAGCCGTCGGGGAATCCCGCTTCCGCGAGAAGCTCCCGGGCTCGTTCCGGATCGTAGGGGTAGGGATCGATGTCGTCGTTGTAGCTCCACATCGTCGGGGGAATCGGGTTCTTCGCGACCTGGCCGGCGCTCCCGTATACGCCTTCGATAATCTCTTCCCGGTTGATGGCGTAGTTCATCGCCTGGCGCACCCGGGGATCGTCGAAGGGAGGCTTGTCGTTGTTCATGGCGATGTAGCCGACGTTGAGCCCAGGCTGTTGGATAAGCTCGATGTTTTCGTCGTCGTCCATCAGCTCGAGGTCCTCGGCAGACGGAAAGTCGATTACGTCGACTTCTGCGTTCTTCAGGGCCAAGTAGCGGGCGGTGGCGTCGGGGATTACGCGAATAATCAGGCGGTCGAGGTAGGGACCATCCCCCCAGTAGTCCTCGTTGGCGTCGAGGGTAATGCTGTCGTCCTTTACCCAGCCGACGAACTTGAAGGGACCGGTACCGACAGGGTTGCTGGGGAACTCGGCACCGTACTCTTCCACGGCCGTCGGACTTACGATGGCGGCAAAGTCCATCGCCAAGTTGGCCAGGAAGGGGGCTTCGACTTTCTTGAGGTAGAACTTCACCGTCGCATCATCGATAACCTCGATGCGGTCGACGATGCTGCTCATGTCCATGTAGCCCCAGTATTTCCAGGGTCCGAGGTCGTAGTAGGGATGATCCTCTACGAACTGCCGGTCAAAGCTGAACTTGACGGCCTCCGCGTTGAAGGGGGTCCCGTCGTGAAACTCCACGCCTTCCCGAAGGTAGAACGTGAACTCCAGTCCGTCGTTGCTGATGTCCCACCGCTCGGCAAGGGCGGGTTGAGTTTCCGTGGTTCCGGGGACAAACTCAACGAGGTTGTCGAAGATCTGAGTGCTTCCGTAGAAGCTCTCTCCGTCGGTCTCTCGAGCCGGGTCGAGACCTACCGAGTCTCCCGACCGGGCAAAGACCAAGACCCCGCCCTGCTGTGGGCCTTCGGCTTCGGCTTCCGGTTCTTCGGCGGCCTCTCGCGGACCACAACCGACAAGAACCAGCATGGCCAGGGCGGCCAGGGTCAGTGTCAGAATGAACAGTCGTTTCATAGCTACTCCTTTTACCGTAATTTATCAAGGGTAGCAGACTGTAACTCCTTACGCAATCGCATTTTTTCGGTCGTCGGCCTAGAATGATCCGACGGCCGAGGTCAGGTAGCCGTAGGAGATAAGCCCCGCCACGAGGCATACGGCCGTCAGGACCAGAACGACCACGAGCGCCGCCTTACCGAAGCTCTTTGTCTCCTCGTCCTTGCCGGCGAGAAACCAGAGGAACGCCGCTCCTAGATTGATGACCGGAAGGGAAAAAAGGAGAAGTCTCCCAAAATAGGTGCGAAATGAAAGCGATCCTTCCGATCTTGTGTTCTCCGCCATACGGTTCTCTCCTTACCAGGTAAGAGGATCCGCCACCCCGAGCTCATCGAGGGTAGCCCGGACCTCCGGTTGCTTTAGAAAGCCCTCGAGGCGCGTCCGGAGCGAATCTGCGTCGATGCGTCGCCGCATTTCTACCGCGAGTTTCTCCCGGGAGACCTCGTCGAGGGTCATGATGTGCATTGCAAGGCTCTTCGCCTCGTTCAGAAGGTCCCAGAGCCAGGCGTTTTCCCGGACCCGGGCGGCGTCTCCGGGGCCGGTTTGAAGCAGAAGCTCCGACTCGAGGGCCCTGCGGTCGCCGGACGAGAGGGCCGCAGGGCCGGCGCCGTCGGTAGATCTGAGTGCCTGGTCCGCGGCGACCGGCTGCTCGCTTCCGTCCGGGGCAATGAGCACGACGGAGCCTTCGAATACACTCAGAAAAAGGCTCTCCTCGGAGGAGAGGTGAAGCACGAGGTCCGTCCCCCGAACTCCGCAGACGTTCTGTGCCGCCGCAAACTGATAATCGGTTCCGGTAATCCCGGCAACCCGGGCCCGGAGCCGCCCCGTCAGAATGGCAAACCGTCCCCGGGCGTCCTCCGGGGAGGAGGGGAGCTCTTTGAGGTGGACCTGTGTGTTCTGATCGATCCGGAGCATGGTCTCGTCCCGGAGAATGCATTCGACGTAGGACGCGGCGCCTGTCCGGAGGAGAGTCCCGGATGCCAAATCGGTACCGACTTCCGGAGAGAAGGGTGCTGCATCAGGAGGCGTCGCCTCGACGTCCCGTTCCCGGTAGCTTACCAGAGCAGTCGGCTCCACCGGCGCCGCCGGGGGAAGGGTTGCCTTCGAGACCAAGCTTTCGATAGACCGGGTGACCGGGTTGTCGCTTCCAAGGGCGGCCGACACCGCTTCCCGCGCCGGCTGCGCCTGCTCCTCGAGGAGGGGGACGACCTCCGACACCAGGCGCCGCCGGACATCTTGCGAAACCGTCACCTGAGCGACCAGGTAGCCTTCTCTCACCACTATGCCTTCGAGAACCAAGGCCGGAGGGACGATGGACCTGAGCGTTCCGTAGGAGAGGAAGAGGGCGCCCCCGCCTTCGTCCGGCGCCGGGAGGCCGAGGGACTTGGGGCCAAAACGGCGAGAAAGAGCTTCGATAGCCGCCTGCGGTAGGGCCAGGCGTCCCACCGTCGCTCCGTTGGGGTAGAGCAGGAGGCCGTCACTCTGGGGTATGACCCGGAGGCCCACCTCGAGACGGGTGGTCTGGGGCTTAAGGCGAAAACGGCCAACGGACTCAGAAGGGGCGATCGTAACCGTTGCCGAGGCAAGCACCTCCGAGGGGTTCAGGTCTATGTGGAGGGCGTGAAGGGTTACGTTCTCCGGCAGACCGGCGTGGGTTTTCCCGATTCTGACAAGCCGGTTGACCGACCCCTCGGAGATGGTGGCGCTTCCACCGAGGGTGGCCCCGGCAAGAATGGCAGAGACTTCCTCTTCGAGGGTGGTGCCGCCGGCCGCCGTTACATCGGTAGCAGGGGCCTCAACGGTGGCCCGAGCGTGGACGAACGCTGCAGCCGTTAACCCGACGCCGGTCAGCGCGATCGCATAGACGACCAAACCAAGGAGAAGTCCCCCGAAAAGGAGAATCGTCTTGACAGCCGGCCGGTTCTTCATCGCCGTTCTCCTCTGTGTGTCACCATTATCGCGGCTCTTAACGCTGGGTTCAACGCACAGAATCAGTCAGGATTTCTCGTATTGCAGCGACGGTGAACCAATCGTACTATGGAGCGATGGGCCCCTCCGGAGAACTGGAACGCCGTGGCGGCGATGGAGATCAAGTGAGGATTGGCACGGTCGAACGCGAGTTCCGAGACATACCTTTGTGGGTTGCCAAGGACTACATTCGGGTGCTGCCGCAGTCGGTCGAAACGGCGCAAGGGTTTACGGGGCCTGGGTGGTCGATCGAGCTTACCGAGCTGCCGCCGGTTGCGCTCGGGGGGCTGACCTTCCGTCGCATGAGGTTCCGCCTGTTCGGGAATCAGGAATCCGTCGAAGGCGTCTGGAAGCGGCTCGAGCACAAGTTCTACCGCGGCGGCGCCTGAAATTGGGACGCCTCGTAATAGGCCCGAATAGAGCGGGCCGCCCCGGCGGTTACGTGGAAAGCGGAATCTCTCGGAAGCTGTAATCGGTGTAGTCGATGCTCAAGAGGCGGTTGTAGAGGAGCTCTTCCGTCGGCCGCCGGAGGAGAAGCTTGGCGCATTCGGTGGCCTCGATGCTGGCCACCCCGACCACGGCCGGTGGGAACATCGGTTTGTTTGCTTCATCGTCGAGGGCCTTCTGCTGTTCCCCGAAGATTTCCTTAAGGCTCGGGGTTATCCCGGAACGTACCACCGTCACCTGTCCGAAGTATTGGTAGACTCCCGCGTGAACAAGCGGTATACCCGCCGCGAAACAGGCGTC
>CAYPUT010000152.1:0-5298 GCA_964413945.1 uncultured Spirochaetaceae bacterium
ACACCCCGTGCATCGCCTCGTGGGTCAACAGGAGCCTCCGGAGGATCGGATTCGACTCCTGAGAAACCGAGAGAATACCCCCGGCACCCCCGAGATAGCCCTGGTCCGAGGACCGGAGAATAATTCCCTCCTCGAGGGCAAGAAGCTTTAGAGCCTCTTCCTCCGGGGATATATCCGAGGCGGCGGAAAAGAAATCGGCAAGCCCCTCCGGGGAGTAGTTGTGGGCGTTGTAACCGTGCCGGCCGGCGAGCTCGGCAAGGGCGGCAACCCGGCCCCGGAAGCCGCGTTTCTCGACGAAAAATGCGAGCCGCTTCAGATAGCTCGATTGAACCTGATACGAAGCGAAATCCATCAGAAGGACATCGGGATAGAGGCTCCACCGAAAAAGCGTGTAGTCCTCCGAGAGCGTCTCGGGACGAAAGTCGAGAACCGTCCCGAGCTCCGCGGTCGCCGCCTCGCGCCCCCCGGGAGGTACGACCCAGACCACCTCGTCAAGCCGTGCCGGAGAGCCGCGGGAGACAAACCGCAGCTGTACCGGGGAGAAGCCGACGGCCCAGGGGTAGAGTTGGACCCGCTGCGCCCCGGGCCGGAGGCGGAGGGTAAAGAGCCTCCGGGTCCCGGCCGCGTCGGAGAGCTCCACCTCGGCTGTCACCGCCTCCCCGTCGAACTCCTCGAAAGCGGCGGGGTCCGCGGTGTAGGCCACCACGAGGTGCGCGCCGGATTCCGGTGGCGGGGGCAACTCGACACCCCAGGCCTGAAGCTCGACGTTCCGGCTAACCTTGCTCCCGGCGCTCAAGAGTAGGCGCTCGCCGGCGAAAGAGACCCCCCGCCAGGGCTCCACCAGGGCGACTCCGGTAAGGGTAAATTCGGCTCCGGCCGCTTCCCGGCCGATTCGCAGCCCTTCGAAGGCGCCGGAATCGGTTAGAGGTACCACGAGCTCCGTTACTCCGGAGGCGCCGGCTGCGGAAGCGCTTCCCCGAGGGAAGGCGATTCCGGCGGGGCCCGCGGTTTCCCGCCCGGCCGGAAGCACTTCGAGGTAGGCACCGGAGGCGTCCCCGGAGTAGCTTACCTTGAGGTAGCGACCCGCCGGGAGGTCCGCCTCTTCCCCGGAGACCTCGAGACGCATCTGGTAGACCTTCCCTTCGCCGAAGGACGGCGGCACAACCCCCTCTTCGGCCCGGCGCCTCCCCGGCTCCTCCGTCAGAGGCAGAACGCGATCGTCCACCCGGAGCCCGAAGGAGACCAGGTCGGCGGCGCACCCGGACAGGGCGATTAGAGCGCTTACGAGAAAGATTGGAAGGCGGCGCATTAGAGGGCTATCACGCTCTGTGCGAGGAGTGTCGCCACCTCGGGCTTGCGGTCCCGGGCAAGCCCGTTCTCCGTCCGGAGAAAGCTATCGAAACGGCCGTGAAACGAATCCGGGAGAACCGGCAGCTTGGGTAGCACCTCGAGAAAGGTCCGAGGTGCCGGCTCGAACCGCCGGTTGACCGCAAAGAGGACGCTCGCCACCGATCGAATAAAGCCGGAAGCGGACACCAGGTAGAACAGGGGATCCTCCCGGATGACCGCGGCGTGAAGATCCCCGAGATAGTGCTCCATCCGCGCCTGGAAGAGACTCCGCAAGGTGTCCCAAAAGTCGTCGGTAAAGGCGTCGAGATCCTTGCGAACCTCGGTGAGCCAGTCGGACTTCTGCTTGAGGATAGTAGAGTGTTTGATACGGTAGAACATGTAGGTCCCCGAATCGCGGTAGAATCCCCGGTTGCCCTCGATGGTCCGGACGATCTCGTCGAAACGGCTAACGCTCTTGTATTCGATCCGAACCGGAATGTCGTGGAGGAGGAATCGGTCCTTTCGGGTAACGTAGATAGACTCGAATGCTACCGCGTCGTGGAATATCCGACGACGCTCCTCCTCTCCCGGTACATCTCCACGGTGATAGGCGTCGAGGCGCTCCGCTATCGAGGCGACCGCTTCCTCCGTTCTTCCTTTCATTGTGACCCCTTTCGTGTGCCTGGTAATATACCATGAAGGAAGCCGATGGATAACCGAAACCCGCCAAGCTACCAGGTCATTGCCGCATTCCTCCCGGAGAATCTTAGCGCCATTGGAATGGAGACCCAGGGCCTCCTGTTTCGCGAGGAGGGCCTACCCTTTGCCCGGGCGCTCCCGCCCTTCGTCCCCCTGTGGTGGTGTGCCGACACTCCGGAGCGCCTTTCGAAGCTCCTGACGCATTCTGAGCGCCCGGAGACCGGGGCGCTCCCCCTGCGAACCGGGGGGTGGGTCGGGGTCGAACCGGAGGCCGCGGCACCTTTCGCCGTCGCTGCGGCCCTCGAAGTACACCCTCCGGGTGGTATCGAGAAGCTTGTTGATTTTTTCGCACACCGCTCTCCGCCGGGTCCCCGCCTTTTCGACGGGGGCATCGGCACTCTTGTCCTCGCCGTCGCCCCCCGGGGCACACCACGGGAAGCCTCGGTGCCCTCCCCTCCGCAGCTGACCGCGAAGGTTCTCCGCCTCGGGCTCCTTCGAATTACCCTAAAGGACGAAATGGTGTATTGGGAAGAGTTCGAACTAGGTTGGCTGTCGGGGAGCCGTAACCGCTGAGGCTTTGATTACGTTGTTGCGCCCGGCTTCCTTCGCCCGGTAGAGGGCACGGTCGGCCTCTTCTGCGAGAAGGCGGGCCGTATCGAAATCGCGGAAGCTCGCGACCCCGCAGCTAAAGGTTACGAAGAAGCTTTCTTCTTCGTTGACGTGGCGGATCTGCGAAAAGCGATCCCTCACCTCGTCGACGACCCGGGCGGCGTTTTCGAGGTCGGTATTGAAGAGCACGACGCCGAACTCTTCCCCTCCGTACCGACCGACGATATCGGTCTTTCGGAGGCGCTCGGAAAGGAGCCGGGAGAGGGTCTTGAGGACCCGGTCTCCGGCTAAATGACCATAGGTGTCGTTTACGCTCTTGAAGTGGTCGAGGTCGACCATCGCGAAGCAGACGTCGGTTCCCATTCGCCGAGCCCGCTGGACTTCGGTGGACAGCTTTTCCCGGAGGCTGGAATGGTTTAGGAGCCCGGTTAGAGAATCCCGCTCCATAAAGAAGCGCATGTCCCGGGTCCGCTGCGCCCGCATCCTGATCGACGTAACGAGGTGGTTCGGATCGATCGGCTTTACAAAGAAGTCGTCCGCCCCCTCCCGGATCGCTTCGAGCTGCTTCCTGGCGTCGTTTTCGACCGAGAGAAAGACGATCGGGATCCCGACGTAGGCGTCTTGTTGGCGGATCATCCGGGCGAGCTCTATGCCGTCGCACTCGGGCATGTAGATGTCGAGGACGATGAGCTCCGGCTTCGACTCGACCATTACCTGAAAGAGGTTTCGCGGGTCGGTCACCACGGAAGTTATCATTCCCGCGTTCTGGAGGACCATTGCGACGTAGGAGATAAACTCCGGGTCGTCGTCGACCAAGACGACATGGTAGGGCACCCGGGCCATCGGATGGCAGACAGTCTCGATTTTGTCGACGAGGTGGGTAATCTCGACCGGCTCGGCGATAAAGGCGTCCCCGCCACACCGAACGGCCCGGAGGCGCCAATCGTAGTTATCCTCTTCGCAGAGGACGATGAGGGAGAAGAGATCCTTGTACTCGTCGCTCAATCGACGCAAGGGGCATTCACCGGCACCGGAAGGCAGAAAGGTCGCGTCGACAACGGCGGCAACTCGAAAATGCTCCTTCAATAGCTTCTCGATTTCGTCGGGTCGGCTTACGACGAGGACCGTAAAGCCGAAGAAACCGAGTTGGTCCGAGTAGTCCTGGCACCGCGTCTCGTCTTCGAGAAGCAGGCAGACGATTCGCTCGGATTCGTCGGCCCCGTCGTCCGGAGCTTCTTCGAGGGTGTCGAACTCAGAGCCGTCGGGACCCGGAGTTACTTGCGCCGCGTTCCAGAGGGCGTCCAGGTGGCCCCGAATCTCCGTAGCGGCGGAGTCTTTGAGAGCCCCGCCGTTCTCGATGCTCCCAACGACGATATCCTCTACCTTCTTGGCGAGGGTCGAAAGATGACGCAACCCGAAGGTGGCGCCGGAACCGGCAAGACGATGCGATTGATACCGGAGATCCTGGAGGGCTTCGAAATCGTCTTTCTGAACGGAGAGCCGATCAAAGCTCCCCTCGAATTCCGAAAGGCGGTCCGGAAGCTCCGCCCGAAACCGCCGGCTGAGACGTTCTATGCGTTCCCTAACGGTCTGTGAAAGAAGGGCCATACCTCTACTCTCGGCATTATAGCGCCAGAATATCTAAAGCTTCAATAACTATCCAGGGAAGGTATAAAAAGCGTAGTCGCAGAAACGGCGTACCGGACACTCGTCGCAGACGGGTTTTCTGCTAAAGCATACTTGCCGGCCGTGGTTGTTCGCCGCCATGGAGAAGGCGAACTGCTCCTCCTCGGGAAGGACAAGGGCGATATCTCTTTCGACCTTCTCCGGCGTTCCACCCCCGGACAGGCCGATCCGCGACACGACGCGCCTAAAGTGGGTGTCGACGATGATGGCCGGCAGACCGTAGACAACGCCCCGAACGACGTGGGCCGTCTTCCGGCCGACCCCGGGAAGCGAGACAAGATCCTCCATGGCCTCGGGAACCTCGCCGCGGTGCTTCTCGGTGAGGATAGCCGCCGTCCGGCGAATGTTCTTCGCCTTGCTCCGGAAGAACCCCGTTGAGTGGATAATCGCCTCGACCTCCTCGAGGGGTGCCGACGCCAAAGCCTCGGGCGTCGGGTAGCGGGAGAAGAGGGTCGGGGTTACCTGGTTTACCTGATTGTCGGTGGTCTGAGCCGAGAGGATCACGGCTATGAGAAGCTCGAAGGGGTTGGAGAACCGCAGGATGGGTGTGGTGTCGGGATAACGGTTCCGGAGGAGCCGGGAGACTTCCCGGGCTCGAAGGTAGCTACCGTCGCTTTCGGAAGGTCCGGTAGCCATCGACAAGCGCCTTGATACTCGGTTCCTCCGGGACCGGGTCGTACCCCGGCCTAAAGAGGATGCCGGTGCACCGGAGAATACGGGCGCCACCAAGCACGGTTCCCGAGACAACGCCGTGACGGGCGATCGCCTCCCTAGCGTAGCAGGAACAGGTAGGATAGTAGATACAGCGCCGGGGAAGCCACGGGGAGACAATTTTCTGGTACAGAACGATCGGCACCGACCAGAGAAAGCGGACCGACCGGCGGACGCGGCCTCTTAGGGTCACCAGCATGCCGGTGTATACTTCCTCTCCCGGTCCGACAAACAGTTCGCCACGTTCCTGCAGGTTGACCACCG
>CAYPUT010000152.1:5308-8360 GCA_964413945.1 uncultured Spirochaetaceae bacterium
TAGGGTCACCGGACACCGTCCTTGGAAAACAGAAAGGGATGAGGGAGGAGCTCCGAAAAATGATAGTGGGCCTGGAAGCCGGTTTCGTTGGCCAGGTGGACCCGGGTCTCCTTTCCGGCAAACTCGGCGATAACCTGGAGGCAGTGGGCGCAGGGCACGGCCGGGGTATCCCCGTTGGAGACGACGACCACCTCCGTAATCTCCGAGGCGCCAAGGGCGGCGACCATCGACAGAATGGCGTTCCGCTCGGCGCAGATGGACGCGCCGAAGCTGGAGTTCTCGACGTTGCACCCGGCAAAGATCCGGTCGGATCCCCGGACGCAGACCGCCGCACCGACGGGAAAGGAGCTAAAGGGACAGTAGGCGTTCTGTTGGGCGGCCCGGGCCGCTTCGAGGGCCTCTTCAAGTATCGACATCGCACTGTATCCTATCATAGAAGGCGAACGCCGCTAGGCGTCACGCCGCCGCCTTTCGCGAAAGCTCCCGGGGCGAGAAGCACATCCCTTCGAGGATCGAGAAGAACCAGTCGGCAAAGAAGGCCAGATACGCCGCCGCGAGGGCCCCTTGGAGGACGAAGGATAGATTGTTCCGGACCAGCCCGGCGATAATGACGACGCCGAGGCCCCCGGCCCCGACCACCGCGCCGATCGTCGCCGTCCCGACGTTGATGACGACCGCGGTACGAATGCCCGCGGTAATAACCCGGGCGGCGAGGGGAAGCTCCGAGAGAAGAAGAATTTGCCGGCGATTCATGCCGATCCCCCGGGACGCCTCGGTGAGCTCCCGGGGAATCGACTCCATCCCGGCGATCGTGTTGTTGACAATCGGCAGGATGCTGTAGACGAAGAGCGCCGCCACCGTCGGCACCGCCCCGAAGCCCAGGATCGGGACGCTTAAGGCCAGAACGGCGACCGGGGGGAAGGTCTGCGCCAGGGAGGTCAGGTCCCGGACAACCGAAAGAAACCGGCGTCCCGGGGGGCGGGTAACGAATATCCCGAGACCGACCCCGACTAGGGTGGCCATGCTGCTCGATATCAACACAAGGACCGCGTGCTCGAGAAGGAGGTCCCCGAGGCCCGCCCGGGGGTAGACGACCTGATTCGTCTCGGGAAATAACGCGCCGAGGCTCCCGGCGAGCCCCTCCTCCCAGAGAAAGAAGGCCCCGACGGCGAGAAAGAGCCCCAAGGTGAGCAGCCGTCGGCCAAGCGCGGTGTCCACTACCGGTGCCATCCTTTCTGGTTGACCTCTTCGATATCCGGGAGGCGAATCTCTCCGACGACCCGCTTTTCCTCGTCCACCACCGGTATCGCCGGTAGCCCCTGCCCGAGGAGCCGGGAAAGGGCATCCCGAAGACTCGAAGCCGTCGTAACCGCCACGTCTTCGGAGCGGAGGGGCACGACGGAGGCCGGAGAGCCGTTTTTCTCCAGGATGCCCGCGAGCCCCTGGGAAGCGTTACAGACCCAGACGACCTCCTGGGCGTCGAAGTCGGTTTCGAGAGCCGCGCCTTCGTCGATCGTCCGGGCCTCCCGGAGATAGTCGCCGACCTGAAAGCAGGCGAGCCGCTTGAGGGCCCGGTCGTTCCCGATAAACTCCCGGACAAAGGAGGAAACCGGCTGGGCGAGGATCCGTTCCGGCGTGTCGTTCTGGACGACTTCTCCGGAGCGCATAAGGATAATCCGGTCCCCGAGGCGGATGGCTTCGTCGAGATCGTGGGTAACGAAGACCACGGTCTTCTTAAGGCGACGTTGGAGCGCCGAGAACTCCCGCTGGAGCACCTCGCGGGTCAAGGGGTCGACGGCGCCGAAGGGCTCGTCCATCAGCAGAATCGGCGGGTCCGACGCTAACGCCCTGGCGACCCCTACCCGCTGCGCCTCGCCACCGGAGAGCTCGTGGGGGTACTTGTCCCGGTAGTCTTCGGGACTCAGGCCGACCATCGTCAAGAGCTCGTCCGCCCGGGCCCCCCGTCTTGTCTTCTCCCACCCGACGAGCCGGGGGACAATGCCGACGTTCTCCCGGACCGTCATGTGGGGAAAGAGACCGACACTCTGGATGACGTAGCCGATGCCCCGGCGGAGCTCCTGGATATTGCTCTGTTTTACCGGAGTACCGTTAACCAGGACCGTGCCGTCGGTGGCCTCGATCATCCGGTTGATCATTCTCAAAGAGGTCGTCTTACCGCACCCCGAGGGCCCGATCAACACGCAGACCTCCCCCGCATTTACGGTAAAGCTAACCCCTCGCACGGCCTCGACGGCACCAAAGCTCTTCCGGACGTTTCGGAACTCAATCATTTCGGATCCCCTTCGGGGTAAGACGTCGAATAAGGAGCGCGAAAACCCGGTCGAAGCCGACCGCCAAGAGAATAATCGGCACGACACCCATGACGATAAGATCCGGGGCCGCCTGGCCGAGCCCCTGAAAGACAAAGACACCGAGGCCGCCGGCACCGATAAGGGCGGCGACCGCCGTATTCCCGATTGCCTGAACGAAGGAGGTGCGGATACCGCTTAAGACCACCGGCGTCGCGATCGGCAGCTCGACCAGCCGAAAGAGCTGCCGACGGCTCATCCCGAGCCCCCGGCCGGCGTCGACCGCGGCATGGGGCACCACCGCTAAGCTGGTGTAGGTGTTCCGGACGATCGGCAGAAGGGCGTAGAGCGTCAGCGCGATAATCGCCGGGGCCTCGCCGATCCCCTGGATTCCCATCTGCCGCAGCACCGGGAATCGCCGGGAAAGATACGCCAGGGGGGCGATCATCAGGCCGAAGAGAGCAAGGCTCGGGATAACTTGAACGCCGTTTACCACCGCGAAGAGCGACTTGGTGAGCCTCCGATAGCGCCAGGCCAGGGTACCCGCGGGCACACCGATTGCCACCGCCCCGCCGACCGCGACGCAGGCAAGAACGATGTGACTGCCAAGCTCTCCGGCGAACCGGTCCCGGCGGTTCGCGTACTCCTTGATCATCGCGAGATCCTCGAAAAAACCTGCCGCGAGAAGCAGAACCAGAACGACAACCGGCAGCAGCACCGCGGTTAGGCGTACCGATCTCGGG
>CAYPUT010000153.1:0-8270 GCA_964413945.1 uncultured Spirochaetaceae bacterium
GGTCGCCGTCGTTATCCGGAACGTACCCGAGGTAGAGGGGTGCTTCCGAGTCTTCGCTGGAAGCGGAGCCTCCCTCGGCGGCGAGGAGCTCCACCGCCGCGATGCAGTCGGTCAGTCCCGGGCCCTCGGGAAGAATCTGGTGGGCGATCTGCCCCGGGGTGTCCCCCAGGGTCGTGACCTCGACCCCGAGGCTTCGAAAGAACGCGACGTCGGGTCCCACCGCCCGTGCGCTCCCGTTAAAGTCGATTGCGAGGCTGATAGGCCGGCGGGTCTTCTCGACTGCTATGACGCCGGCCGGCCTCGAGGCTGCGGCAAGGTCCGGGGTGTCAAATACCGTTCGGAGAAGGAAGTCCCGGTAGGCGGCTCTTGACGCGAGAAGCTCGGCCCCGCTCTCGGAGAAAACCCTTAGGAAGTGCTCCGGCGGGGCCTCCGTCGGGCGGTCGTTCCCCGGAGGGAAAGCCGCTTCGAGGGATTCCAACCGGCGCCTCAAGAGCTCCGCAAAACGCCCGAAGGCGGCGGCGTCGAGGACCCCGCCGGTCGACCCACCGATTTTGTAGCCGTTATGGCCCACCGGATTGTGGCTTGCCGTAACGTAGAGAAATCCCGCCGCCTCCGATAGCCCCCGGCTGTAAGCCATTATCTGAGGCGATGGGCAGATGCCGAGGTACCGGACGGGGATACCGGCTCCCGCGGTAGCTTCTCCGGGAGCCTCTAGAGACGCCAGGGCGCCGGCGACTACTCCCCGGGCGAGGGCGGCGCCCGTCGGCCTGCTGTCCCGACCGACGACGATCGCGGCCGCCGGCTCCCCTCCGGTCCGCAGGTATTCGGCCCCTGCATACCCGACGAGAAACGCGATCGCCATGTCTGCCGGGGAAACCGCCTCGCCGGCGTCCTCTTCCCCTCCCGGGGCCACCACCGCCCGGATGCCGCTGGAAGAGACGATGTATTCCCCGAAACGCTCGGCGACCGTCGGTCGCGAGATGTCGCCGGGGGCATGCCCCGGAGGGGATTCTATCAGCCAACTCGGAATCTTCATCAGGACTACCCTGTCGCCCAACCTGAGCTCTGTCAACAAGCTTGTTGACACCACCACCAACTGTTGAAAAATCCTGCAATTCTCTCTATAACTTTGAAAACGGGGAGTAGCGATGAAAAAGATCCTAGTTATTGATGAATCGACTCTCGTCCGGAACTACCTCGTCAAGAAACTCGAAGAGTACGGATTCGAGGTGGCGGTTGCGGTAAACGGGCTCGACGGGGCCTCGAAACTGCGGACCGAGACGCCGGACCTCGTTATCATGGACTACTTCTTGTCCCGGACCAGCTCCATCGAGCTCCTCGAGAAGAAGAAAGCCGACCCCAACGTGGCTAACATACCCGTCATCATGGCGAGCACCAAAATCGATCGGCAGAAGCTGGTTCAGGTCTCCAAGTACAACGTCAAAAAGTTCTTTACCAAGCCCATTCGAATCGACTCGCTCCTCAAGACCGTCTCTGAGCTCCTCGGCGTAGAGGTAACCCTCGACGACTCACCCTGTATCATCGAAGCTCACTTTAACGAAGAGATTCTCTTTATCGAGGTCGCGGAGGGACTCAACAAGGAGAAGATCGAGCTGCTCCGGTACAAGATCGAAGAGCTCTTAGACCTCTATCAGGTCCGGGTGCCCAAGGTTCTTTTGATGATGGTCGGCGTCGATATTACCGCAAACGATTCGCTCAAGCTGGCCACCCTCCTGAACACGGTTATCGAATACACTCGGGCGAAGCCCCGGGACATCAAGATTCTTACCAACAACGACTTTGTTACCCGCTACGTAGGGGGAAACGAAGACTACAAAGAGATCGAAATAACGAACGCCCTGGAAAAGGCGATTACCTCGCTTCTCGGGGGCAAGGCCGGCGATGTGATGGACCAGCGCCGGGGCGTCGTCCAGGACCAGTTTCTCCAGGCCTCCTCCCCCCGGAAGGAAGGGGGAGAGAGCTTCCAGATGAAATTCGAAGGCGAGCGCCTCGAGCACCCGGATCTTGCGGAGGTTTCCGAAGGGCGGCGCATCATCGTAGTCGACGACGATATGGTTATCCGGGAGCTTATCAAGGCGGCCTTCTCCGACACCAAGTTCGAAATCGAAACCTACGAAGACGGGAGGACTTTCGTCGAGAACGCCGACGTGGAGGACGCCGATTTGGTCTTTCTCGACCTCATGATGCCCGAAATGAACGGCTTCGAAGTTCTAAGAGTGATGAAGGAACGCCAGGTAAAGGTACCGATCATCGTGCTCTCGGCCCTCTCGAAGAGGGAGTCGGTCGTCGAAGCCCTAAGGTTCGGCGTCAAGAGTTACATAATCAAGCCTCTAAAACCGGAATGGATAAGAAAGAAGGCGACGGAAGTTCTCGCGCTGAGCTTCTAAAGCATCCCGTGCTCAAAACGATGAATGCGCTTCCCGTCGGGGTCCTGGCGCTCGACGAAGAGGCCACTATCGTCGACGGAAACGACCGTGCTTTCTCCCTCCTGGTGCCGTGGTCCGGTATGGAATCGCCCCGAAGCCTCGAGGACGCGGTCCTTCCGGAGGACCGTATTCAAATAACCGGAGCGTTCCGGGAGCTCAGAGACGGCAGCACGGACCGCGCGATGGTCGACGTTCGCACTCTTGTGCAGGGAGACGGCGAAACCTGGGCGCGGATTCGTATTGCCCCTTCCGGGGAAGGAAACGGCGGTCACGCCACCTTTGTGGCGACCCTCGAAGACGTATCGGTCCAGAAGCAGGGAGAAACCCGCCTCAAGGCCGCGAAGAACGCCGCCGAGCGGGCTACCCAGACCAAGAGCGAGTTTCTCGCGAACATGAGCCACGAAATCCGGACGCCCCTCCACACCATCCTCGGAATGACCGAGTTGATGTTGGAGACCAGTCTGGACCAGGAACAGAGTGAATACGCCACCCAGGTCCGGTTTTCCGCGGAGGTGCTCCTCGGGCTGATTAACGATATTCTCGACTTCTCCAAAATCGAGGCTGGGAAGCTCACCCTGGAGTACATCGAATTCGACCTTCGCCGGACGATGGAAGAAGCCGTCGACATGCTCAGCCTCGAGGCTCACAAGAAGAGCCTCGACGTCGTCCTCGATCTCTCTCCGACCCTGCCGGATCTGGTAGTCGGGGATCCGATTCGGATTCGGCAAGTCGTGGTAAACCTCTTCAGTAACGCCGTTAAGTTTACCTCTTCGGGACAGATAATGATTCGGGCGCGCTCCCTGGAGGTTAGCCCCAAGGCGGCGACCTTGCGAATCGAGGTTTCCGACACCGGCATCGGAATCCCGATGGACAAGCTCAACCAGCTCTTCCGGGCCTTTACCCAGGTCGACTCTTCGACGACCCGGAAATTCGGCGGGACGGGTCTTGGTCTCTCGATCTCCCGGAACCTCGTCAGAATGATGGGGGGAATTATCGGCGTCGCGAGTCAAGAAGGCCGGGGCTCGAGTTTTTGGTTTACCGTTCCCGTCGACGTCGTCAATTGGAAGCGGATCGATCGCCGGGAGGGGGCCCTATCGGGCCGACGGATCCTGATTATCGACGACAACGAATCGAGCCGCCGGGCGCTGGCCTCCTACGTTGGGGCCAGCGGGGCGGAGTGCGGTGAGGCCGCCGACGGTCGCCGAGCCCTCGAAATGCTCCGGGGGAGGGACGGCAACTACGACGTGGCCCTTGTCGATCTGGAGATGCCCGGGATGGACGGGTGGCAACTCGCCAGCGAGATAAACGCGGACAAGAGAATCAACTCGACCCGTCTGGTGCTGATGAGCCCCCGGGGAAGCACGACCGGGGAGCCGAAGATGAAGCTTCTCGGCTGGTTCGACGCCTACATAAACAAGCCGATTCGTTACGAGGAGCTACTGAGCAACCTCGACAATATTCTGTCCACCGACTTTGAGTTGGCCGCGGCGGAGGACAAGAATGCCGCTGTCGCTCAGTCGGAGTCTGCCGCGAAAGGAACCGCTCCCGCAGCGGCCCGGATTCTCGTCGCGGAGGACCATATCGTCAATCAACAGCTCTTTCGAACCATCCTCGAAAAGCAGGGGCACACGGTGTTTCTTGCCGATAACGGCCGCAAGGCGATCGAGGCTCTCGAGAGCCGGCCCGTTGATCTGCTTTTTATGGATGTTCAGATGCCGGAGATGAACGGCTACGATGCGACCCGAGAGATTCGGCGGTTGGGGTACTCGATTCCCATCGTAGCCGTCACCGCGAACGCCCTAAAGGGAGAGCGGGAAAAGTGCCTCGAGGCCGGAATGGACGACTTTTTGACCAAACCCTTTAAGAGCGCCGATATCACGCCGGTCCTTCAGCGCTGGCTGAAAGCCGAGGAAGAACCTGTGCCGAAAGCTTTGGAAGAGGTCGAAGAGGTGGCGGAAGTCGAGGAGATCGAACCGGTCGAGGATGCGCGAGAGACCGGGGGGGACGAAGTGTACGAGCCGGCTTCGGAAGATCCGATTCTCGATTTCGAGCAGGCGCTGGAAGCCTTTATGGGGCAGCGGGAGATCGTCGAGAAGGTTTTGGCGGACTTCGACACCAAGGTTGCCCAGCAGATCGATCTTATCCGGAAGAACGTGCCCTCGGGAGACATCCAGCGCGCCCGGACCGAGGCCCACGGCATAAAGGGGGGCTCCTGGAACTTGGCGGCGTACCGCCTGGGGAATGCCGCCGCGGAGCTCGAAGACATCCTCTCTCGCCGGGCGTTCGACGAGGCGCCGGAGAGTATCGACCGGGTCGAGGCGGCTTACAAGGAGCTTACGCGGCACCTGGCCGAGATCGGAATCAAAGAGGCGGCGACCTAAGATGGCGTCGACGCACCAGGCGGTGTCCACCCGGCGAGGTCCCCTCCGCCGCTTCCGGAACTGGTATCGCCGGTCGGATTACGCCGGGCCGACCCTCTTTATCCTGGTGTTCTTCGTCCTTTCCGGGGCGTCGGTTATCTGGTTCGAATTCGGCAGGAACGAGCAGTTCGCTGACATCCTCGACGGCTTCTGGTGGGCCGTCATCACCTTTAGTACGACCGGTTATGGGGACAAGGTCCCGGTTACCGTCGGCGGCCGTATTATCGCCATCGTTACCATCTTTGTCGGTATCGGCGCGATGAGCCTCCTTTCCGGTGGCCTCGCGTCTTGGCTCGTCGCCCGGAACACGAAAGCGCGGAGAGGGCTTATGGAATACAAGAGATTGAGGGGGCATCTGGTTGTCTGCGGCTGGAAGCCGGATATGAAGGATACTCTCCTGGACATCCTCCGGGCCGGCGGCTCCCTATCTTCGGAAGACATCGTCCTTATCTCCAACGTAGACCCGGAACGCGTGGAGGAGCTCAAAGAGACCGAAGATCTCCGGGGAATAAAATTCGTCCGGGGGGACTACTTCTCCGAGCTAACCCTCCGGAGAGCCAACCTGGAGCAGGCCAAGAAGCTCCTGATACTCGCCGACGCCCTCGAGAGCAACGTTTCGAGCGAGGTCGATTCCAAGACCGTCCTTGCGGTTCTTACGGCAAAGTCGCTTGCCAAGAACGTCTACGTGACAGCCGAGGTCCTCGACCGGAAGTTCGAGAGCTACCTCCGGCAGGCAGACTGCGATGAGGTTCTCTTTAGTCGGGATTTCTCCCGGCAGATCCTCGCGAGCACCTCGGCGACCAACGGCATGAGCCACATTATCTACGAGCTCCTCACGAACGAGCGAAGCGACTCTCGGCTTCGAACCCAGGAGATTCCCCCTCGGTACCGGAACAAGCCCTACGGCGAGTACCGGTCGACCTACCGCGACGGTTCCGCCCGGTTGCTTCTCGGGCTTTTAGAAAACACCGGTTCGCCCGGGAGGATGAAGATGGAAGCCCTCCGGGAAGCGCAGAAGACCTCGGATGTATCGCAGCTGATTCAGAACCTCCAGGCGGTTAAGGGGCTCGAAGTTAACCGGCCGGTCTTACTCCCCGGGGACGACTACATCATTCAGAGCCACGCTCTCGCGATTGTCCTGGAGAGGGCATCATGAGCTCCGAAGCACGCGACCGGCTCAGACAGATCTCGCTCTTCGACGAAATCCGGGACCACGAGGAGAGCATGTGTCACCTCGAGGCGATTACCCGGCTCGTCCAGGTTCCCGCCGGTACGACCATCATCAAGGAAGGGGAAGTTGGGAGCGAGATGTACGTGGTCTTTCGGGGTCAGGTCGAAATAAAGAAGCAGACCCGGGCCGGGGACGACTATACGGTGGTAAAGCTCGATGCCTCTCAGAATGTCTTCTTCGGAGAGCTCGCCCTCGTCGACGACGACAAGCGCTCGGCGACGGTCTTAGCAACCGAGGATTCCGAGTTCCTGGTAATTACCAAAAAGGAGTTTGCCCGACTCGGAGAGACTCACCCGGAGATAGCGCTTCCGATTACCCGGGCGATCGCCCGTATGCTTGCCGGGCGCCTCAGAAAGACTACCGTCGACATGCTCACCATCTTCGACGCCTTGGTCAGCGAGATACAGGAGTAGTCAGCCGGGCGTAGACGTCCCCGGAGCGGCTCCCGGGGCTCAGCTTTCTTAGAGCGTCGGCGATCGGTTCGGCGGCAACCCATTCAGGCAGCACGAACCGGTGCCGTTCACCAACGCAGTAGTTAAAACGGTAGCTCCCGAGGCCGGTCAACCGCTCGACGCATTCGAGGGCCCTGTCAATCTGGGTCGGGAAGTACTCGAAGCTCACCACCGGAATAGGCTCCGAAAGGCCGGCGAGGACCAGCTGCTCGGCCCCTTCCACGTCGATCTTGACGAAGGCCGGGAGGCCGAATTGAGCGATAAGCCGATCGAGGGTCGTTACCGGAACGGTGGTTCGCTGGTCCCATCGCACGCCCCGGCTCACGCCGGAGGACTCCAGGTCCGCGATCCAGGATTCCCTCGTCGTCGTCATAGTCGGATGGTTCGAAGAAACGTAGAGGTCGACGATCCCGGGGGAATCTCCCACCGCCGCCGGTACGATCTCCATGTTCGGTGATCCCCGGTAAAGACGCCGGAGGAACGCCAGACAATCTTCTTGGGGCTCGAGGGCGACCACTGTGCCCCCCAGGGCTATCCAGGCTCGGCTTCGGTTTCCGACGTGGGCGCCGACGTCGAACATAAGCTCCCCTGCCTCCCGAAACGGCCGGTAGAAGGCCTTTAGTCGCTGGTGACGAAAGGGAACGGCGTAGTAGATAAAGAGGGATCGAAAAAGCCCCAGCATCTACAGCTCGTTATCGTGGCGTGATAGGCGATGCTTTCCCTGCAAGAACGTCTCCTCCCCGGTAAGACTTCTTAGCAAAACTGTAGTCGATGCTCAAGTGGCGGCGCAACCTTCTTCTTACGCGAAGACCTTTTTGATTCGCCCGAGGGCCTCAGAAACATTCTCGGGACTGTTGAAGGCGCTTATTCGGATATACTCTTCGCCTTCCTTTCCAAATCCGACGCCGGGAGTTACAACGACGCCGGCGTGGCTCAGTATCCGGTCGAAGAGCTCCCAGGAGCTTTCCCCTTTGCCGTGGATCCAGACGTAGGGAGCGTTCTTTCCTCCTGCGGTCGTAAAGCCGAGCTCGTCGAAGGTATCGGTTATCGCCTTGGCGTTCGCCATGTATCTCTGCACTAAGGTTGAAACGGCCTCTTGCCCTTCGGGAGTGTAGACCGCCTCGGCGGCACGCTGTACCGGATAGGCCACTCCGTTGAACTTGGTCGAATGGCGACGGTTCCAGAGGGGCCGCAAGGGAACCGGTGTGCCGTCCTCTTGATAGACCCGGCACTCCTCCGGGACGACGGTGAAGGCGCACCGGGTGCCGGTAAAACCGGCTGTCTTCGAGAAGCTCCGGAACTCGACGGCCACCTCCCGGGCCCCTTCGACTTCGTAGATGCTTCGGGGTAGCGAATCGTCTTGAATATAGGCGTAGTACGCGGCGTCGAAGAGAATCAGCGCCCTGTGCTCCCGGGCGTAGTCCACCCACTCGGCGAGCTCCGCGTGCGTCGCAACCGCTCCCGTCGGATTGTTCGGAAAGCAGAGGTAGATAAGGTCGACTTCTTCCCCCGGCGGGGAGGGGACGTAGCCGTTGTCTTCCCGGCAGGGAAGGTAGGTAACGCCCTCGTACCCCACCTCGAGAGGCTCCCCCGTTCTCCCCGCCATCACGTTGGTGTCGATATACACGGGGTAGACCGGATCCGGGATCGCAACCCGGTTTCCGACGGCAAAGAGCTCCTGAAAGTTCCCAACGTCGCATTTCGAACCGTCGCTGACGAA
>CAYPUT010000154.1:0-8151 GCA_964413945.1 uncultured Spirochaetaceae bacterium
GATAAGCCCGGAGGTAATCCGTGATTCTCCCCCGAAAATCGCCCCCCTCCTCCCGGGAGACGCAAGATGTGTAGCGCTTCGGGTCGAATGCTTCGGCCTCGTAGCGCTCCTCGAGTCGCCGCACGCCGTGGAGAAGGGTGTAGTCGAGCGCCGGGAAGGCCCGGGTCAGACAGTGAAAGGGGGAGATGCCCGTGCCGGTGGCAAGAAAAAGGTAGCGTCCGGCTGTCCGTTGCTCCGGTTGGGTAACGAAGAACCCAAAGGGACCCTCGACCGTCACCTCGTCCCCCGGACCGAACTTCCGGAGCCTCCGGGAAACGTATCCCCCCTCGACCTCCTTTACTAGAATCTCGAGGTAGTCGTCCCGAGGGCCCGAGTAGATCGAGTACTCCCGCATGTCCAGGTCGCCCTTTACCCCGACGCTGAGGTATTGCCCGGGCTCGAACTCGAGGCCGTCGCGGTCGAAGCGAAGGGCGAAAGTACCGGCGGAGAGCTCCCGTATCCGGTCTACGCGGTGATTCACAAGGCGCCGGAGGGCACCTACAGAGGAAACAGACACCCCCCTAGTATACGCACATGAGTAGATCGGTCAAGAATTCTCCAGCGAGTAGTGGCGCTCGGTATCCGGGAAGAAGCGCTTATCCTCTTTCTCGATATGCTGGGGATAGAAGCCAATCAGGGCGCCCATAGCCGATATAACATCGGCGAGGCGCCGGGTATCTCCGGATACCACGGCGTCTTTTGCTTCGACGAGCTCCCTCGAGGAGAGGGTATCCGGGTTCTCCTCGGCTGCCTCGGTCCTCTTGCCGGAAAGCGAGTTCAGCACCGTTACCAGGGTCTTCGGGTCGAGGCCCCTTTCCCGGCAGGCCTCCGAGAGAGGCCTTTTACCCCCGCAACAGTAGTTAATCCCCGCCTCTTCGAAGACCCGGGCCAGGTCCGGGTTCTCTCGAACGATATCTGAAACGTGTCGGTCTTCGGTAACCATATGGAAACTCCTAAAAGATGATAGTAATTGTCAGCTATTAGGGAGGATAGAGCGCATTCGGAGCCGCGTCAACTATCTTGACCTCCCCGCCCCACCCCGGTAGTTTCAAGCCGCTATGGAGCCAACCCGATCCCCCGGCCCCGTCCGAAGAGGGGCCTTTCTCAAAGACGTGCTCATCTGTTCCCTCGGGGCCTACGGGGGGCCCGAGACGCACATAAGCGTCTTTGTCGACCAGATGGTGGAGAAACGGGGCTACCTTTCAGAGAGCGAGCTCGTAGAACTGCTGGCCCTCTGCAGCATCCTCCCAGGACCGACGAGCACCCAGACAATCGTTTCGATCGGCTACAAGATGGGAGGACCGAAGCTCGCCTTACTGACCATGTTGGTCTGGGCGCTTCCGGTACTCGTTGCAATGGGTGCGCTCTCTTTTGTCTATCAGTTTCTCGAGGCCCGGAGCATCTCCCGGGATATCCTGCGTTTTGTGGGACCGATGGCCGTCGGGTTTATCGTCGTCGCCGCGGTACGAATCGGTCGGAAGGTGGTCGTGGATGCGCCGACGGCGCTGCTGATGGTTGCCGCGGCGGGGGTTACCTACCTTCTCCGGGAGCCGTGGATCTTCCCGGTGCTCCTCCTAGCCGGCGGGCTCGTGGCTCTCGTAATCGGAAGGGAGCCGGACATGTGGAACCCCGTCAAGGTTCGCCCTCCCTGGGGCTACCTCGGGGTCTTCGCCCTCTTTGCTCTCGGAGGAATTCTCGCGGCGTCGCTTTTCGAGGCCCGCCTGGTGCAGCTCTTCGAGAGCTTCTACCGCTACGGCTACCTCGTCTTCGGCGGCGGTCAGGTGGTGGTTCCGGTAATGCATAGCGAGCTTGTCGAGGTCAGGAACTACCTGACCAACGGTGAGTTCCTTACCGGCTACGGGCTGGTTCAAGGACTCCCGGGGCCGATGTTCAGCTTTGCCGCCTACGCCGGGGGGATGGCCGCCCGGGGAGCCTCGGCCTGGACTCAGGTCGCCGGGGCGATTATCGGGGGCATCGGCATCTTTCTTCCGGGACTCCTGCTCATCTATTTTGTTTATCCGCTCTGGGAAAACCTCAAGAAGATTCGGGCGATCCGCATCTCTCTCAAGGGCATCAACGCCGTCGCCGGGGGGCTGATCGCCGTGGCGGCTGTCATCCTGACCCAGGCCGGCGGCTTCGCACCGGAAAACCTCATCGCTACCGCTGCGGCGGCGGGCCTCCTCGCCTTTACCCGGATCCCTGCGCCCCTTATCGTCGCCGGGGCACTCGCGGCTGGGCTAATTCTCTAGAGCTTAGGGCCCGGCCTCTATTCGCACCCGGCGACGATCGCCTCGAGCCCCGCTTCGTCGAGAATCTCAACGTTTCTGCCGTCGAGGTTAAGGACCCCTTCGTCGGCCAACTCGGCAAAGGCCCGGGAGAGGGAGGGGCGCGTCACCCCGAACACCTCGGCGAGAGACTGCTTCGACATCGTCAACGCGACGCCCTTCTGCCCCTGGGAACGGTACTGCTCCAAGAGATAGGTGGCAATCTTCTGCCGGATGGTCGTAAAGACCGCGAAGCGGAGCTTCTGGGCGAGAAATTGGGCTCGGTTTCCCATATCCCGGAGGAGGGCAAGGAGTACCGACTCGTGGCGCCGACAGAGCGCCAAGAGAGCGGCCCGGGGCAGACTGAGGATTACACTCGGCGAGGCGGCGTAGAGGGATACCGGGAGTACCTGAGGCTCGGAGAAGAGCATCGCCGTGGCAACCGCCTCCGGAGCCGGAAGCGTTTCCACCGTCATGTTGTGTCCTTCGGCATCCTGAATCTCCGCGCGCAGGGTCCCCGTAAGGATGATGTAGAGCTCCTCGTACGGCGCCCCCCGGAGGTGGAGGAGGGCCCCGGCGTCGTAGGAGGCAATTCTTCCGTGGTTTTCGTCGTAAACCAAACGAAGCTCCCGCTCTTCCAGCTCTTCGAAAAGTGCACAACGGCCGAGGTCCTGAATCGCACGCTCGTCGGGGGAATTCATAGTCGAATCGTAACATATGTTACCGCGATCGTCGCATAAATGGATGCATCATTGGACCATCGACCGATAGGAGGTGGTTATGTCGACACCGATTACACAGACGAGGGGCACCCCGCTCCAGGGTCTTTTTGGTGCAACGCTGGGCTTTTTCGTGGGATTCGCCGCGGTTTCCCTCTTCGGACCGACCGTCGACTATCTCGAGAAAGCAGCCGCGCTCACCCCGGCCATGGCGGGTCTGTTGATCGCGGTTCCGAATCTCTCGGGGTCCCTCCTGCGGATTCCCTTCTCGGCAATGGTCGATACTACCGGCGGTCGGAAGCCGTTCCTCATTCTCCTCGTGCTCTCGATTATCGGACTCGCGGGAATCGAGGTGATCGTCCGGTTCGGAGCCGGGCGTCTCCAGGAGCTTTTTCCGCTCTTGCTCTTCTTCGGGATTCTCGGGGGCGCCGGAAGCGCCACTTTTTCCGTCGGAATCTCGCAGACCTCCTACTGGTTCCCGGCCAGGCGGCAGGGCTCCGCCCTCGGCGCGTTCGCGGGCATCGGAAACCTGGCTCCGGGCATCTTTGCCTTCCTTCTTTCGGCCTTCGCCCTCCCGACCTTCGGCCTCGCGGGCTCCTACCTGCTCTGGCTCGGCATCCTCATCCTCGGGACGGCTCTTTACGCCCTCTTCGGACGCAACGCCTGGTTCTTCCAGTTCCGGTCCGCGGGACTGAGCGAAGAAGAGGCCAAGGCCGCGGCGAGGGATAAGGGACAGGAGTTCTTTCCGAAGTCCCGGGTAACCGAAAGCCTCAAGGCTTCCGCCGGGGTTTGGCAGACCTGGGCTCTGGTCGCGATCTACTTTACCAGCTTCGGCGGCTTTATGGCTTTGACCGGCTGGTTTCCGAAGTACTGGCTGAGCTACCACGGCGTCTCCCTCGCGGTAGCCGGAAGCCTCACCGCTCTCTACTCGATTACCGCCTCGGCGGTCCGCGTTGCCGGGGGCTCGGTCTCCGACCGCTTCGGTGGCGAGCGGACGGCGTTCTTCTCGCTTCTCGTGACGATGATAGGCGCCATCGGGGTCGCCTTCTCTCAAGGAGTGCCGCCGGCGATCGCCTCGGTGGTGCTCATGGCCTTAGGGATGGGAACCGCGAACGCCGCGGTGTTCAAGCTGGTTCCTCAAATGGTTCCCGACGCCATAGGCGGCGCCGCCGGGTGGGTCGGCGGGCTCGGTGCCTTCGGGGGCTTCGTTATTCCCAACGTAATGGCCGCTTTCGTTTCCGGGGGTGGAGTTCGAAATCGAGGCTACGCCCTCGGATTTCTGGTCTTCGTCGCCCTCGCGGCACTATCCATGGCCCTCGTGGGCCTCTTAAGCCGCAAAGGTCAAATCAAGAAGCAACTTGCACAAGGAGAACCGGCATGAAAACGGTACGCACAACCTGCAGCTACTGCTCCGTCGGATGCAACTTCCAGGCGGTTATCGACGACGACGGGGGGGTTAAGAGCTTTCTTCCGGACAAGGAGTACCCGGTAAACCCCGGTAAGTCCTGCCCGAAGGGGTTCCACCTTCTCAAGGCCTTCGAAGCGGACGACCGACTGACCACCCCCCTCCTACGGAACCCCGACGGCGTCCTCGAGCCGGTCTCCTGGGACCGGGCGTTCGACGAGTTCGTTCGCCGGTTCAAGGGCGTTCGGGAAGAGCACGGCGAAGAGGCTGCGGCATTCTTGAGCACCGGGCAGATGCCGATGGAAGAGATGGCCTTTCTCGGGGCGCTTTTTAAGTTCGGCATGGGGTTCGTCCACGCCGACGGAAATACCCGGCAGTGCATGGCGACCGCCGCGGTCGCTTACAAGCAGGCCTTCGGGTTCGACGCCCCGCCCTTTACCTACAAGGATTTCGAGGTCTCCGACCTTATGATATTCGTCGGGGCGAATCCGGTTATCTCCCATCCGATCATGTGGAACCGGGTAAAGATGAACCAGAACGACCCGACCATCGTCGTCGTCGACCCCCGGCGGACAAAGACCGCGGAGCAGGGAGACATCCACCTTCCGGTTAACCCCAAGGGCGACCTTGCCCTCCTCTACGCCGTGGCCCAAGAGATCATCGAAAACGACTGGGTCGACCGCTCTTTCGTCGAGAGCCACACCGAGAACTATGAGGAGTTTACCGCCCACGTTGCGGGTTTTACTCCGGAGTCGACGGAAGCGCGCACCGGGATCCCTGCGAAAACGGTCCGAGACCTCGCCCGGCGGATCCACGAGGCGAAGGCGGTTTCGATCTGGTGGACGATGGGGGTCAACCAGAGTCACCAGGCGGTGCGGACGGCACAGGCCATCATCAACCTCTGCCTTATAACCGGCAACATCGGCCGCCCGGGGACCGGGCCCAACTCGATAACCGGCCAGGCAAACGCGATGGGGTCCCGCCTCTTTAGCAATACGACGAGCCTCTTCGCCGGCTACGATTTTGAGAAGCCCGAAGACAGAAGAACCATTGCGGAACTACTCGATATCGACGAAGGGACCATCCCCACGAAGAATAGCCTGCCCTACCATCGGATTCTCGAGGAAGTCGACACTGGGCGCATCAAGGCGCTCTGGGTAATAGCGACGAATCCGGCCCACTCGTGGATAGACAAGAACGACCTCTTCCGGCGACTCGAGAAGCTCGACTTCCTGGTGGTTCAGGACCTCTACGCCACCACCGAGACGGCGCAGCGGGCCGACCTTGTGCTCCCCGCGGCGGGGAGCGGAGAGAAGTACGGCACGCTCATCAATTCCGAGCGTCGGATAGGCATCGTCGACAAGGTAACCGATCCGCCGGGGGACGCACGGAGCGATTTCGATATCTTCCGGGGAATCGCGGACGCGTGGGGTACCCGGAAGCTGCTCCCGGAGTGGACTTCCCCCGAAGCCGTCTTTCGGATCCTCGCCCGGGTGTCCGCCGGACGGCCCTGCGACATAACCGGCATCGAGGGATACGACATGATCCGCTCCCGGGGAGGTATCCAGTGGCCCTACCCCGCCCGAGGCGCCGAAGAAGCCGTCGAGCGTCGACTCTTTTCCGACGGGCGCTTCTTTACGCCGTCGGGACGGGCCCGGCTCCTCTTCGAAGAGGACCGCCCGCTTCCGGAAGTTCCGGACGAAGCCTACCCCTTCGCGCTCTTAACAGGACGGGGAAGCGTCGTTCAATTCCACACGCAGACCCGAACCGGCAAGGTCGAGATGCTTCGAAAACTCTACCCGGCGGCCTGTTACGTCGAGGTCAACCCGGAGGACGCCTCCCGCGTCGGCATCGAGGAAGGACAACGGGTCGTCGTTTCCTCCCGCCGGGGGAGTTCCGAGGTAACGGCGAAGGTTACCGACACGGTGCGCCCGACGGAGCTCTTTATGCCGATGCACTACCCGGAGACGAACATTCTTACCTTTCCCGCCTTCGACAAGTACAGCTTCGAGCCGGCGTACAAGTACGCCGCGGTCACCATCGCCCCGGCGACGCCGGAGAAGGAAGACGGATGATCAACGGGCTTCTTCTCGCAGGGGGGCGCTCGTCGAGGATGGGGAGCGACAAGGCACTCCTCCCGTTCCGGGAGGGCCCCCTGATCGACCGGCGCTTTCGGCTTCTTGCCTCGGTCACCGACTATACCTACGTCTCGGCAAACCGGGACCAAGAGAAGCTAAAGGAATACGGTCCGTACCCCCTTCTGGTGGACGCCGACGGCGCCGGGCCCCTCGCGGGCCTTCTTGCCGCCTTCCGTCATTCCGCAGAAGCTGCATGGCTGGTCCTGGCGGTCGACATGCCCTACGTAGAACGAAACGATCTCGTAGCGCTGATTGCCGGTCGCACCCCGGACACCGAGGCGGTCGCGTTCTATAACCCGGCGATTACCGGACCGGAGCCCCTCTGCACCCTCTACGAGAGCGCGAGTGGGCCTCGACTCTTTGCCGGCGCCGCCGTAGGACGCATGAGCCCCCGACGCCTCTTAGAAGAGGCAGAAACTCGTCTGCTCCCGGCACCGCAACCGGACACGTTTCGAAACCTAAACACCCCCGCCGATTACTCGGCGGCACAGGAGGAACTCTCCCATGTCAGCTAACTATATCGACACCGGCACTGACGCAGCGTATCGTAGAAGCCAAACCGGCTCCCGGGCCCTTTTTGCCACTGTAAGCTTCGGCGCCTTGTGGGGTATCACCGAGGCGACCTTGGGCTACCTTCTCCATCTCGGAGGCAGGTTTCTCGGGCTGCCCGGCCTCGCGGGATTCGTGATGTTTCCCGTCGCGGTTTTCTTTATGTACAAGGCCTACGGTGCCTCGGGTCGCCCAGAGGCGGCGATTGGGGCGGCAGCGATAGCGGCCATGAGTAAGACGGCAAGTGTCGCTCTTCCGGCGGTATCGTGGCTATTCGTCGTAAATCCGTCGATAGCCATCCTTGCCGAAGGGTTGGCCTTTGCCCTGCTTCTTTCCCTGTTCCCCGCTCTCTTTCGGCCGACCAACCGCTCCACCCTCTCGGTATCCGCCGTCGCGTCGGTCGGCGGGGCCGCCCTCGGGGTTGCGGTTCTCTGGCGCCTGCTCTTTCTCCTCGCCGTTGTGCTTCTGCCGGTGCAAAAGGGAATCCTTATGAAGGGCCCCGGGCCCTTGCGAAGCTTCGTCGGGATCGAGTCGGTGGTAAACGGAATGGTAATTGTTGCTGCTTGGATGGTAAGCCGGAGAGCCGCCGAGGGACGTTCTTACCCAGACAGGCCTCGGAGTCCGGGGTGGCTTAAGGCCGCGGCAGGACGCCCTCTTACCGCAGCGTTCCTCCTCGCCGCCGCGCCGGCAGCACAGATGGTGATGGCCGCCCTCTAAACGCACCAAAGCCCTGATCGGAAGTGAGAGGGGAGTGAGGCAACGACCTACTCTCCCACCTGAGGGCAGTACCATCGGCGTGGGACAGCTTAACTTCCGTGTTCGGAATGGGAACGGGTGTTTCCTGTCCGCTATGATCACCACACAACCTCTCAACTTCCGACCAGGGCTCTGTTGTTTGGGCCGCCTCCGGCGGCCTGGGCTTGCGGCCGCCGATGCGTTTGGCTACCGGGCCCCTACAGGCTCCCTGTCGGGATAGGGATGCAGAAGATAGAACGCGTCTGAAAAGAGAACGATGAATACGGTCAAGCCTCACGGAA
>CAYPUT010000155.1:0-8115 GCA_964413945.1 uncultured Spirochaetaceae bacterium
AGGCGAGGGCCTTCTCGAGAAACACGTCCCGGATCATTCGCGACTCGGTCGCCGGCCGCCGGAGAAATCGCCTTCGCGCCGGGAGGTCGGCGAAGAGACCCGAGACGGCGATCCGGGTTCCCGGGGCTCCGGACGCCGCCGATAGGGCTTCCCGGCGTCCTGCGACGACGAGAAGCCGCCGCGCGGCATCTGACTCCGGCGGCCGGGAGATTATCTCGAGGCGGCTGACCGACGCGATACTCGCCAGGGCCTCTCCCCGAAAGCCGAGGGAGGTTGCCGTCTCCAAGTCGGCCTCGCCGGCGATCTTGGAGGTGGCGTGGGAGTACCAGCAAAGCTCGAGGTCTTCCGGCGGCATTCCCGACCCATCATCCTGAACGACGATCTCCTCCAATCCGCCCTGCCGCAGCCGTACCTCGATATTCCCGGCCCCGGCGTCGATCGCGTTGTCGAGAAGCTCTCGGACCACCGAGGAGGGGCGCTCGATAACCTCCCCGGCGGCGATACGCCGGGCTACGGAGTCGTCGAGGAGACGGATGGGTCTTCGAGGCGGAAGAGGATTACCGGACGGCATGACGATTCCTGTTAGTAGCCGATTCTGGTTTCGATGGTGACGGTGGTCGCCGTTTCCGGGCGGCCGTCCGCGTAAGCGATCTCACCGTCGTCAGTATAAACCAGGGCGGTAGAGGCCGTCAGCGCCAGCGAAAGCCCCGGCGAGACGCGGTAGGCGACCTCGCCTCGGAGCGTCGTATCCGCGTCGAAGAGGCGGGCTCCGTCGTAGTCTCCCCGGTCGTAGAGGGTCGGAACAAAGCCGCGTCGCTCGTACCGGAACGCCGCCGAAAGAGGTATCGGAAGGAGCCCCTCTTCCGCCCGGAGCTCGACGAGAAGCTGATCGTCGTCGGCCGGCTGCCACCCGCCGGTTTCTTCGACTGCCCAAGGCCAGAGATAGCCGGCCCGGAGGAACAGGCGCTCCCGGACGAGGGAGAGCGCCGCCTCCCCGTAGAACCCCATCCCGTAGTTGTCGTACCGGTCGGCCTCGTTGTCTACAAAGTAGCCGACCGTCTCCGCCGCGAGGCGGCCCCGGAGGCGGTCGTAGGGGCCCGACACGTAGAAGGGGCGAAAGATCCCCCGAAACGTCCGGTAGTCCCCCCGGAAACGAACAGCGCCGACCTGCCCTATAATCCCGGTCATGGTCCCAAAGTTCAAGAGCTCTCCGGATTCCGGGTCCACGACAATACCGGTTTGGAGGCCGCCATCGGCTCCGTTGCCGTCCGTCACGTCTTCCCGAAGGTAGGGTATCGGGGCAGCGATATCCGAGAACGCGACTAGCCGGAGCCGCTCCGAATCGACGACGGGAAACTCCAGGTCGAGGCCGACGTTGATTAGAATGGGGTCGGTTGTGCGCGTTTGGTCGTAGAGCGGTTCGTCCTGCGGGAGGGTCGACGCGGGACCCAGATCGGCGGTTGCCGAAAGACCGAAGCCGAGGGGTGCAGAAAAGGGGCGATAGTAGAGCCTGGCTCCGTAGAGCGCCGGATCGAGGAGGTCGTTTACGAGTAGCTCGAGGCCGTTGCGCTCCCGGTCTATACCCAGGTTGAGCCCGATCCGTCGGGTCGCGGGAAAGTCCCAGTCGTTGGCGTAGTCGTGGACGAGGATGCCGTGTCCGAGGGTCATGCCGGTGAGGTTTCCCACCTTCGCAAAGAAAGGGTCCCCCTGCTCGCCGTACCGGGCGTACCGGACCTTGAGCGCCGCGTCGCCGGCCAGGTCGCCGAGGGCCCCCCAGGGATTCGCTTGCCAGTCCTTGTCGGCGCCGAAGGACCACTCGTTGTTTCCCCCGGGTCGATACCAACTCGTGGCGTCGAAGAGGTTGTCCGAATAGACGATCGGGACGTAGAAGCCCAGCGCAAACCGGTCCCGCCGAATCTCCGGCTGAAAGACGAGCTTGCCGTAGGTCCGTCCGTCGATAAGCACGGACCCCGCTTCGAGGCGGAGGAACTCGAGGAAGCGGTCTGTTACCTGAGGGGACTGGTCCGAAGCTTGGGGCTCTTCTCCGGTTCCCGCAGGCTCCGGATCGGCGGTCTCGGCGTCCGAAGGTGGCTCACCCTCCGGCGGGTTTACATCGAGGGGCTCCAAAGCCTGGAACTCCAGGCTATCGAAGAGAGACCGCAACTGACCGGCGGGGATCGGCGCCGCCCCGAAGGTTTCGGCAAAGACGTCGGCCCCTTGGCCTTCGTTTACGAGGACCGATTCTCCGGTTGCGAGATTCGTAAACTCGACACCACCGGATCGAACGAAGATCGCGTTGCTGCTATTTGGAACGACGTCTAGGAGAAAGTCCGTCCCTCGAACTCCGCCGACGGCGAAGGGGGTACGGAACTCGTAGGCGGAGCCCCTGGCCCGGGCGGCTACGGCCCGGATACGACCGACGGAGAGGTCGAAGGCGCTCCTGTCGGCGCTTTCCCGGCCCTGAATCGAGTCGATGGCGAAGGCGGTCTGGGGACCGACCTTGATGATGGTGCCGTTCGGGTCCAGGCGGAGCTCCACGGTCGAGTCGAAGGTCTGTATAAAGTCTCCGGGGAAGAGGTCCTGCCCCAGGAAGACGTCCCGGGGTATTCCGTCGGTATCGGTAATCTCGACTTCGAACTCATCCTCGAAATACTCGAGGACCGCCCGGGGCTCAGTCTGGGCGTAGACGGTGGGGGTGGCCCAGGTGACCGAAGCAAGCGCCGCGACGGTGAGAAGACGGCGAAACCGAAGCTTACTGCAAGACAATGGTGCTCTCCAAACCCGAGGAGACCTGCCAGGGGTCCCCCTCGGCAAAGGGGTCGTGCCGGAGCCGGTAGACGATGGAAATGGTGGTCGGTCCGGTCTGATACCCAAAGCGCGCCAGAATCAACGAGTCCTCCGGATCGATCAGGTCGCCGAAGCTCCCGATGTCCCGCTTGGTGTATTCCCCTTCAAGGGAGAAGCCGGCGAGGAGTCCAGGGCCCACGGAGAGGGAGCTCCGCAAGGTGGGATTGGTTCCGGAGCCGGTTTCCAGCGGTCCCTCGACGGAGTTCTGAAAGATTAACGAGTCGTCGAAGAAGGCGAATCCCAGGGTGCCCTGCCATCCCCAGTATTCCGGGTTGATGGCTCGTTCCGCGTCGTAGACAAGGAACTGCTCGAGACGAAAGAGATCGTAGGAACCGTCGAAGTAGACCGGGATAAAGTTCTCCGCAAGGTACCGGAGCTGACCTCCGTAGAGAAGGTACCCGAAGAGCCGTCCTCCGAAACCGGCCATGCCACCCGGGCTCTCGTCTTGCCGGACGTAGTCTCCGAAGGTCGCAAGGGTGAGGGTGTCCCGGGAAAGGATCGGGAGCCGGAAGTCGACTCCCCAGATGAGGACCTCCGCGGAAGAATCGACCGGGCCGTCGAAGGCTTCGTTTTTGTCGGCAAAGTAGTAGGGGTCCCGGTCGGTTGCGACGGTCGAGCCGATCTGGAGCCCCGACACCACCGGGATCTCCGTCCCGGCGAGGGGCCGGAGGTAGAGCCTCCCGGCCATCACGTCGAGGGCCGCCAGGTTTCCGGCGAGGGTCTCGAGGCCGAGATAGGGAAACCCGACGAGATCACCGTCGACCTCAAGTTGAACCCCGACGAGGCGGAGATCCGGGAGGTACCGGGTATTCGCGTACCCACCGACGATAAAGCCGTTTCCCAAGGTGGCGTCTTCCAGGGAGCCGAGGCGGGCGTAGAGGGGATCGCCTTCTTGCGCCCACCGGAGGTAGGCGAGCTTTGCGAGGTAGATCTCGAGAAAGCTGCGGTCGCTCGAGGGAACCCAGTCCTCCTTTCGAACCGCGAAGTCGTTTCCATCACCACCGGTAAACCGGTAGTTCAGGCCCAGGTCCAGGCCGAGGCCGAGCTTGCCGTAGGCGATCTCGGGTCGGAACGCCAGGAATTGGTAGGTTGCAGGCTCGGCGCCGGTTCCTTCGGAATACGTCTGGACTCCGAGGCCGAGGGACAGGCCGAAGGAGAGCTCCGGGGCCGGGTTCTCGTCGGTGGAAGACTCCTGGGCAAAAGACAGGGCTCCAAAAAACACAAGCAAAGCTACAAATGCCCAATTTCTCACTAGTGACAGACTATACCTCGGTTGAAATGAATTGACCACGGGCCCGGAGACCGGCGGCCTGGCCCGGGCTGGGACCGAGCCGGCTTAATAGGTCAGCTGCCCCTCGATGCCGCCTTGGAGTCCGAGAAGGTACTGATTCCGCTGTTCTCCTTCAAGCTCGAAGGGCTCGATTCCGAAGCCGACATCCGCGTAGATTCGAATCCGGCCCCGGTCGGGAATTTCCAGGGACGTCTCGTGGCCGACTACCACCGTCTGACGCCGGGGCGGGATTTCCTCCGGGGCGACGATGCTCGAAAAGGTCACCGACTCGGTGTGGAGAAAGTAGGACCCCCGTTCGGCGAGGCCTTCCAGGCGGGGACGGCTCAGGAGCGCGACGGGATAGCTCCGCCGGCTGTACCGAAGGGCCGTGTCTACCGTGGTAACCGGGTCCTCCCGGCGGTCGAAATCCAGGCTGTTTTCCAGGGTGAACTGCCGGAAATTGGCGCCGTAGAGGGCGATCAGCGTCTGGAAGACCATCTGCCAGTCTACCTCGTCCCCCGGGAGCCGCCGGTCTATCGTGACCGAAGCGCTGTTGGTTATCTCGTCGCTCTGATAGAAGCTAAAGGTCGGGTTCGTGCCGAAGCGTCCGAAGAGGTTCAGCGCGATGGTCGTCAGCTCGAGGTTCCAACTGTAGCGGTCGGTCAGGGCCTCGCTCTCCCGGGTCAGGGTCCGCCCGAAGGCCGTGGAGGCCGATGCGGGAACGAAGAGGTCCCGGATCTCGGAGTGAGTGCTCCGGGTCAACGCCAGGGAGAGTTCCGGAGTGTAGGTCGCGTAGTCGTAGCCCAAGCTGTCCTTTACAAAGAGCTCCCTCTCCCGGGTGCCCCCGAGCTCCCAGAAGGGTGTCGAGGCAAAGAGGTAGCGCTGTGTGCCTGAGTCTGTGCCCCAATCGGCGAGGTCGTCGGCGTAGGCGGTGTTACCGCTCTCCGGCGCGGTAAAGGAGTAGCTCCGGCGGTAGCCGGGAGTCAGCGTCAGGCTCCGGGGTGGCGCGTCGACCAGCGCGAGGGGTGTCGAGACACCGAGGCTCCCCCGGTTTGTCTGGACCCCCTCCGATGCGCTTCGGTTTTCGTAACCGAGCTCTATGTTGATATTCGTCCCGACGAAGCGGTCGCTCCAGACGAAGCTTTGGGAGCTTTCCCCGGTCCGGGTCGGCTTGTCCCCTTCGGAGAAGGGGGCGACGAGGGTGTAGCCGTCGACCCATGACTCGCCGTAGCCGGTGGCGGCAAGCTCGTATCCCCCGGCCCTATGGCCGAAGCGAACCAGGCTCGTCATCGCGAAGCGATCGCTCCAGAGGGAGCGGCCGTCGAGGGTCCACTCCTGCACCAGGCTCCGGTTGCGTAAGGTCGCGTCGGTGTCGAACCGCAGGGCACCGACATCCTGATCCGACACCAGTATCCAGTTGGACCGGTATTGGCTCGGAAGCCCGGAATTGAAGCTCCGCTGGTACGATTCGTAGACCGTCACGAGGCCCGGGTCCGCGGGAAACTGAAGCGAATGCCCGGCGCTCCCGGTGGTCCGGTCGTCGGTAACCGCGACGCTTCCGAAGGTCTCGAGCCGGGTGTAGAGAACGTCGATGCCGAAATCGGTCCGGTGGGAGAAGCTCCCGGTCTCTCCGGTCACCTCGCTCTGGGCCGAGAAGCCCCGGGACCGAACCGCCGTGTCCTGGCTGACGACGATGTTCCTTAAGATTTCGACGTCGCCCCGCTGCCAGAGAACCTCCGGGTAGTCCCAGGTGTACGCCGCCCGCCCGGCACCTTCGACGCTCAAGCGCGACTCGGCCCAGTGGACCTCGTCGAGGTAGATCGTTCCGGCGTCGCTGCCGTCCTGTTCGAACACCAGGTAGGAGAGGCGGTCTCTCGGGGCCGAGCTCCGGTCTAGGCTCCCGACGCGCTCGCCGTCGACGCGAATCTCGTCCGCCGGAATATCGAGCTCCACTTTCCGCCACCGGGCGGTGGAGTCGTCGAGGTCGAAGGTGCCCTCGATAGCCGGGGTATCCCCCTCGTTCTCCACCATGGCGACCCGGAGGGTCGAGGGGTCGAGGTCGCTGAGAGAGAGACTCTCCACCCGGAGATAGAAAACGAGATTCTCGTACTGATCGCCGGGGGTCTGGGTGACGTAGTCGGCGAGGGTCCACTCCGGCGAGGCGCCGCCGTCCTCCCATCTAACCTCCAGGACCCGCTGGTTCGTCGTGCCCTCGGTGTGGAAGATATCCCGGACCTCGGGGAACTCCTCGACCAGGGTCGGAATGCCGCCTCCAGGAGCGTCTCGAACCTCCCGGGCGTAGATCTCTCCGGAGTCCCGCTCTACGGCAAAGGTCGTCCCGTGGAAGGTGACGTCTCCGACGAGGATGCGGCCGGCAGCGGCGGTTCCGGGGGCGCTCTCGACAACAATTATCCGCACCGCCCGGGTGGCAGCGAGTTTCGCGCGGTCGGCTGCAGACACATTGATCTTGACCCGCTGCCAGGTGTCGTCGGGGCGGCCGCCGTAGTTTGTGATAATCTCCGGCGCGGTAAACACAAGGTCGTCTACCTCGCCGTCGAGGATGCCGTTCTGGTTTCCGTCCTCCGAGAGGGTCCCGCTCTGCCCCGGTGGCAGAAGTCCCGCCAAAAGCGTAATGCCGGCGCCGCCGTCGTCGAAGGGGAAGGCGGGGACCAGGAGGCTCTCGCTCTTGTCCAGGTCGCCGTCCCCGTCGAGATCCTCGGCGACGGACCCCGCTTGGAGGTAGACTTGGATATCCTCGGTGCCGTCGAGGTCCCGGGTGCTCCAGGTAAAGCTGATCGCCGAGACCTGGGAGAAGTCCCGGTCCACGGTGTTGGGCACCCGAAGGTTCGCCCCGACCCATTCATCGTTGCCCAGCTCGAAGTCGAGGACCATAACCCGGTCGTCGTACCCCGGGTCGTCGGAATCCGCCGGGTAGGGCCCGATTCGGGAGTCCTCCTCGTAGGGGTAGATCTTTGAGTCCGGGAGGTTGAAGTCGTAGTTCTGCAAGGTCGAGCCGCCGAAGGTGCTCTCGGTGTAGTAGTCCTTGTACAGGAGGATGCCTCGGTTCGCGTTCGTCATCGGCAGGCTTGCAGGGGGCGCCGCGGCGATGCTGCCCCCCGGGGCGCTCGCCGGAAACATCAGCGAATCCGAGACCGGGAGGATGCTCCGCTTGTCCTCCATCCCCAAGAGTCGGAGGATGCCGGTGGTGTCGGGAATGCGAAACTGCACGGCGCCGTTTACCAAGCCGGTGAGGTAGTCGCTCCGGTAGTCGACCTGGGCGCTGGTGGTGATGCTTCCCGGGTGGTCCTCCGGGGTTACCGAGTAGCTGCTGTCGAGGATGTTCCACCGGATTCCGAGGGCCAGGGTCAGGTCGGTTTGGCTGTTCAGTTGTATGACGTTTCCGCTTGCAAAGAGGAGGTCGCCGTCACCCTCGGGGCCGACGGTGCGGTAGGTCACCTCAATCACGTCCGAAGGAAAAATAGGGTAGGGGGTCGAGAGTCTGCCGGTCTGGTAGTCCACGGTAAAGCTCGGGTCCTCCACGCCGTTTCTCAATACCCTGACCGATCCGGGGACAACCTGCCCCGAGAGCTGGAGCGATTCGACGGACCTCAAGACCCGGGCGTAGACCTGAAAGCCGACGTAGCCCGGTTTGTCGGTAGCCCCGGGGCCGTAGAGCAGCGGGTAGTCCGGGTTGGTCCCGGCGAAGGGGTATCGGTTGTCCGGGGCCCTGACGTCGAGGGTTGGGTCTCCGACCACGAGCTCGAGGCGCTCCGGGGCGAGATAGGGAGTGACAGCGTCGAACTCCCGGGGGGTAAACCCGTCCCGCTCGACGAACTCGAGCTCGACTTGGGAGGCGGCGCCGATCGAAAGGTCCGAGACGTCGTACCGGTTTGCCGCCTCGAAGGGGCTGAATTGGCCTGGTTGGTAGAGGAGGAGGGCACTGCGGCCGGCGATGGTGATGTCCAGGGCTCCAAGGTCGACACCGAGGTAGGGCGGCT
>CAYPUT010000156.1:0-8106 GCA_964413945.1 uncultured Spirochaetaceae bacterium
CGGATCGCGGAGGTGCTGGCCCGCGTCAAGGCCCACCTGCGGCGCCACGCCCCGGCCAAAGGCAACCAGGAGCGTACCGAAGATCAACCAGTAGAGCCACGGCGGAGGCGAGCTTGAGCGAGAAGGCGCCCCGTAGCGGGCTCTCCGGTCGTCGTCTTGACCGACGCCTTCAAGCTCGTCGGGATTGTACACCTCGAAACCGGAGCCGGCGGCCCTCCCCCGGCCCTCCCCCCCGGCGTACCCGCAGTTGGGGCATCCCTGAAGAAAGAGCATCGACTCTCCGGTAAAGGAGCAGACGGGGCACCGGACCGCCCGGAAGAAGCGACCGCAATGAGGGCACACCTTGGCGTTTGGACGCACCTCCGTCCCGCAGTTCTCGCAGAAGAACTTGCCGCGTTTCATACGGCTATTCTACTAGAATTTCGCTGCTTCCCTCAGGTAGATGGTTCCGTATTCGAACTCTTCGAAGACACCGGGTCCGAAGAAGGCGGTCGAGATGTCGACGGATACGTCGTCGGTTTCCACCGGAAGCCCGAGGTCCTCACGAAAGACCCGACCTTCGAGAAAGAAATCGGCGACGGCAAAGTAGCCGGCAACAACAGGTTCGTCGACACCTCGGCGCCACACCAAGACGGGACCCGTCGGGTCGGAAACCGGAATCTCGACCGTAATCTCCCCGACGCCCCTCGGGCGCTCCGGATAGACATAAGCAAAGAGAGAGAGGCCTTCGACCATGGGCCGGGAGGCGTCGAAACCGAAATAGAGGCTCGTCTCGGTAAGGGCGATCTTGAGGCCCTCGAGCTCGGTCCCCCCTTTCCGCCAGTAGAGCGTCTGTCCGACGGCGCGTGTCTCTTCCCCGGCGTCGGTAACCCGCCGGGCCCGCCGGGGGGTGGTCGCGGGGCCGGACCGCAGGAGGTCCGGGATGGTCTCCCAATCGAGGTAGCGGTTATCGATAACGATGCGCTCCGCTTCGACCCGAAGGTCCAAGGGCGAAATGGTCATCGCCGCACCGTCGGGAAGACGCAAGATGTCTTCTTCTCCGATGGAAACGAAATCCCGGTCTCCCGGCACCAGAAAGACGGGGTAGCGGGTACTCTCCGGACGGACGAATACCCCGACAACGGTGCGGGTCCGAAAGCCAAGCGCCTCGTCGACGAGGGCACCGAAGGGGGGGAGGTAACGCTCCGCCGAAAGGTAGTTGCCGAGAAATTCAACGCCCCCTCCGGGGGCAAGAAGCGCCTCTTGGACGGCGGATTCCGAAAACTGAGTCCCGGCGTAGTACGCCAGGTAGTCCTCGTTGTTCTGAATGGTCGTCTGAGCCGCAAGGGAACCGGCGACAAGAAGGAAAAGAGCG
Source organism: uncultured Spirochaetaceae bacterium (assembly GCA_964413945.1). GTDB lineage: Bacteria > Spirochaetota > Spirochaetia > DSM-27196 > PWMO01 > CAYPUT01. The sequence continues at coordinate 1,355 of CAYPUT010000156.1, forward strand.
AGACGTCTCATGTTTCTACTATCGGCGACGCAGAGGCACGGCTCCAACAAAACGTTGCAGGCGCTTCGGGGCCGGAACCGCTACTTCTTTCGGATCGCGAGAAAGGTAAGGTCATCATCCTGCACATCCTCTTTTAGGTGCGAGAACCAGACGTACTCCGAGAGCTCCTTATCGTCGGTTCTGTTCTTGAAGAAACGGCTATATTGCCGAAAGTGACTCCGGAGAAAGTCGGCGATATTTCGGTCAACCTGAACCCGGTCCGAGGCAGTGGCCCCGGGGTCGGGTACCAGCCGGTAGACCTTCTCCACCGCCATCAACGCAAGCACTACCTCCTCGGCGGTTCCGGATAGGGTCGTAAAGTCGAAGATGAGGGGCTCCTCGATAAGGAGGTCCCCCCGGCGCTTCAATTCGTAGACCTCCTTCCGGAGAGCGGCGGAGATAACCCCGGCGATCCGCTGGTTGTCGAACTCTTCCTGTTCTTCCGACGGCTCGACGCTCTTGAATCCCGCTTCTTCGAGGGCCTTCGCCTCCTGCCTCTTCGCCTCCGGAAGCTCCGAAAAGGGGATTACCTCGAGGTCGCGGGTCCAAAAGCTATGGTGGCTCTCCTCGATTCCGTCGGTAAAGAGCAGGAGCAGGTCCCCGGGGTGCAACTGCTTCATCACCTGCTGATAGGCGACACCTGAGAGCGCCATCATCTCCGGGTCAACGCTGCCGGTCGCCGGCGCCGGCTCCAGGGTGTCCACTTCGAGACGCCCTTCCCGGCTGTTCCAGGTGTGAAAGAGGTTATCCCCGGCGTGCGTCACGTACATCTTGCCGGTAGCTTCTTCGAGAAGAACGATCGTCAGGGCGAAGAAGCGCCCTTTGAACTGCCGTTCCGAGAGAAGCTCGTTGATGTCGGTGGCAAGAGAGGCGACGTTTAGGTCCGGCTTCTTCCCGATACGTTGCCGGAAATGGCTGGTGAAGATGGTGGCACCCTCTACCATAATCAGCGCCGCGGAGGCACCGTGCCCCGAGACGTCCCCCTTGATAAAGGCTTGGTAGCCGTTCTTCAGGTCGATTTGGTCGAAGTAGTCCCCCGAGAGGGCGTCGGCGCCTTCGTAGTAGCCGAATACCTCGATGTGGTCGTTCTCGTAGGTTCCGGTGGTCAGCTTCCGGCCGGCGTCGGTGTCCAAGGGAATAAACATCTTCTGGATTTCTTTACCCAGGGTCAGCTCTTTGCTCGACTTTGCGGCTTCGACGAGCCCCTGGGTCATCGAGTTTACGGTATCGGCGAGGACCGTAAGCTCGTCTCGAGTCTTTATCTCGATAACGTGGTCCGAAAGCTTCTCCTTGTCCTCGGTGTCGCGGATCTTTTCCACCCCGGCCACCAGTTTGTTGATCGGGATAACGACGATGGTCGCCAAGAGCAGCGCCCCGATAATGCCCGCCACCAGAGCACCGGCGGCGACGAGGGAGGTGCTGATGATAAGCTCCCTTTGGGCGTCGGCGATCTGCTCCAGGATGATCTCGGTAGAGATGCCGATTCGGACCATCCCCCGGAAGAACCCTTCCGGTTGAGCCTCCCCCTGGCGATACGCGAGAACCGGCTGATGGAAGATAAACTCGGTCTGTTCGGTCCCGAGATTCTCCGGATCGAACTCGGGGTAGCTTTCGTAGACGGCGCCGACTTCGTTCAGGGTCGCGTTGAGGCGTTGGACAAGCTCGCTTCGGGCGTTGTCGAGCCGCCGGACCTCCGGGTCGTTCTCGGAGCCGCCTTCGTTCAGGATAAGCTGAACCGTCTGATTGGTTATGTTGACGATCTCTTGGGGCATGTTGCCCACCGCTTCGAGGGCTCGCTGGTCCAGCCGTACCGCGAGCTCTTGTGCCCTCGGAGTGACCGGGTCGATAAGCTCCGCCTCGCCTCCGTCCCCTATCGAAGCGGCATCGATCGAACGCGAAACCTGGGGGTCGGTCTCGGGGGCCGGACCCGGCAAGAGTGCCGGGTCGTTCGTGGCCCAGACGTAGCCGAAATCGCTGGTTCCGGTCCCCTGTCCGGTAATCGTTACGTAGAGCGCCTCGTCCATAACCTGTCGCTGGTCGGTAAGGCTCGCCAAGGTAGCCCGGTTCTGTCCCGGGTTCAGAAGCGGCGCCTCGGCTTGGCTCGAAATACTCTGAAGAAGCACCTGAACCCGCTCTGCCAGCGCCCGCCCGAGGGTCTCTTCCTGACGCTGCAACGCCGCGTTCCCGAGAATAAGGGCGAGAGCGAGGATAACCGAGACCAACAGTATGACGATGAACACGGTAAACTTGACACGGAGGCCAATTCCCCGACGTTTCATTTCTTTAATCCTCCTTTCGCGCTCCTCCTGCGGGAGCAGCCCTCCGGTAACGACGGCACGAACCTCGAGCTGGAGCATGCGCCCTTCCTGGACCACGCCCACCAGCCGTCGAGTCGCAAAGACGGCGGCGGCCGCCAAGAGTATCACGGTAATCCAGACCAAGACCGAGGGGCCCTGGAGAAACAGACCGTTCCGTTGCCGCCACCGGACCCGGGGGCGTGAATCCATGCGGTAGTCCCCGAAGGATACGTAACCGGCCTCGAGGAGAGATACCTGCTGGGTGGTGATGTAGAGCCCCCGCTCCGGGTGGTTCAGTCCGAGACGGTACTCCCCCGTCGGTACCCGGGAAACCAGGGGCCCCCGAATCAATCGGTTGTCGATTACCTGAAAGTCCCCGTCTCCCCGCTCGAAAACGTAGTCGTAGGGAGGGTTGCCGTCGGCGTCGAGAATCACCCGGTCGATCGTACCGTTTGCCGTAAAACCCCGGCCGACGACCTCTATCGACTGCCGTCCGAGGATGTCCCGGGAGCCGGCGGCTACAGTGTAAACTTCCGTCACCGGGACGTACTTGTTCAACCGGAAGAGCAGCGTCTCGACCTCGCCGACGTTTCCGACGGTGTCTATCGCGGCGACGCTCAAGGCGTAGAGGCCGTTGTCGATGTTGTCGCGACGGATTCGAGGGGTATCGGTAACCACAACCCGGGGGACCGTCGCCGACACTTCGACCGCCTCCGGGAGGCGGCTCTCGGGGCCGACCCGTTCAAAGCGGTAGCTGTAGCCGGCGACATCCGGGGCCGGCGGCTCGTTCCACTCGACGGTAAAGGTGTTCGATACGAGGTACCCGTCTTCGTCCACCGCCGGGGGACGGAAGGTGACCGCCGGGGGCGGCGTAAGGTCCCGGATGTAGGGAACCGTCGTCGGTGGCGACCAGTTGCCCGCCCGGTCCCGGGCGACGATCCGGAAGTACCACTCCCCGTCGTCTTCGGCCTCGACAACGGCCTCCCGGGTCCCGGCGGCGTGGCGAACCACCTCCGGCACCGGGGCGTTCCGGTCCCGGGAAAACAGGTAGTTGTAGCCGAGAATTCCCGAGGCGTCCGGAGGCGCCTCCCAACGGTAGACGACTTGCGCTTCTGCCGACCGGCGGCCGGCAATGTAACTCTCGGGCGTGACGGGAACCGGCGGTACCCGCTGATCCGGCTCGAGATAGACGATGCCCGCCGCGTCGTCCTCTATGCGGTTCTGCCAGAAGACGTGGAGACGTCCTGCGACAACCACAGGAGATACGAAGGTCGAGGAACCGCCCTCCCGGCTCAGGCGCCGGATGGGCCAGAGTCCTCCCCGCCGGGCGGCGACGGAGACGTTGGACCGCCCCGTCGGGTCGTTGAACCAGAAGACAAAGACCTCTCCGGCGTGATCGATTACCTGGGGATAGCTCGCACCGGCTGCGCTTTCAGAGACCTGCTCCGGGGGACTGATGCTGTTTCCCTCGGCGTCTATTTCTGCGTAGACCACTTGGGTCGTACCTATGGGCGGGCGGCGCTCCCAGGCCAGCACCAGCCGTCCTCCGATGGAGGTCAGGAAAGGACGCTGATTATCGTAGCTGTCGGCCGGCTCATCTTCTCCGAAAAGGTTAAACGTTGTTACCCGGCGGGCCGGAGACCAGGAGTTACCGCCGTCTTCGCTGGACTTCAGATAGAGCTGATACGTCGCGGCAGCTCCCCCGATTGCGGCGGTCGGATCGAAGCTCTGAAATACGACGTACTCGTTGCCCTCATGGCTTGTGTGAAAGGGCAGAAAGTTCAACCCGAGATCGGGATTCTCCTCCAAGCGCTCGAAGTCGGTCCAGTTTTCGAGGTCGTCGCTCACCGAGTAGAGAATGCTCTGAATTCCCCCGACACTCTGGCTGACAAAGAGCAGCATTCCCCCATCGCTTCGACGCGACAGACGGGGGGCTACCGAGGTTGTCTCGTTGCTCAAGGTTGCGACCTGTCGAAAGCGAATGCCCCGGTTATCCGAAACGAGGAGCCGCGTGTCGGTGGCCGACACGCTCACGGCGAGAACGATGCGGTCGTCCGCGGTCAACTGAGAGGAAAACACAATCGGTGCCGATTCCCGCTCGAAGGCGATGGGGCCGACCACCCGGCGCCGGAAGACCCAATTCCGGCCGTCGGTACTGGTTATCAAGGAGATGTAGATCTGCCCCGCCTCGGGACCCGTCCGAACTACCTCCTGATAGGTGACGACCGCCAGATTTCCATTGCTCCGGGCGTCGGGAAAGTGGGCGTTCTCCGAGACCAGCCGGGTGGGCGACTCGAAAAAGATATCGTACTGGGCGAGGTTGAGCTCCTGGGCTCCGGCTGCTCCCGGAAGAAACCAGATGAGGAGGGATAGGACGACACGAAAACGCCTCATCAGATACCCAACCGTGAGGAAATACGGTCCCGGAGGTCCAACAGCGGCGGGTACTGCTGATTGTTCGGATTCTGCAAGAGCGATTGAACGATCGCCAGGGCCTGCCCGAGGTTGCCTTGAATAAAGAGCGTTTCCGCCCGGCGAAAGCGCTGCTCGTCGGTCGACGAGAGGGCGACGGAGGCCTGGCCCCCCGCGTTGATCCGCAGACGGTCGAGGAGAAGCCGGGCATCCCGATTGTCGGGGTTTACCGTTACCGCCTGTTCGAGGAGTGCAATAGCGGCGAGGGATTGCGCCTCTCCCCCCCCCGCAAGGGCGCGTGCATCGGCGAGGAGCTGATTCGACCGGCGGATCTGTTCTTGGGTTACTGGGTTCGGGCGTATCCCGAGGCGGATTTCCAATTCGACTATCGCTTCCTGCAATCCCGGATAGTTCGGATTTATCTCGCGTAACGTCTCGAGCGCCGTCAAAGCTTCTTCGGGGTTCTCCTGACGTTGATTAAGTGCCGCCTGAACTCGGCTCGCGAAGGCCTCTTCAAAGTTCTCGGCATCCTGAAGTTGAAGGAGGCGGAGCTTGAGCACCCGAGCCTCCCAGTTCTGGGGGCGAACCGCGAGGACATTATCGAGATTCTCGTCGGCTCGGGCAATGAGGGTCCGGACCCGGTCTTCCGTAGCGCCGACCCGGACCGCCCGGGCCTGGTTGAAGTCTTCCCGGGCGAGGTTGAGGTAGTTGCTCAAGACCGGGTAGAGGGGTTCCGTTTCCTCGAGGTTTCGTTTGTCCGCCAGGGTAAGAGCCGCAGAAACAAAGCCCAGCAGCCGGACGATCTCGGGGTTCTCGGTTACGTTGGTTCGGGCCCAGGTTTCCCGAGCCTCCAGGAGTGTCTGGCGCGCCGGGAGATACTGCTCCGAGTCGTACTGGCTCTCCGCCCGGTCGATCAACTCCCGGACCCGGGCAACGACGATGCGGTTTTCCGCTTCCTGGATCTGGACGCCCAGGGTGGCAATAATCTCGTCGGCCTGGTCCCGAAAGGCTGCGTCCTGCTGAATCTCGAGGGAGTCGAAGTAAGCCTCTCTCGCTTGATTCCAGAGCTCTCGGGCTTCGAGAACCGCGTTTCGGTTGACGGCATTCCGCGCCTGGGCGACCAGGGCGTTTCCTTCGCTCCGCAACTCCGCGGCGAGGCGAATCTGTTCCTGTGCCTCGCCGAGACGCGCCGTGACCCGGGACAACAGAGCGGTCGTATCCTCTAAGAGGGTTCGGCTCGCAGCAACGTCCTCGACGATACGCTCGTCCCCGAGGATGTATTCCGGCTCCTCGGAAAAATCGTTACCAAGCTCTTGAAGTCCGGCTTCCGTCGCCGCTATGCGGTCCCGGACGGTACCGAGCACCTCGGCAGCATCGTCGGGGTAGCGATAGGTCACGGTAACCGCCGTCCCGTCCTCCTGCTCCACGGATTCCGGGAGCCCCTCTAAGAGCGCCTGCCCCTCTTGAAACTCGGTCCGGGAGACCGCGAGGTTCTCGGTGTATCCGTCGATTTCGACCCGCACGGCCGCGTCGAGGCTCGCAACCTCGACTTCGGTCGCCTCTTTGAGGCGGAGCGCGAGCTCCCGGTCGACGAAGCCTCGGGTGTCCCGGACCGCCGTCTCGAGATCCGGGAGCGCCGCGATCGAGGCGGCGGTACTCTCCCACTCCTCGATAATGGTGACGATTTCCCCCCGTTGGTTTCCGGCGGTTACCCGGAGCTCCCGGAGTCCGGCGGGCGTCTCCTCGGTGCCGTCGAAGACCGCGTCGATCGCCGCGAGCCGGGTATAGCTTTCGGCGATCTGCCGGTAACCCCGGCCCCGCAGGACGTGAGCCGCGTAGTCGACCCGGGGATCCGGCGGCAACTGGGGCGCCGCATCCGAGACTCCGGTGCCCAGGGGCACTTCTCCCGCCAAAAGCCAGGCGTCGGCGGCTACCTCGTGCCGGTCGGCGTTCGCGAGGGCCCGGGCGATCGCCTCGGCCCAATCTCTGCCTTCCGCCGCCTCG
>CAYPUT010000157.1:0-7948 GCA_964413945.1 uncultured Spirochaetaceae bacterium
AGACTCTCCGCGATTCGTATTCAACTGTCGGCACTCAGGAGGGACACCATATCGTCGCGACTAAGTTTCTCACCATCGTCTCCAATCGCCGACTCCATGATACCCGCAAGGTCCTCCAGGGTGTCGACAAGTTTGACGAGTTCGGGTCGCAGCCGATAACGAAAATACAACTTGACTGCAAACAGCGGAAGCCCGATGTCAGAGAAAATGCGGTCTCCCTCTGTTACGAAATTGGCGACGGTCTCTGCCCCATCGTCGAGCCTAGAGATTTCTTCCTCGGAGATACGATCTGCAAGAGCTTGCCGAAACAACTCCCGGCTGACGTCAAACGGAGGATGGAGAAAACCGTCAATGTTCGCTCTCACTCCGCGAGCAAGTTGCCGAAAACGCCGAAGATTACCAACAACGTGGAACCCGAAGGACGTGATTTTCCCAAGAGCAGGAATGCCGACTACCAGGCTTTCGATACCGCGATCGACACTGTGATACGTTTCCGATATGTAGTCGTTGTGAGCATATGCCATTTCATTCTCTCCCCGAGAATTGGTCCCTATACGCCAAATCTTAGCGCTTTCTCCGACCGTTAGCAACAAGATTGCTTTTCCGACGCGGCGCTAAAGGTCGTAAGAAAAACTGCGATTCATCTTGGCTGTTTTAGCGTTCCGTCTTCAATCTGTGAAGCCGGGTCCCCGCTGCAAGAACTCCCGCTGTGCCGGAACCTCCGGATGGGAGCCGACGGCTTGTCTGATTCATGCCGTTGTCCATGGACTTCTTCTACCTTGTCAGCTGAGTAAAAAGAGAATAATTTATACTCATGGCGCTGTTCGAATTTGACGACACGAAAAGCAGCTCCAATATGGCGAAGCACGGAATCGATTTCGGAGCCGCTCAGGAACTCTGGAATGATCCTGACCTTTTGGAAATTGAGGCGAAATCGGGGGAAGAAACTCGATATCTCGTTATCGGACGGATAGGGGAGAAGCACTGGTCTGCGGTCGTTACGTACCGGGAAGACAAGATTCGCATCATATCGGTCAGGCGGTCACGCAAGCGAGAGGAAGAATTGTATGAACGCTAAAGATTTCGACAGAAAATTTGATGAGGGGCAAGAGGACATCATTGAAGATCTTGATCTCTCTACAGCACGCCGAGTGAACCAGGAACACAAGCGTATCAACGTTGATTTTCCCGCGTGGGTCGTTACGGCACTGGATCGTGAAGCGGCTCGCATTGGTGTCACTCGCCAGTCAATTATCAAGGTCTGGATGGTTGAACGCCTAAAGGCCGAAGGTGGTGGCACGTTCAACGTTTTGCGGCAGGAGTGATGTAGCGCACCATTCTGACGAGAGCGCCTGAGCTTTTCGAGGGTATTCTCTTTCAGGAAACTTCCATTCCGGAGTCCCGAACAAACCGGCCGCTTTCCGCCGGTGGAAATACTGAACTACGCCCACAAACCTGGATCGTCTCATCGGGACGGTACCCCTCCGATACGGGTATACTGAAAGGGATGGTAGAATCCATGCGCGAAGTTGAAACAACCGTCCGAGCGGAAATTCTCCGGTGTGTACCGGAGGCGGACTTCGTCTGTTTATTCGGATCCTTCGCCCGGGGGAACGTCCGACCGTTCAGCGATATCGATATCGCAGTGTCGACGGAGACCGAACCGGACATCCTGACCCTCGGCGACGCCGCCGGGGCCCTCGAAGCCGCCACCGGCCGGTCGGTGGACATTCTTCTTGTTCGGGGATTGGCCGAACGAGATCCGGAACTAGCCTACAAAATCGCGTCGGAAGGGGTACTCCTGTACGAGCGCCACCGCCACCGCTACGCCTACTTCAAGAAGCACGCGTTCCTCTACGATCTTGACACCGCGTATCTCCGATCCCTCAATAAGAAGGCGCTCCATCGTAGGATTTGAAACTGCTCAATGGGAAAACGCAATTATGTCTGACCGAATCGAGCGACTGGAAGAGAACGTCATTACCCTGAAGGAACTGCGATCCGATCCGTTATCAACACGACGCTCGCAATGGGCCCTGTCGTACGGCTTGATGGAGTCCATTCAGATTGTCATTGATCTCGCCTGCCGGATGTCGTTGTCGGAGGACCTCGTAGGGCAACGGCACAAGCACAGGCCTACGATAGCCGTATCCGCGGGTTCAGGAGGGCGAATAGCAGGTCGGCAACAAGGTTGGCAAAGGCGTAGAAGAACACGATGAGCACCGAGATCGCCTGCAGCACCGGCAGGTTCTTCTGCGTCACGGCGGTTACGAGGAGCGAACCGATGCCCGGAAAGTTGAATACGTTCTCGATGACGACGAGCCCCCCCATGAGCCAGCCGATCGAGAGCGCTATGACGGCAATCGTCGGAAGGAGCGCGTTTCGCAGCGCGTGTGCAAAGACCACCCGCCGGTACGGTATGCCCTTGATGGTTGCCGTCCGCACGTAGGGTTTTTGGAGCTCTTCGAGCATACCGGCTCGGACCATGCGGGTGATGTAGCCCGTCAGTACCAAGCCGGCGGTGAGGGCGGGAAGAACAAGAAGACGGATCCACTGCCAGAACGACATAGTCCTCGAGATGTACGCCGTAGCGGGAAACCATCCGAGTGCCAGGGCGAAAATATTGATAAGCACGATCCCCGTGACGAATTCGGGCAGTCCGACCACGGAGAGCGACACTACCGAAATGGTGCTGTCCATCCAGCTTCCCTCCCGCAATGCGGCCAGTACGCCGAGCAGGAGGGACAGCGGAATGACGATGGCAAGCGTCATCCCCGCAAGACGTACCGAGTTTTCGAGCCGGCTTAGCACCAGCTCTCGCACCGGCGGATTCCCGGCGGTGTAGGAGAGCCCCCAGTCCGCAGTCACAAAGCCGCCGAGCCAGTCCACGTACTGAACAAGGGCCGGACGATCCAGTCCGAACTTCTTCTCGAAGTTCTCGATGGCCGTATCTGACGCGTCCCGCCCAAGGACGAGGCGCGGGATGTCGCCGGGTAGCAAATTGGTAAGGGCGAAAATGATAAACGAGGTCACCAGAAGCGTGAGCCCGAGCAGCAGAAACCGGCGGACGAGGTAGCGCGTCATTCCCCCTCCTCTTGCGGTGGAACCGGAGGCCCCGCGTTCTGCATCAACTCAAGCTCCTCCATGGTGTAGTGGCACCGGATCTCGTGACCGCTCTCGTCGCTACGCACCGGCGGCGCGTCCGTCTCGCAGAGGGCCCCGATCTTCCGGGGACAGCGGGTGTGAAATGGACACCCGGAGGGTCGGTTTCGAGGCGAAGGAGCCTCGCCACGGAGCGCAATGGGATGGTGGCGGACCGTGGGGTCCGGTGTCGGCACCGCCGAAAGAAGAGCTTCGGTATACGGATGGGACGGGAAGCGGAGCAGGTCCTCACTTGATCCCTGCTCCACGATTTCCCCGAGGTACATCACCGCGATGTGGTCGGAGAGATAACTCACCACCTCGAGATCGTGAGAGATGACGATGTAGGACGCCCCCTGTGCGGCGCGAAGGTCCTTCAGCAGGTTGAGGATGACCGCCTGCACGGAGACGTCGAGAGACGAGGTGGGCTCATCGGCGATGACAAGAGCGGGCGCCGGCGCAAAAGCGCGGGCAATGGCCACGCGCTGCTTTTCACCACCGCTGAGAAACGCCGGATGCCGATCGTAGTAGTCCGCCGTCAGACCTACCGCCTGGAGGAGCTCTTCCGCCTTCCCCCGTACGGATGTGCGGCCGAGCGGCTCCGGCGAGAGCCTCCGGAGCGTCCGAGAGATAGTCTGCCCAACCGTCCGGTAAGGATTCAACGAATCGTCGGGGTTCTGAAATACCGTTCTGAGGTTCCGCAGGGTCTCGCGGTCGCGCCGGCTTAACTCTAAAGCGATGGGCTTACCGCGGAGCTCGATGGAACCGGTGTCCGCCTCTAGGAGTGCTAAGATGGACCGGGCCAATGTGGTCTTGCCGCTGCCGCTTTCGCCCACCAGCCCGAAGGTGGAGCGCGTGTTGACCTCCACCGAGACGTCGTTCAGAGCCTGAACACCCTCTGCTTTGCGTCGCGTTAGCTTTTCGAGAAAGCGCGCATCACCGAAACGCTTGCTCATCTCCCGCGCCCGTAGCACCAGGGAACGACGGGGAGCGCTTGGGGCAGCCTCCTGTGCGACATGCTCGAACGGCGTAACCTCACCGGCGGCAATCTCTCGCCACCGCAGGCAGCGCACCATTCTGCCGTCGCCGGCGTCTTCGAGGGGCGGCTTGCTCCTTCGACACTGGTTTGTCGCCAGGGGACAGCGGTCTGCAAACACGCATGCAGCACTTCGGGCGCCGAGAGCCGGGGCAACGCCGTCGATGTTCGATAGCCGCGATTCGCTGCCGCCGGTCGACGACGGGAGACATGCCAACAGCCCCACGGTGTAGGGATGCCGCGGACGGGCGAAAATCTCCTCGACCGGGCCACTCTCCATCACCTCTCCGGCGTAGAGAACCGTCACGTAATCGCAGAGCTGCGCGACCGTTCCAAGGTCGTGAGAGACGTACAACGCGGCCGCCTCTTCGTCCTTAATGAGCTCCCGAAGCAGATCCAGGATAACCGCCTGGGTGGTCACATCGAGGGCGGTGGTAGGCTCGTCGAGAACGACGAGGCGAGGCCGAGTGCTCAAGGCCATGGCAATCATGACGCGCTGTATCATCCCGCCGGAAAGCTGGTGCGGGTAGCGGTAAAGGATCTGCTCGGGATCCGCAATCTGAACGTTTCGCAGGGCGTCCGCCGCACGATCGTTAGCCTCGTTAGCGGAAATACCAAGATGCCGGCGGGTTACCTCGGTCATCTGCTTCGAGATCCTCATCGAGGGGTTCAGGGAATCCATCGTGTTTTGAGGCACGAGACTGATCTGATTGCCCCAAATCGCCTCAGCTTCCCGATCGCTGACCCGGGTGAGATCCTCTTCGCCGAACAGGATGCGCCCGGAGGATATCCGGGCGTTGCGGGCGAGGAAGTGAATCATGGCCATAGCGATGGTGGACTTTCCACTGCCGCTTTCTCCGACAAGCCCGTGGATCTGAAGGGGGTTGATGCTTAGATCGACGCTCCGCACCGCCGGCAACCAGTCGCGTCCGATGCGGTAGTCAATGGAAAGGTCCTCGATACTGATAACCGGCTGCGCCACGTACGCTACTCCTCGTTCCGTAGGAGCCTGCGAATGCCGTCGGACATCAGGTTAAAGCTAATGATGAGGATCGCGATTCCGAGGACCGGATACCACAGTTCCCAGGGCGCCTCGGTAATCTGCGTTCGCGCATCGAGCACCATGCGGCCCCACTCCGGCGAGGGTGGCTGAACCCCCAGCCCCAGAAACCCGAGGGAGGTCACGAGGATGATCGCATAGGAGAGGCGAAGCGATGCCTCCACCACGAGGGCCGGCAGCACGCTCGGCATGATCTGCCGAAAGAGAATGTGCATCGTCCCCTCGCCACGGAGCTTTGCCTCTTCGATGTATCCCCGATCCCGCACCGAGAGGGTGGCGCTCCGGGCCACGCGGGAGATGATCGGCACGTAAATAAGGACGATGACGGCCGTCAACGTGATGTTACTCGGCCCGATCACCGCGATAAGCGAGCTTTCCGACGCGGCGAGAAGCGGTACGACAGTGGATATCATGACGAGGGCGAGCACCATCGCTGGAATGGATATCAGACTGTCCAAGGTCCGGGAGATGATGTCGTCGATGAACCCTCCGACGTAACCGATAAACAGGCCCAGCGACGAGCCGATAAAGACCGAGATAACGGTCGCTACAAGCGGCAGCCCGATAGTCTCCCGCGCTCCCCAGAGCATGCGGCTTAGAATGTCGCGGCCACGGCGGTCCGTTCCTAAGGGAAAGGCCGCCGACGGCGGCTCGCTCGTGAGCGCCCGCCGGCTCTCACCGCCGATATCCGTTCCACGGATAATCTGGTCGTAAGAGTACGGCGCGAGGAGGGGGCCGGCGACGGTAAAAAAGAGGAATACGACCACCCCTGCGGTGCCGATGAGTACGAGGGGGCTTCTGCCAATTGCGGTACCAAACAGTGAGCCTCGCCGTGCCGGCCGGGACGCCGGGGGCTCCCCGGCCCCCGGTGTTGCCTTTTCTTGTTCAGGCATCTCGGTGTCTACCTAATGTCGACCTCACTGAAATTCGTCCGGCCCGGGAACGAATGCAGTTCGATGCCCACCACGCGGTCGCTATGGGCGGCTACGACGGGGCGGAAATACGGAATAATGATCGGCCCCGACTCTAAGAACACCTTACTGATCTGGTCGTACAGAGCCGAGCGTTTTCCGATGTCCGCGGTACGCGAGCTCTCGGCCGCCAATTGCGCGAGCCTTTCGTTTGCCCACCGGGACTCGTTGAAAGCCGCGCCTTCGGTGTATGCAACGCTCAAGTATTCCTGGGGTGTCGGGCGAGCACCCCACGCTGTCATGCCGAGCTGTGTGTTTAGCCAGTTATTATCCCCTTCGGCATAGTACACATTCTCAGGAACGACATTCAGCTCCACGTAGATGTTGGATTCCCGCCATTGCTGCTGAAGAAACTCTGCAACGCGCCCGTATTCGAACGTGTCCCCAACGTAGAAAGGGACCTCGATCCGCGCTTCACCGTCGACCTCGACAACATAGCCGTTTCCGGTTGCGTCCGCGAGAACCTCCGCGATGAGCTGTCTCGCCCGATCCGGGTCGTGTTCGCGGTTGTCCTGGGGATTATAGAGCTCGCCGTAGGTAGGGCCGATGGGGTCGTTGTTGGCCACGGTGCCCGCGCCGTCGAGGGCGTCGAGGTTGAGAAGCTCTCGATCGGTGGCAAACTTGAACGCCTGCCGGATGCGAACGTCCTCACCAATCGATCCCTCGTCGGTCCGTACGCGAACGACCGGGTGCGTGTTCGTCGCGCGGCTGAGCACGGTCGCGTTGGGCACCTGCTTGAGGGCCGCTGTGAGCTCATCGGGCACCTTTATGATAAAGTCGAGGGATCCGCTGCGGAAGGCGTCCAGCTGAGACTGATCATCGTCGAAAAATACCAGCTCGATCCCGTCGAGAGCCGGCTCGCCGCCCCAGTAGCTCCGGTTCGCGACGAAGCGGGCCACCTGGTCCGTAGCGTACTCCTCGAGGATAAACGGCCCCGTTCCATTGAAGCCGGCGTAGGTGTCCTCGCCGTTGCCGAATTGGTTCACGGCCTCGCTATCGCTCGAGAGGATCATGGCGAAGCGAGAGGCCACTCCATAGAGAAAATCGGCATTGGGCTCGGCGAGCCTGAACACCGCGGTCAGACTATCAGCAGCCTCGACGCTCCAGGTTGCGGTCTCGTCCTCGTTCCGGCCCATCAGCCCCACGATCGACGAGCCCTCAGAGACGAGTCGCTCGAACGTGTAGACGACATCCTCCGCCCCGAAGGAGCTGCCGTCCTCAAAAGTGACGCCCCGGCGCAGCTTGAAGGTATACGTCAACCCGTCGTCGCTCACCTCCCAACCGGTGGCAAGGCTCGGCTCGAGCGTGCCGTCGGGCCGTATCTCGATGAGATAGTCGTACTGGAGCCGATTGAACAGAACCTCAGGGTCGTTGGCTCCGAGTGCGGGGTCGATGGTTGTGAGCTTTCGCAATCCGATGCGAAGGATCTTCTCTTGCGATTCGGTCTCTTCAGCCTCAGAACTACAACCAACGAACATCGTAACGGAAACAAACAGAAACACACCGACCAGTAAAACGCGGGATAATACACGGAAAATCACTATTAGTCCTCCAACAACTCGATACACTCATTGTAGTTCAACGGTGCGTCACTCGACACGGACGGCACCGACGCCGGGGAACATAGTGAAAAAGGAGCCCAGAGGCGAGCGTTTCGTGGTTTTCGCCGGAGATGGCAACGTCTTTTTACTGGTCCAAACCTTGGTGATGGATGAATCACCAGGGAAACGAGGGCGGTAT
>CAYPUT010000158.1:0-7938 GCA_964413945.1 uncultured Spirochaetaceae bacterium
GGTGGCGGCACATAGCGTGGGAAATCCTGCGATTGTTGAAATGCTACTCGAACACGGAGCGGATATCACCCTGACCGATTCTTCGGGCCGCACCGCACGGTGGTACATACAGGACAATGAACACCTTCTGTATACCGACGTGTTCTGGCGGGTGGTTGATGCCCCGGGTGTACGGGAGAGCGATCCATGAGAACCGGTCCGGACGAAATGGAGGAGGACTAGCACATGCCGGAAATCAGCAGGTTTTTCGGAATCGTCATTTCCATGTTTTTTGACGATCACAATCCGCCCCATTTCCACGCCCGGTATGGCAAAGAGAGGGTTGCGGTAGAGATCAGTCCGTTGGCGTAAGGGGAGGTGCAGTGATGATTCACGACGTTGTCAAAGCGGAATACATTGACGGGTACCGGATCCGGGT
Organism: uncultured Spirochaetaceae bacterium; assembly: GCA_964413945.1. Classification (GTDB taxonomy): domain Bacteria; phylum Spirochaetota; class Spirochaetia; order DSM-27196; family PWMO01; genus CAYPUT01. The sequence goes on from CAYPUT010000158.1 coordinate 419, forward strand.
TACCTTCGACGACGGCCGAGGCGGGATCGTTGAATTCTCCTCTTACCTTGGGGTTGGCGGAGTATTCGACCGGTTTCGCGACCTGGAGTTCTTCAAAAGCTTCATGGTGGACGCGGAGCTGGGCGTGCTGAGCTCGGGAGGAGAGATCGATATCGCACCGGAAACGTTGTACTCCAAAGCAACCGGCGAGCCCTTACCGGAGTGGATGGTGGCGGAGCAGCCGAGGGATGAGGCCGGCGGTCATTGACGCGGGCTTAGGTGTATGAAAACGGACGAAGAAACCCTCGCAACTTGGTGATCGCCGAGGATTCGATTCCCGTATGCGAAGACAATGACCAGGAGGACTCACGATGAGTAACCAAAATATCTTGCTGTTGCGCAGATCGACTGAAGCCGGGCCCTTCGGCGTCGAGAGTCAATTTTCTGATAATCTGTGTCTTTGAGCATATCAAGCGACCTGCGAACGCTACTTCGGGGAGGCGCGGGTGAAAGAAAATCGCTACACCTACCACGGAAATATCCTGTTTCGGACGACGCCGGAGACTCATCGGGAGCTATCGCTGAGAGCCCAAGAGTCCGGCGTTTCCCTGAATCAGTATCTGTCGGGTGTTGTACACCGGGGGCTTGCCTTGGCCCTCGGGCTCTGAGACTTCTTCATTCCTCACGCACCTTCCCTGAGATCTGAGTCACTGAGAGTATGATAGAATGTACAACAGTTGATCTTTTTTGTGGTAGATTCTATCATTTCGTTATCGTGGAGGAACAAACCAGGCAACGCATAGAGGACTACCTCAAAGAGCACGCCGGGGTCATACGCACAACCGACTTTCAGCGAGCCGGTCTTCACAACTCATACCTTACAATTCTCGCCGACGAGGGACGGATTGTTCGCATAAAGCCCGGCCTCTACATTGCCTCCGAAGCTCAGAGTCCGTCGGGTTTCTTTGAAGTCCAGCTTGCGCTCCCGAACGCAGTAGTCTGTCTCGCTTCGGCCCTCGCGTACCATGAGCTGTCTTCCTACGCCCCCCCATCTATCCACGTGGCGATTCCTAGAGGCGACAGGACCAAGCCGCCGGTCTTCCCTCCCGTCAGGCGATTCTCTTTCGGTGCTACGCGCCACGAACTAGGTATCCAGGATGTCGAAGTAGAGGGCCGAAATATACGGATGTATGATCCGGAAAAAACGGTCTGCGATGCCATCCGGTTTCGCCGCACCCTCGGCCAGGATATCGTCAACGAGGCGATCCGGAACTATCTACGGAGACCGAGTGCTAACGTTGACCGGGTGGTCGAATACGCCCGCGAACTGCGCGACGAAGGTCCAGTTTACACGCATCTTCGGATTTCCGCGTGAAGAATCCTGCCGCCTCAATCAGAGAAAGACTTCTCATCAGGATGCTCACTCTCTACAAACAGGAAGCCTTGCTCCATCGGGTGGTCACAACCAGTTTCGGCGACTCAGTAGTTCTCAAGGGAGGACTTCTCTTCTTTCAACTCCAAGGAATCGTTGCTCGACCGACCAAAGATATCGACCTACTGGGATTCGACGAGGACCGTAAGGAAACTCTCCTGAAAGAGGTTCTGGAAGCCGTAACCACCGTTCAAATCGAAGATGGGCTTACCTTCGACCCGAGTTCGATCGAAACAGCGCCAATCGCTGGTCGGACCGCGGGCGGTGGGATTCGGGGTCATATAATCGGCTGCCTCGGCAGTGCCAGAACCCGGCTTCAGGTCGACATGGGCTTCGGCGATGTGGTCACCGGCGGGCCCGTCCAACGACCATATCGAACCCTGCTGCAAAATCGCTCTTTTGAGATTCAAACGTACTCGGAGGAAGCGATGGCGGCGGAAAAATTCGAATCAATCGTTTCACTTGGTATCATAAACAGTCGCTACAAGGACCTGTTCGATCTCTATGCAATACTGATGGACGCCAAGGTCTCCGAGGGCAACGTCATCGAGGCGGCAGTTAACACGTTCAGAAGACGGCAGACCTTCCTCCCGGTATACCCCCAGAGCCTCTCGCCCGCACACTGGGAATCGAGATCATTCGGCGTCGACTGGAACCGTTTCCTCGGTAGAATTGGAGCAGATAGACCGGAGCTCTCGATGCTCAGTAGTGAGCTCCGGCCGCGTCTAGAAAGAATCTACTCAATTGTTAGGTCGCGCATACTCGAAGAATAGCTACGTCGGTCCTTTGTATCTTATGGGACACGGTATCCTTGCGGTGCAAATCCGGTGCGACGCAAAGGCTTCCGGACACCGAAGATGACATGCCAGCCTACTTGGAAGCAGCCTTCGAAGAAAACGATGTAGCCCTTGTCGCCGCGGCTCGTGCAACCGCGGCACCCACTGACCCGTACCGGATCAGGGCATCGAGCGCGAGCTCGGCGGCGGTACGGACACTAAAACCGACGTGGCGTACCTGCTGGACGTAAACGTGCTCATCGCGCGGACGGACCCCCGCCACGAGTTGCACGCTGCGGTCAGAGCGTGGCTGGCGGCAGCTGGTTCTGAGAAGCTTCTCTTCTGTCCCCTCGTTGAGAACGGGTTCCTGCGTATCTACGGGCATCCGGCGTATCCCGGGGGGCCTGGCTCTCCGGGTAAGGCTGCGGCAGATTTGCACGATATGCGGGCGTTACCCAACGCTTCATTCGTGGCTGACGAGGTTTCGATTGACGACACGGCTCTGTTTCCGTCCACCGCTGATATCACACCGCGGCAGCTCACCGATGTGTATCTGCTCGGCCTCGCCGTGTCCAAGGGAGCGAGGTTCGCAACACTCGACGGGGGCATCCCGGCGGGCGCCGTTCGCGGCGGGCAGGACGCGTTGACGGTGATTCCTCAGGAACAAAAGGATAGCCAGGAGCACGACCTCCATGGCCAACAGACGAAGCTCCGCTTTATAAAGCGGCACGACGCGGCGTTGGAAACCGACACGAACGCAGCGGCCTCGTCTCTGCTCAGTCCTCCGAAGGTCACTCCGGCGGAGTCTTTGGAGGGAAACGTGATGAGCGAGATTTCGAGAAAGCGTCTCCTTTTGGGGATGCCGGCAATGTCGAGGAAGGCAACCTGCCTCGGCTTCCTGGCCAGAAAGGTGAGCCCGGTTCCGTCCTGCGCCGCACCTCTGCGCTCTGATCATCACCGCGGGAAGGCCGAGTACGCTTTTGTCCAAATTTCAAGTTGAACTTGAAATTTGGCGTCAAAAGAGTACCCTTGATGTATGATTCCTCGAGCGATCGCACCGGTTGTTGTGAAGGCTGCCGGGCGGTTTCCGGTCGTGACGATCCTCGGGCCGGGCTTCTCGACTCTCGGGATAAGCTGCTCGTAAACGGATTTCTGCCGCGCCTCTATGACGCGTCCCTCGAGCCGCGGCAGCTCTACAGCGCCTATTTCGCAACCTATGTGGAACGGGACGTGCGGCGGCTCATCAACATTCGCGACCTGACCCGGTTCGAGACCTTTATCCGGCTCCTTGCCGGCCGGGTCGGGCAACTCGTAAACCTATCGGCATTGAGTGGCGACGTAGGAGTATCGAGCACCACCCTTGGCGACTGGCTGAGTGCGCTGGAGGCTTCCTTTCTGGTGTTCAGGCTTACGCCCTCTCATATCAACTTGGGAAAACGCCTCGTCAAAACCCCAAAGCTCTACTTTACCGAGCCCGGTCTCCTCGCTTGGCTCCTCCAAATCGAGACTCCGGCGCAGGTCGCCCGGGACCCCTTACTCGGGGGCATATATGAGAACCTTGTGATGGTGGAGGCCCTGAAGGCGGCGTACAATCGCGGCATCGAGCCGCGCCTCTCGTTTTACCGCGACAAATCCGGTCTGGAGGTGGACCTGATCCGAGAGTACCAGCGTCGACCCTTTCCCGTCGAAATCAAAGCCGGGTCCACCTTTACCACAGGGATGCTCAAGGCCCTCGAGCGCTTTGCCGCCCTCGGGAGAGAGACTCCCGGCGGCGCCGTAATCTACAGCGGTCCGAGCCAACAAGCGGTCCGGGGCATCCAGATTCGCAACCACGCCGAGGTGGGGGCGTTGCTCTTCGGCGACGCCAGATCCTCCCAGACGTAGAAGCTCGAAGTAGAGATCCGCTCCGTCCTCTTCGGAGTTTACGTGGATCTCGTACCACCCCCACCATTGGCTATCGTCTTGGGCGACGTACCCGAAGGCGTATACCCCCGGGGAAGTGCGGAGAAACTCGCCGTTGTAGACGTAGCTCGTGCCGACAAGGGTGGTAGTGATCATCAGGACTGCAAGAACGAAGATCCTGCGGCGTGCTCCTGGGAAGGCGGCTCCCGCGGGCCTGAGGTTACGGGGTGTGGAATTGGGGTCGTGGAACCCCCAGGCAGACAAGCACGGGGCAAGAAAGAAGAAATCGGTTAGGATAGTAAGTAGTCCACGGTCGGTGCGAGGTGTTGCGAGACATGCCGATTATTTCGATGTTCTACGGAATCATCATAAGGATGTACTTCATTGATAATCAGCATCATCACCAGCCGCATATACACGCGTTGTATTCTGGAAGCGAGGCCGTTTTCGCGATAGCAGACGGTGAAGTCCTCGCGGGAGAGTTGCCTACTAGGCAGGCGCGGCTGGTGCAAGCGTGGATTGAGTTGCGACGTGACGAGCTTACGGCGGACTGGGAATTGGCGGCAGCCGGTCAACATCCGTACAAAATCGATCCGCTTTAGGGGGAAAAGATGTACTGGGACGTCGTGGACGTAGAGCCGCTTGATGACTATCAAATCCGCGTTCACCTGGAAAACGGCCGGGAAGGCGTTTTCGATCTGCAGCCGTACCTGGAACACGGCGTGTTCCAGGAACTAAAGGATCCGGCTTACTTCCGCCGTGTTTCCATCGTATTAGGAGCTGTGACCTGGCCGAACGGACAGGACATTGCTCCCGAGACCTTGTACGCCGAGGTGACCGGCGAGCCTGTGACGGATTGGGTGGTAGCCGAAGATCCGAACGATGGGTGATTGAGTTGCGGTAGCCGCCGGGCGATGGTAGCCCTCAAGCGGCATATCGCGGTTCCGTCTCTACGATATGCACCCGCCTTCCGACGAGTCGCGATAGGTCCTGTTCGCGCCCCTGAAATCGAAAAAGGAGAGCCCGGTCTAAGAACCAATACAGTTCTCTTTTGATAAAAGAACCCAAAAAGTGCTTCGGATAAATAAGAACCGATGCGGTTCCCACTTGTAACGGCCTCCCCGACCATGGTAGTCTCTTCATTGTGAATGTTGTGGCCGTCATAGCGGATATCGTAGACTCCCGGAGGATTCCGGATCGGCCGGAGTTCCAGCGACGCCTCGAGGCGCTCTTAGGTCGAATTAGTAAACGGTCCCGAAGGCGTCTGTTGTCGCCCTTTACCATCACTCTGGGCGATGAGTTTCAGGCGGTCTACGGTGGGTTTGAGGCGGTGCTCGGCGATACGGTGGAGATTATCGCGGAGGTCTATCCCCATCGGCTGCGAATGGCCTTGGGGCACGGGCCGCTGTCGACGGATCTCAATCCCACGGCCGCCTTGGGGATGGACGGTCCCTGCTTTGCCGCTGCCCGGGAACTCTTGACGCGGCTAAAGAAGGAAGAACGGAGCATCATTCAGGTCTCCGCCACGGCCGGCATCGATCTGGAGTTGGAGAACCTTTCCCTTCGCCTCTTTGCCGACGCCATCGAAGGCTGGAAGCACAACAGCCTTGCAATCCTTGCGCGCTCGCTTAGGGGGGGCTCCACCGAGGAGCTCGCGGAGCAGCTGGGTATTACCCGCCGGGGTATAAACAAAAACAGCGCCTCTCATAACATCCCCGACTTTGTGGAACTGATTCGGCTTTTGTCGGCGAGGCTGCCTCAGGTGGTCCCGGCGTGACCACAGTTCTTCTGTACTCCCTGCTGCTAACCCTCCTGCTGCCGGCACTCCTCAGCTGGGCGACTCCCAGGTCCCCGGGCCGCGGCGTCCTCGCCGTCGGGGTCTACCTGATAGCCATTGCTGCTCCGATCGGGACGCGCCTCAATGCCCCTTTCCTGGCAGGGGGCCTTTCGGTCATCGTCTTGGTTAACGTGATGGTTCTCCTGCGATTGCGAACGGCGTTTGTCGCCCGGAGCATCACGCTGGTCCTTAATCTGATGGCCTGCGGCCTCCTGTTTGGAAACCTCGACCTCTTTGGTGATTTCAACGATGCGACGCGTCGTCTTATCGCCTGGCTCGCCGGGAAGAACGGCATCATCGCCTCTCTCGGATCCTCGGAGCTTTATGCGGGACTGCTGGCACTCGTCGGAGCCTACCTCGCCACGATCGAGATAAACCATCCTATCGCGCTGATCCTAAAGCGATCGCAGTTGATGCCGGCAGCGGCGACAACGGAAGAGTCCGGGCCGCGCGACACGCCGGGGCTGACAGGGGAGCCGGCCCGAGGCCGAGCGATCGGCTACCTGGAGCGGCTTATCGTTTTTGCTCTGACCCTATCCGGGAATCTCTCCGCCCTGGGCCTGGTTCTGGTCGCCAAGGGCATCGCCCGGTTTCAACAGCTGGACGACCGCGATTTTGCCGAGTACGTCCTGATCGGAACGCTCCTATCGATTTCCGCTGCCCTTCTGATCGGCTTTGCCGCAAAGAGCCTGCTCTCGCCCCTCTAGACGCCCCAACGGTCAACGAGGACACCTTTCTCGCTTAGCTTCTCCTCCACCGTTATCTCGGTTCCCCGGCCTCGATTATCCGTTGCGCTTCGTCGATGCGCGGGAGCTTGGCGGGGTCGAGCCATGCCCGGCGAAGAAAAAAGCCTGCCACAACCTCGGAGTCGATGGTTTCGGCGCCGTCGGCGTACTCCACGAGCTCCTCGCCGTTCCGGCGGTAGAAGCGATGCGCCAGGGTCTCGGGATCGAGAACCCAGTACTCGCGAACGCCGTGCTGCTCGTATTCGGCGAACTTCGGCCCGATATCGCGGTCGGCGGTCCGGGGACTCAATACTTCCACAACCAGATCGGGCGCCCCGGCCAGATGGGTCGATCGGATGGCGTCTTCCCGACCGGCCCGATAGAACGCTAAGTCCGGTAGAAAGACGTTGCGTCCGCTCAGGCGTACGGCCACCACCTCGCGGTAGACCACGCCGAGGCTGTGACGGTCCACGTACGAGCCTAACAATCGGTCGACGAAGTTTAGGAGGTCGGCATGACGAATCGATACCGGTGAATGCATAAAGATCTCCCCGTCGATGAGGTCGGCATGCCGGCCCGGCTCCAACCACTCGAGAAAATCCGTCGCGGTAAGAAGGTGCCTTTCAAGATCCGCAGCCGCGGACACGCGCGTGGGCATAGTCTAAGTATAGCTCTCGCCATCCGGATGTGGTCAACACCGACTATCCCGCCCCTGCCGGAGCTCGCTCAGCCGGACGCCGGCGAGGTCCTCCGGGGTAAGGAGCGCTTCTTAGAAGATAAGCTACTCGCTTTTCAGCTCGAGGATACCCCGGTCCGCTCTAGGGCGCCGAAATCTCCATCTCCGGACGGGCGATCCGCCGGAAGTGGCG
>CAYPUT010000159.1:0-7831 GCA_964413945.1 uncultured Spirochaetaceae bacterium
CGACGTGATCGGGGTTCTCTCCCGGGATATCGATATGGTCGAGGCGGTCTACCGGACCGTCGCCGGAGAGGATCCCCGGGACCACTCCTCGACCAACCCCGGCCCCCCGGTGGCCGGCACCTGGGCCCCGAAGCGGGTTGCCTTTCTCGCAGGCGCCCTCGACCTCGACCCGGCTATCCAGGGAGCCTACGACGCCGCCCGGAAGGAGCTCGAGGCCCAGGGGGTCGTCGTCGAGGAGATCGAGCTCTCGACCCTCAAATACGTCGTCCCGGCGTACTACACCATCGCGACCGCGGAAGCCAGCGCGAACTTGGCCCGGTACAACGGCGTGCGCTACGGCGTCCGGCCGGAGTACGCCGAGAACCCCGACGAGCTCGTCCGGAAGGCCCGGGACAACGGCTTCGGCCCCGAGGTAAAGAGCCGGATCCTCCTCGGCACCTACGTTCTGCGTTCCGGTTTTCAGGACCAGTACTACCTCCGGGCCCAACGCATCCGCACCGCCATCCGGAACGAGCTTACCGCCGCCTTCGGTAGCTACGACCTTCTTATGCTCCCGGTCTTCCCGGTTCCGGCCTTCGCCAAGGGCGAGGCGGGGCTTTCGGACTTCCAGCAGAAGCTCGCCGACCGTTTTACCTGTACCGCAAACCTCGCCGGGACTCCGGCTTTGAGCATCCCCACCGGCAGCGCCGACGGGTTGCCTCTATCGGTTCAGGCGATGGCCCCGGCCTTCGAAGAGGGGCGCCTCTTCTCCGTCGCCCGAATGCTGGCCCCGCGGTTTCCCCTCGAGACCCCGGCGGACTTCCCCGCTTTTGCGGCCGCGGCGGAGGGAGCCTGAGGATGGGAACCTATCACTCCTTTATCGGCCTGGAGATTCACGTACAGCTCCAGACCCACTCGAAGATATTCTGCAGCTGCCGTGCCGGATTCGGCGACGAGCCGAACAGCAACGTCTGCCCCGTCTGCCTCGGCTACCCCGGGACCCTCCCCACCCTCAACATCGAGGCGATGCGCTCGGCCTACACCGTCGCCCGGGCCCTGAGCTGCACCCTCGCGCCGGAGACCTTTTTCGAGCGGAAGAACTACTTCTACCCGGATCTTCCGAAGAACTACCAGATTAGCCAGTTCCAAGAGCCCCTCGGAACCGACGGTCACATAGACCTCGAGCTCTCCTCGGGGGTCAAACGCGTCGGCATCAAAGAGGTGCACCTCGAAGAGGACGCCGGAAAGATGATCCACGTCGGCGAGATGTCGCTCTTAGACTACAACCGGACCGGGACGCCCCTCCTCGAAATCGTCACTCACCCCGACCTGGTGGTCGGCGAAGAGGCCGAGGCGCTCATCCTCGAGCTCCGGCGTATCGTCCGGTACCTCGGGGTAAGCGACGGAAACATGGAAGAGGGCTCCTTGCGCTGCGACGCCAACGTCTCGGTCAACACCCCCGGGGCGGGGCTCGGAAGCAAGGTGGAGATCAAGAACATGAACTCCTCCCGGTTCGTCCGGAAGGCCCTCGATTTCGAGATAACCCGGCAGGGAAAGGTGCTCCAGGACGGCGGCGTCATCCCCCAGGAAACCCGCCTCTGGAACGAAAACCGGGATCTCACCGTAACGATGCGGGTAAAAGAGAGCTCCAACGACTATCGCTACTTCCCGGAGCCGGACCTCCCGCCCTTCCGGGCCGACGCCGAGTTCTTGGCTTCGGTGGAGTCCAAGATGGTCGAGCTCCCGGCGGCACGGCGGCAACGTTTCGCCGCGGAGTACGGCCTCGATCCGGTGCAGGTGGCCTTTCTCTGCGAGGAGCGGGCAACCGCCGACTACTTCGAAGAGGTCGTCGGCGCCGGAGGAGATCCCCGGGATGTCGCCCTCTGGCTTGCCGGGGACGTGCAGAAACAGATAAACCGCCGGGGTGTCGAGCTCGTCGGCGGGCCCCTCACCGCCGGGCGTCTCGCGGCGCTCCTTGGGCTTTTGTCCGCCGAGCGGATCCACGGAAAGATAGCCAAGCAGACCCTCGAGGCAATTTTCGAAGAGGACAAGGACCCGGAGATCATCATCTCCGAGAAGGGGTGGGAGAAGATCAGCGACCAGGGGACGATCGACGCCCTCGTGGACGACGTTGTCGCCGCGCATCCCGAGGCGGTGGGCCAAATTCTCGAGGGAGACCGGAAGCCCCTCGGCTTCCTCATCGGCCAAATTATGAAGGCGTCTTCCGGACGGGCGGACCCGCAAGCGGTGCAGGCAGCCTTGAATAAGCGACTGTCGGAGGTTGATAGATGAGAGTGCTCGCAGCGGATATCCCGAGCTACGTCGACAAAGAGGTCCGTATCTGCGGCTGGATCCATCGCATCCGGGAGCTCGGGGGCATCTCCTTCGTACTTGTTCGGGACCGCTCCGGCGTGGTCCAGACCGTCTTCGAAGGCAAGGCGCCGGGGACCCCGGAATCGGTCGTCTGCATCGAAGGCACCGTCCGGGCCAACGAGAAGGCCCCCGGGGGCTTCGAGGTACAGGCAGCCGACACCGAGATCCTCGCCGAGGCGGCGGCGGACCTGCCGATTCCGGTCAACCAAGACCTCGCCGGAACCAGCCTCGACGCCATCCTCGACAACCGGATGATCTCCTTGCGCAATCCGCGAATCCGGGACGTCTTCCGGGTCCAGTCGGGGATTATCAAGCACTTCGGCGCCTACCTGCGCTCCCTCGACTTCGTGGAGATCAAGACCAGCAAGCTTATCGGCACGGGTACCGAAGGGGGAACCGGCCTCTTTACCGTCGAATACTTCGACGACAAGGTCTTCTTGGCCCAGTCGCCCCAGTTCTACAAGCAGGCGATGGTCGCCTCGGGTCTCGAGCGGGTCTTCGAGGTCGCCCCGGCCTACCGGGCGGAGAAGCACGACACCCCCCGGCACCTCAACGAATACGTCTCCCTCGACGTCGAAATGGGCTTTATCGAGAGCGAGTGCGACCTGATGGACCTAGAGGTGGGAATCCTCCAGGCGGTCTTTACGGGGCTCCGGGAGGACTCCGGGGCAGTCCTCGACGAGTTCGGCGCCGACCTTCCCACTTTCGAGGCCCTCGCCGCGACCCCCAGGATCGACCACGACGAGGCGAAACAGATTATATCCAAGCGGGGGGGAAAGAAGGTCTTCGAGATCAACCCCGAGGGGGAGCGCCTCCTCTGCGAATGGGCGGTCGAGAACCACGGCGTCGACGCCGTCTTCGTCTACGGCTTTCCCCGACGGAAGCGCCCCTTCTACACCTATCCCGCGGGCAACAAGACGATGAGCTTCGACCTCCTCTTCCGGGGTCTCGAGATTACCACCGGGGGACGGCGCATCAACGAGTACCCTATGATGCTCGAGACGCTGCCCAAGTTCGGCTTGACCGAAGAGGCCCTCGCCGACTACGTCAGCATCTTCAAATACGGCTGCCCCCCCCACGGCGGCTTCGCAATCGGCCTCGAGCGCCTTACACAGAAGATCCTCGGGCTCGCGAACGTCAAGGAAGCCTCCCTCTTCCCCCGGGACCGTCGCCGCACCCGCCCCTAATCGGCGATTTAACGCAATTCTCGTTTGCAAATGCCGGGAAGTGGCCCTAGAGTAAAGCGTGGCCTCCAAAAGGCGCGATAATCGACGGCGCTTCGTCTCCGCCCTGGCGCTCGTTCTCCTTCTCGCGCTCCTCGTGCTCGCCGGGTGCGCCTCGGGGCCCCGAAACCCGGCCCCGGCCCAAGCCCCGGCCCCGAACCAAGCCCCGACCGGGAACGAAGCCCCGACCGGGAACCCGGCGACGGCCCAGAACAAAGCCCCGGCCCCGAGCCGCCCCCCGGCCGGAGACGCCGCCCCGGCCCCGTACACAGCCGCCGAGAACCATGCCCGCGCCGAATCCCTCCTCGCCGGCATGACCCTCCGGGAGCAGATCGCCCAGCGCTTTATTACCTTCGTCCCCCGGGAGCGGCCGGTGGACTCCTTTCGCAAAGGCCTTTCCCGGGGGCCGGTGGGGGGCATCATCATCTACCCCTGGAACTACACCACCCTCGAGGAGCTTTCGGCCACCATCGCTCGCCTCGACGGGATGACCCGCCGGGCAAGCGGCGACATCGGGCTCTTCGTCTCCCTCGATCAGGAGGGGGGCCGGGTCCGGGCCCTCCGGTCGGAGGAGATTCTCCAGCTCCCCTCGGCCCATAACCTCGGACGCCACCGGGACCCGGAGCTGGTCGAGGCCCTCGCCTACGCCAACAGCCGGGAGCTTCGGCGCCTCGGCTTCAACATGAACCTCGCGCCGGTCCTCGACCTCTACCCCCTCGCCGACCGGAGCATTATCGGGGACCGCTCCTTCGGCCCGGAGCCGGATCTGGTGGCTTCCCTCGGGGAGGCCTACCTCCGGGGGAGTCGCCGGGGGGAGGTTATCGCGGTTCCCAAGCATTTTCCGGGGCACGGGGTTACGATCGTCGACTCCCACGGCCGGCTCCCGGTCAGCGCCCTCAGCTGGGAGCAACTCGCCGAAAGCCACGCCCTTCCCTTCCGCCGGGCCGTCTCCTCGGGGGCCGAGGCGGTTATGACGGCCCACATCCTCTTTCCCGAGATCGACCCGGAGTTCCCGGTTACCCTATCTGAACGGTTCCTCAGGGGGATTCTCCGGGAAGAGCTCGGATTCGACGGCGTCATTATTACCGACGCCATCGAGATGGGGGCGATCGCCCGGAACTACCGCACCAAGGAGATGCTCCTCCGGGCCTTTTCGGGGGGAATCGATATCGTGCTCGTTCATCAGAACCTCGACGTCTGGGACCTTATCGAGACCACCGAGGCGATGGTCCACGCCGGACTTCTCGAGGAAGAGGATATCGTCGAGGGAACCCGGCGGGTTCTCCTTCTCAAGAGCCGGTACGGGCTTCTGCCGGAGCGGTAACCGGATCGAGGCGGAGCATCCGGCGCACCTGCTCTTCGATCTGCTCGACGGCGGCCTCCATCGGCTCCTTCAGGGTGACGAAGGGCAGGGCGTTGCGCTTTAACAGGTACTCGGTGTCGCAGACCAACGTGTCGCCGTGCTGCTTCCGGCGTAGCAGAAAATAGAAGTCGTAGGGGCGCTCCTCGAAGGCTTTGATAAGCCCCGGGGGCACCTCCCGTTGCTCCCGCCGGAGCCGGACGACGAGCTCCAAGGGGGTCGGGCCGCAGAAGATAACCCGGTTTGCTTGGCGGATCAGCGCGTCCTCCGAGGCGAAGTGGCTCCGGATAATCAGGTCGAGCTCCTCGTCCTCCGGGGTGCGCTCGTGGTAGGTCTCCCAGAAGGAGAGATAGCTCCGGACGTAGGAGGTGTCGAAGCGGTTGGCAAGCTCCGCCACGAGGCTCTCGTCCCTTATCTCTCCCTCGTCGACGATCGCGATGCGCTTTACGAAGAAGGGCTTTACCACGTCCGGAAGGTAGCGCCAGTGGCGGTAGGGGTTCTCCCGGATTACCGACGCGGATATCGGCACCAGGTGCCTCGCCGGGTCCAGGGGGACGAACTCGGCGCCGAGCTCCCGGGCAAGGTGGAACCCGTAGTCCTCCGAGGCGATAACGTAGTCTATCTTATGTCCGGTCTTCCGGCGGATGCTCCGGGCCCAAATAGACGGCGCCCCGGGGTTCTCTCTGGACGCCTCCGGTATTTCTTCAGTAATGTGAACGACATCGAGGTCGGGAAAGAGCTCTTTCATCCAGGCGTAGCGGATTCTCCCGTCGATCGGCTCCCCCGGGAGCGTGCACACGAGGATAAACACCCGGTCGGCGAGGGAACGGGCAAAATCGACCAGATAGCGGTGGCCGTTATGCGGTGGCATAAAGCGCCCGATGATTACGGCGCTCTTTTTGCGTCCTGACACGCGTATAAGCTACTGACTCCGGTACGGAGCATCAACAAGGGGGGCGCGGTGGCATTAATCGGATTCGATCTCGGTGGTACCAAAATGTTGGGGCTGGCCCTCAGCGGCTCAGGAGAAATCCTCCTGCGCAAGAAACAGAAGGTCGGCGACGGCCGGACCAACGACGCGATTACCGCCGCCGTGGGGGACCTTATCGAAAAGATCGCCGCCGAATCGCCGGAGCCGGTAACCGGAATCGGCATCGCGGTGCCGGGCCCCATCGATTTCTCCGAGGGTACCATCCTCGAAACCCCGAACCTCGGCCTCAAGAATCTTCCTCTACGGCGAATCCTCGAAGAGCGCTTCTCCCTCCCGGCTATGCTCGAAAACGACGTAAACGCCGGGGTCTACGGGGAGTACCGCGACGGCGCCGGGAAGGGCTATTCCCACGTCGTCGGGCTCTTCCCCGGCACCGGCTTCGGCGGGGGGCTCATTTTGGGCGGCCGCCTCTACCGGGGGGCCACCGGCGGCGCCGGGGAGATCGGCCACATGACCATAGACGTCGGCGGCCGCCGGTGTAACTGTGGAAACTTCGGCTGCCTCGAGGCCCTCGCCGCCCGGAGCGCCCTCGCGAAGGACCTTGCCGGGGCGGCCCTCGCCGGGGACGCCCCGACGGTGTACAAGGAGGCCGGGAGCGACATCGGGGCGATCCGGAGCGGAACCATCCTCCGGGCCTTGGAGAACGGCGACCGCGCCGCGGGGCCCTTGATTCATCAGATGGCCTTCTCCCTCGGGGTCGGCATGGCCAACTGCGTCAACATCTTCGATCCGGAGATCATCATCGTCGGAGGGGGCGTCGTCGAGAAGCTTGGACGGAGGCTCCTCGACCACGCAGAGCAAACCATGCGGGAGCGGGCGCTGCCCCGGCTGGTAGAGCACGTAAGGGTAGCCGTCGCGGCCCTCGGGGACGACGCCACCGCCCTCGGGGCGGCCTACTTGGCCAAAGAGGAGATCGCGTGAAGAAACCGGTAGCCGTCATCGATATCGGCTCCTCTGCCATCCGAATGGTCGTCGCGGAGATCGGGGAGGGCGAGAGCTTGCGGCGCTTGGACCGGGTCGGAAAGCCCGTGGCCCTCGGCAAAGACGTCTTCGTAACAGGGTTCTTAAGCTCCGAGTCGATGCGGCAGACTATTCGCATCATTGCCGGTTTCCGAGAGGTTATCGCCGGGTGGGGCATCCGGGACGAGGACGTCCGCATTATCGCGACCAGCGCCATCCGGGAGGCAAAGAACCGGGATACCTTCCTCGACCGAGTGCTCATCCAAACCGGGTTCCGGGTGGATATTGTCGAGGGGGTCGAGGAGAACCATCTTACCTACCTCGCGGTACAGCACGCGGTCCGGGAGCTCCGCCCCTCCTTTTCTCGGACGAACAGCCTTATTATCGAGGTCGGGGGCGGAACAACCGAAATTATGCTCCTCGGCCGGGGAAAGATGGTGGCGGCCCACAGCCTGCGCATCGGCACGGTCCGATTGGAGCAGCAGATGACGAACTCCGCAGATTCCACGACCCAGCTGATGGAGTTTCTCCGGGAGAGCATTCGGGTAACCAACGAAATTCTCAACGCCGAGATGCCCTTGGAGCGCATCAAGTACTTCGTCGCGGTGGGCGGAGACGCGCGACTCGTGGCCTCCCAGGTGGGCACCAAAGAGGGGGAGGGTTTCTCGGTGGTAAGCCGGGACGCCTTCACCGACTTCGTCCGGCGCTTTCAGAGCAAGTCGGTGGACCAGATCGTCGAAGAGCTCAACGTTACCTACAACGAGGGGGAGGGGCTTCTTCCGGCGCTGATGGTCATCGAGCTCTTTCTGCAAGACACCGCGGCAGAGCAGCTTATCGTTCCGGACGTCAGCATCCGGGAGGGGGTCCTCCTCAGCTTTGCCCTCGGGACCAACAAGGCGATCGAAAAGGAGTTCTACGGCCAGGTTATTGCCTCCGCCCAGAACA
>CAYPUT010000160.1:0-6725 GCA_964413945.1 uncultured Spirochaetaceae bacterium
GGAGATCCGGGATATTCGCGACAACGGCCCCTTCCCCTTGAGGACGACCTGCCACAACTGCTCCACGACCTACGAGTTTACCCAGGCTGATATAGAAAAAGCGTATCAGATGGCGCGATAAGCCGATGACCAGTTCGAGGTACCGGAGGCACAAGTGACCATAGTTGCATCGATAGCAGTAGTCCTCGGAGCTGCGGTCTTTATGATCCTCGGTTTCTTAGGGTGCGTGGTACCGGCTATTCCGGGCCCTATTCTCGCGTACCTCGCCCTCCATCTGCTCTCGATCCCAACCGGCTGGACCCTTTTTCAACCGGTAGCGCTTATCGTTCTCGGGGTGGTCGCGGTTGCCGCGACCGTCCTGGACAACATCTTCCCTGCCCTCGCCTCAAAGAAGGCCGGCGCCGGA
This sequence comes from uncultured Spirochaetaceae bacterium, assembly GCA_964413945.1. Lineage (GTDB taxonomy): Bacteria > Spirochaetota > Spirochaetia > DSM-27196 > PWMO01 > CAYPUT01. Next base: position 407 of record CAYPUT010000160.1, read on the forward strand.
CGGCCCGGCGTCTGGGGGAGCGTCCTGGGTATGATCCTCGGGAGCATCTTCTTCCCCCCCTTCGGCGTCTTTATCGGGGCCTTTCTCGGGGCGCTTTTGGGGGAGGTCATCTTGAATCCGGAGAACAAGGATCCCCTCAAGGCGGCGGCCGGGGTGTTCCGGGGAACCCTTCTCGGGATCCTGGTCAAACTCGGGGCGACCGGCGTCGTGGCCTTCTACTACCTCCGGGGCGCGATCCGCCTCTTCTCCTAACGCCGGCGGCCCTTAAAGCTAACGGCCCCGGGAAAATATGAACTTTATGACCTCGTAGCCGTCGACGGCGCTGGAAACGGGCTCCCGGCCGGGTTCTCGGAAACAGGCGACGGCGTCGGCGACCATGTTGGCAAAGTATCCCGTGGGTCCGATCGGCGCCGAGCCCTCCGGAACAAGGGAGCGATAGCCCTCGTAGTGGGGGCTCTCCGCGCTTCTCTCGACGGCGTAGACGCCGTTTCCGACCCTTAGCCGCCCCCGGCTAAAGCTCAAGGTAATCTCAAAGACCAGATGGTCCCGTTCCGAGCCGACCTCCAGCACAACCGGAACCGCCCCGGATTCGCGCCGGAGCACCCCGTGGAGATAGCTGGTGCCTTTCCGGCGGTTCATCCTCCCGATTACTCGGGTAATCTTAAGATGCCCCCCGGCGAGAAAATTGACGATGTCCACCATGTGGGTACCGTCGTGGAGGAGTACCTCCCGGTGGGTCATCGTGGAGCCGAAATAGAGGGTTCCCGTAACTCCCTGGAGCCTCCCGAGGCTTTCCTCCCGGACGATGCTCCGGGCCGCCCGGTAGTCCTCGGAGTAGCGGCGCTCGTGGTTGGTCAGGATGGTCAGACCCGGGGGACTATGGAGCCGCCGGATGGCCCGGGCGCGCCGAAGGGTATCCGCCAAGGGCTTTTCGCATACAACCACCGGAACACCGTGCTTCGAGGCGAGGCGACAGATGCTCAAGTGGCTCTCGGGGTGCGTCGCTACGAAGAGGGCGTCGACGCCTCGGCCGTCGATACCACGGCCGTCTGCGCCGCCGGCACCGGCCTCGCCTCGGAGCATCGCCTCGGCGTCATCGTAGAGGCGGTCGCACCCCCACCGCTCGGCGAAGAGGGATCGCCGTTCCGGATCCAAGTCCGCCCCGGCTAGTAGGAGGCAGTCGGGGTTCCCGGCTATTGCACCTGCGTGGGTCGCCGGTTTTTCCCGGAGCGTGTCATCCTCTAAGAGGCTGCCGATGCGCCCGAGACCAACGAGGGCGCACCGCATCGGTAGTGGTTCCCGTTTCACTATTTGTCCTCTCGTGGGCACTATTGTAGATGAGCGATTCCAGGAGCATCAAGAAGAGATCTCCAAAATGTGGTATTGTTGCAGAGACACAGATGGCAAAGAGCGACGACGGCGGATCCGCATTCTATAAGCGCCTCCGGGAGCAGGGCACCAGCGACGCCGAGATAGAAAAGGTCTATCGAGAGCTTCGGGACCGTGGCTACGGGGAAGCTGCGGCCCGGAAGCGCTTCGAGGAGGCGGTCCGCCGGATGAAGGCGGAGAACCAGCGGGGCCAACGTACCGCCGGCGGGAAGAGCCGCCGGGAGCAACGCGATACCCCCGAGCGTGAATCGCGGCCGGTCTCCCGGGGCAAGCCCGATCGTCACCAGCCGGAGCCTTCCGGCCGCCGGGCGGAGGACTGGTTTCCCCGGGCGAAGCCGGCGTTTCGCCGCCGCGTAAACCGTTGGAGCTTCCGGCAACGCCTTCTGGCCGTCGGTTTCCGGGAACGCGTGGAAGACTTCGTAAGCTGGATCCGGAGCGACTTTCCGGACCTTATCAACAGCCGGCTCGTAGACATCCTCGCGGACCGAAAACACTACGCCTCCTACAGCCCCTACGACTACACGCTTCTCGATACCCTCGACGCCCTCCACGATGCGGCACACGTCCTCCTCGGCACCAACGAAGAGGACCGTAGCCGCATAGCCGCGGCACTCCGCCGTCAGGATGCCCTGGGGCTCGAGTATCTTCAGACCTTTGCGGACCGGCAGGAGAACCTCCGGGTGGCCCTTACCGGAATCAAGCACGAGCGGGAGGCGAAGGGGCGTATCGAGGCGGCACGCCTCGGCTCCGTTGCCCGGGAGCTGTTTCGCCTGGTGCTCCGGACGGAACAGCCGGCTCCGAGCCGGATCTCCCACATCTTGGCCACCGCGCGGGATATCGGCCTGGCCTACGGCGGCGCCGGGAAGCAGGAGATCGACGAGGCGCTCCATCTCTTTCGCATTTCGATCGACAACCTGCAACGATTCAAGAAAGAGCTGAGCCCGATTATCGTCCGGGGCCTCGGAACCCTCCTCTCCTTCGACCCGGAGAACGACGAGGAACGGAGCCGGATCTTTTCCTTTCTCCAGCTCCGGGCCGACGAGATACTGACCCCCGAAGCCTTCGCCGAGCGCCAGAATCGCGCCCGGGAACGGGATCTCCTCGATCGTCAACGCCACGACCTCGAAGCCTTCGAGAAGGCGAAAGCAGAGGGCCTCACCCAGCAGTTTGCCGGAACCTTCGCGGTTCTCCGGGCTCTCTTTCCGGATTCGGGTCTCGATCGGATGGACGCCTTGGCCTACTACCTCCCCTACTTCGATACCCAGGTGTTCTCCAACTCTCTGGTCTTTCCCCATGACACCGCGAATATCGAGGTGGTTTCCCGGACAGACCCCCTCCAGCCGGTGTTCGTTCTCCACCGCATCGTCGACAGCATGCTCTCCAGTGTCGACTTCTATCAGCTCGAAAAGACCCTTATCCGGGACGGCCTCGGAGACGCCTTTGCTTCGGTCAAGCGCCGTTGGTCCGACGCATACCTCCGGGTGTTCCAGCCGTATCTCCGGGCGCTCACGACCTACTACCACGGGGTTTTCGACGATGGAGAGTACCAACAGCATTTTCGACGGAGCACCGTCGCCCGAAGCCTCTCCGAAGAGGTGAACCGTCTCCGGAACGTCTGCATCGCCGGATACGGCCACGCCCTCCTTCCCCCGCAGACCGAGGTTTCCCGGATCTACGAGGCGGCGGCGGACCTTTCCGAGCTGCTCCACCTTATCGGGGAAGATCTGAACGACGAGCTTCTTCGGCGGAACGACGCGGTCGGCAAGCGCATCTACCGCTCGCTGAGCTCGACCCCGGTTATCGACTTCGAGACGCACGGGGGAAAGGACTCGCCGGAGTTCAAGCCGGTAACCCGGCAGGTGCGCCGCTACCTCGAGGCACGGCACTACTCGAGTATCTCAACGATGCCGAGCCTCGCGCAGCTCTTCTTCTTCCAGGTTCTCCGGGGAATCGTAGATCTCTACGTCTACCTCTTGACCGACGAGAACAGCTTTCTCCGGGGTGCCGGGGCGACCCTTCGGGTTGCCGAGGAAGAGGAGCGCCACGCCTGGGAGGAGGCGGAGCGCTCCCCCGGCAGGGAGAGCCTGGAAATGCTCCAAGAAAAGCTAAGGAAGGAGATGGAGGGGGATCTGCAGGACGATCTAACGGGCCTCTGGAACAAGAACTACTTTCTCAAAGCGCTCCCGGAAGAGCTCGAAAACCTCCGGGGGGCCGGAAAGGCGTACACCCTGGTCCTTCTCGATATCGACCACTTCAAGTGGGTAAACGACACCCTTGGGCATCAGTTCGGCGACAAAGTCCTCAAGAAGGCCGCCGAGGCGATCCTCGACGGAATCCGGACCGCCAACGACCGGGCCGTTCGATACGGAGGAGAAGAAATTCTCCTGATCCTCCAGGCGCCCCTCCATCAGAGTATTTTAACCGCTGAACGGCTGCGTTTCGCTCAGGAGGGTTCCATCGAAACCGACGAGCTCTACGCTCCGGTCCGGGGTATCGCGGAGGAAAAAGGGGAGCCGGTGGCGACCTTTTCCATCGGGATCGTCCCCGGCGGGGGAGACCGGACGTTGTCGGACCTTGTCGAGGCGGCGGACAAGGCGCTCTATCAGGCGAAGAAACACCGAAACGCCCTCTGCGTCGCCCGGTATCGGGAATCCGGAGACCGCGAGATTGTCGATTACGCGACCTACGTGGAAGAAATTCGCGACCAAGAAGCTTGACAGCCCCTTTGGAGGCGGCTATTGTTTTTGCAATGAGTGCGTCGCACCGCCGCCTTGCAGTAAACCGGCTTCCGCTTCTCGGTCTCCTACTCGATCTCGCTCTACCCGGAGGCCCATTGAGGAGGGAGCTTCGACGACGACACCGACCTTAGGTCGACCGTTGTCGTACGGCGGCGAAAGCCCGCTATCGAGGTCCCTCGGTAGCGGGCTTTTTTTTGTTGCGACAAACAGGAGAACTCGGCGATGAGGAGGAGAGATATGCCGAAATACGAACCCTTTCAGACGGTGGATCTGCCGGATCGGCAGTGGCCCCACAAGAGCATCGACGCGGCCCCGATGTGGTGCAGCGTCGACCTCCGGGACGGCAACCAGGCCTTGGCCATCCCGATGAGCGTCAAAGAGAAACTCGAGATGTTCGAACTCCTCGTCGAGATAGGCTTTAAAGAGATCGAGGTCGGGTTCCCCTCGGCGTCGCAGATCGAGTTCGACTTCGTCCGGCGCCTGATCGAAGACAAGCGAATACCCGACGACGTCTATGTTCAAGTCTTAACCCAGGCCCGGGAGCACCTAATCCGGCGAACCTTCGAAAGCGTCCAGGGTGCCCCTAACGCCATCATCCACATGTACAACTCGACCTCCGCGCTGCAGCGCAAGGTCACCTTCGGCATGGAGAAGGAGCAGATAAAGAACATCGCGATAGAAGGTGCGCAACTGGTCAAGTCACTGCTGCCTACCCTCGAAGGCACGAACGTCCGCTTCGAGTACTCCCCCGAGAGCTTTTCCGACACCGAGACCGACTACGCCCTGGAGGTCTGCGAGGCGGTAATGGAGGTCTGGGAACCGACCCCGGACAACAAGATAATCCTCAACCTCCCGGACACCGTCGAGTGGATTCCCTTTTACAAGCACGCGGACCAGATCGAGTGGTTCTGCCGGAACATGAAGAATCGGGACTTGGCGATCATAAGCCTCCACACTCATAACGACCGCGGCACCGGCGTCGCCGCGACGGAGCTCGGATTGATGGCCGGGGGCGAGCGCGTCGAAGGCACCCTCTTCGGGAACGGCGAGCGTACCGGCAACCTCGACATCGTAACCGTAGCCCTAAACCGGATGGCCGACGGAATCGATCCCGGGCTCGACCTGTCGGACCTCCCGCGGGTCCGCAGGGTCTACGAGCGGACAACCCGCATGAGCGTCCCGGCCCGGCAACCCTACTCCGGAGAGCTGGTGTTTACCGCCTTTTCGGGGTCCCACCAGGACGCGATCAAGAAGGGAATGGACCGCCGCGCCTCAGAGGGCGATCCGAACGTCCGGTGGGAGGTGCCGTACCTGCACATCGATCCCCGGGATATCGGGCGAACCTACGACGCTATCGTCAGAATAAACAGCCAGAGCGGGAAAGGCGGGGTGGCCTACGTAATGTCCCGGGATTTCGGTTTCGAGCTGCCCAAGTCGATGCATCCGGATATCGGCGGATTGATCAACCGTATCGCCGACGAGCAGGGCCGGGAGCTGACCAACCACGAAATCTACGAAGCCTTCAACCGGGAGTTCCTCCAGCGCACGGTTCCGATGGAAGTAGCCAAGACCTCGTTTCGCTACGTCGAGGACGGGGGTAACCGCCTCGCGTGTACCGCGAAGGTCCGGAACGCCGGGGAGGAAGTCGAGATTTCCGGGGAGGGGAACGGTCCCATCAGCGCCTTCGTCCACGCCCTCGAGGGGAAGGGGTGGAAAGACTTCGACCTGACGGACTTCCACGAGCACGCCATCGGAACCGGGGCGGACACCGAGGCGGTCGCCTACGTCCAGATCGAGCTTCCCGGCGGCAAGAAGTTCTGGGGCGCCGGGGTCCACTCGAACATCGATACCGCCGGCATCAACGCCTTAGTGAGCGCGTACAACCGGGCTCACGGCTAAGGAAGGACAAGAGCTAATGGATACCGGTCGCCTTGCCTATACCCGCTCCTGCGTTCACGAGATCCTCGAGAGTGGATACCACCTGGAGTTCAACACCGTCGAAAAGGTGCTCGACCACTACTTTTCGAAAAACTTCCTACCGCAGTGGTACTTCCACGCCAACAGCCCGGAGGAGATCGCCAGCCACGTCTACTCGATAACCCAGCTCTTGACCGCTCAGAATCCCTACCTGACCGAGGTGAGCTCCGACGGCCGGGCTTTATTATGAAACCTAAAATTGAATTGCTGGCTCC
>CAYPUT010000160.1:6735-7771 GCA_964413945.1 uncultured Spirochaetaceae bacterium
ACCTACATCCTGAACGTCGGCCGCGATTACCCGGGACGCCTCGAGGGGATCCTCCAGCAGAACGTCGCGATGGGGATCGGCTCCTTCGACGCGGTTCGAACCCGGTCGGGGATCGGAATCATAACCCTCGAGAAGCGCGGCAGGAGGCATATCGCGACCGGCCGGGTGGAGCCGGCGGCGGTCCGAGCCCTCTTCGCCGACGCTCGGGCCTATGGCGCCGACGAGGGACACCGGCATACCGAGGAGTTTCTCCACTGCCTGACGCCGGAGTACATCCTCGAGGAAGTGGCGAGCACCGCGGTACCGCCGCGGATCCGGCGTCATCAGCGCCTCTTCGAGCGTGCCGTCGAAACCGAGGGGCCGGTAATCATCGTCGAGGCAACCGATAAGGAGCGCCCGGGGGAGAACGAGCGCCTTAGCTCGGGAGAAACCCGGGTCGCCGTCGCCCTTAAGAACCCGCCCCGGGACTTCGCGATCGACGGCGTGGCCATGTTTACCCGGCATGGGATAAATATCCGCCGGGCCTACCAGGACACCTTCCTCCCCTGTGCCGAGAACGACCACGAAATAGGGCTCCTCTCGATCTACGTAGACGACACCGCGCCGACGGACGCCGTCGTCGAAGACCTTGAAGGCCTCAAACCCCGGGTCCCCGGTCCCCCGGAGAGCACCACGATAACCGTCGTCGAACAGGCCATTCGGAGCATCTCCCGGCCGGACTCCGAAGAAGGCGAGGTTGCCGACGCCCTGACGACCCTCCGGACCATCGCCGCTGCCAACGGCGATACCGCCTCGCCGGAGGAGCTCGGGGTCTTTCTCTTGAACTCCCTCACCGACTTCTTCGACGCCGCCGAGGGGTTGGGCATCGCAGAAAACAACGCGGTCGTTCGGATGCTCTTGCGCTTCGAGGCCTTCGAAGAGTTCTGGGTCGAGCACAACGAGGGGCGGAGCAGCCGCCATCTCCCGGCGTTTCGCACCAGGCACCAGCAATGAATATTATGTCTACTTTTCTTTCATTTATCTTTTTGATGGCTTT
>CAYPUT010000161.1:0-7625 GCA_964413945.1 uncultured Spirochaetaceae bacterium
ACGAGTGGGCTCATCGGCAATCAGGACCTTCGGCTCCGGTACGAGACACTTCGCAAGAAGGACTTTCTGTTGATTGCCTCCGCTCAGAAATCGGGTCACGCGGCGGGAATCGGCCGGCACTATGTCGAACCGTTGCACATAGTCCCTGGACACCTTGTCTATTCGCGAGTGGTTGATTTGCCCCATAAGACCGCAGAAAGCCTTGAGCGCCGAAGACACGATATTGGACCGCACGTCGCTCTCCAAGAAAAGGCCGAGCTCCTTGCGGTCTTCGGTCAAGTAGCAGATTCCGCGATCGATCGACTCTCGGGGACGGCCGGGCGGAAGCTTGGAATCAAGGAAGGTCACTTCGCCCGAATCGTAGGGGTCGATTCCGAATATCGCTCGGCACATTTCGGTTCGACCGGAGCCCACCAGGCCGAAGAAACCGAGAATTTCGCCGGCATGAAGCTCAAAAGAGACGTTTTGGAATACACCGGCTTTGCTGAGGTTCTCAACGCTCAGGAGTGTCTTTCCTTCCTCAGCAGCCACTCGGTTTGCGGCACTGCGCTCAAGTGGGCGCCCCACCATCATTTCTATCACGTCGTCCAGGGTCGTTTCAGCGGAGCTTTTTGTTCCGACGAGACTACCGTCTCGAAGAACTGATATCTTGTCCGACAGGCTGAACACTTCGTCGAGTTTGTGGGAAATGAATACTATCGCGAGTCCTTTGGCTTTCAGACTGCGCAACAAGTTGAAGAGGTATTCGACCTCATTTTCCGAGAGCGCCGAAGTAGGTTCGTCCAGGATCAGTATGCTAGTGTTCAGCGAGAGTACTTTGGCGATCTCTACTAGTTGCCGATGTCCGACCGGTAGCTCCATGACGGGGCGCTCCGGCGGTATGGAGATGCCGATGGTCCGGAAGAACTCGCTCGTTCTTGCGAACAGCTCTTTCCAACGAATAAATCCGAGAGCATTGACGGGTTCTCGATGCGCGAAAACATTCTGGGCGACCGAAACGCGCTCCGCGAGGCTCAGTTCCTGATAGACAATGCCGACACCCGCCGCAATCGCGTCGTTAGGTCGATCGAATTGGTGTGACTCGCCGTCAATTAGTATGCTTCCTGCGTCGGGCTGGTGAACGCCTCCGATGATGTTCATCAGGGTTGACTTACCCGCCCCGTTCTCGCCGACGACTGCGTGGATTACCCCGCTGTCAAAGGAAAGGCTCACATCGTTTAAAACACGATTTGGACCGAAATACTTGCTAATGCCATTGACTTCAAGAACGCTCATGATGCGACGGCCCCCGATCTCTTCATACCTTGCCGAACCGCCGCGCCTTCCCTTCGTCTCTGATTCGTCACGTCGATACCGATTGCGACGAGGAGTAGGACGCCGCTCACGGCCTGTTGCCAGTTCGGCGAACCGTTCAACATTACGAAGGCGTTGTTGATGAGTGCGACGAGGATCACACCAAGCACGGTTCCATGAATGCTCCCTTTGCCTCCATGGAGACTCGCACCACCGATAACCGCCGCGGCTATGGCTCGAAGTTCCATGTGTTGGCCAAAGCCTGCGTGGCCCATGGCTAGGCGAGATGTCATCGCGATTGCCGCGACACCCGCCATTACGGCGCTCAGTACAAATGCCAGGACTATTGTTCCGGCCACCGGCAGGCCCGAAAGGAGCGCCGCGCGGCTGTTGATACCGACCAGTTCCATCCGCCTAAAAAGAAGAAGATGCCTCGTCAAGGCACTCAAAATAGCTGCGACTGCCGCAACGAAGAGAATCAACGATGGAACACCGAGTATCTCGCTTCGGCCGAGAGCCACGAAGGATGGCGGCAGCCTGTGAACGAAGTAGCCTTGAGTGAGAACGAACGCGATTCCTCGGCAGAGGGCCATCATCCCCAGCGTTACCACGAACGGTGCCATGCGCGCTTTCGCTACAAGAAGCCCCGAAACGAGCCCCGCCGAAGCGGCGACGAGCAACGCCAGGAGCATACCTAACGGAACCGGCAACCCAAGGCGCTGCATCGCCAGCGTTGATACGATGCCTGAGACCGCCAATACCGACCCCACGGAGAGATCGATGCCGCCTACCAGAAGAACGAACGTCATCCCAAGAGCGACCAGCAGATCATAGCTTAAGCCGATCGCGACGGCCTCGAAATTTTTCCAATCGAGGTATTCAACAGGCTTCAGGGCCGCCATTACCGCTACTACTGCGAGATTCAGACCGATGAGAGATAGGGTCCTTGTTGAAAACTCTTTCGTTAAACTACTCAGTTCCATATTCTTTTATACTAAAGGTTCGTAAGTACTTTACCGGAGCGAAATGCCGTTGTCAATGCGAAATCTTCCTGTCGGCGTCTAAATCAGCCATTTTGGCCTCTTTCTTCCGCTCTTGACTGCAAATTCGGAGGGATGTTGACAGATCGCCGGATCTACTTTAAGGTCTTTATTACAAACTGTTCGTAATAATGGAAGCACAATTAGCATGGTCAAGGACTATTCGGCGGACATTTCGGAGTATGGTGGCGGAAAACCGGCAACGATCAAAGAGATAAACACCAGCGTAGTACTCAATCGTATTAGGAGTGTCTCGGAATGCTCGAAATCTAGTCTTGCACGAGACCTCGATTTGTCGCTGCCGTCGATTTCGAGAATTGTAAGTCGGTTGATAGATGCCGGTTATGTGCTGGAAGGACCTCTCGGCGCCTCCGCGGGTGGGAAGAAGCCGACCTTGCTTCGGTTTAATGCTTCCGTTGCCTACGTCGCCGGTATTAGCATCGACATGAACCATGTGTCCGTAGTGCTGAGCGATCTTTCCGGCGAAGCCGTTGGATCCTTAAGAAGGTACCGAGACTACTCGGGGTACAGTGCGGACAAGATTATCTCCATGCTCCGTGAGTACTTGGAACGCGTCGTCGGGGACGCCTGTGTAGATCCGAGACGGGTGGAGATAGCAACAGTGTCCGTTCCTGCCACCGAGGATAACGCAGGAGTCGTCCGTTTCTGCCCTACGATTCCAGCCATCGAAGGCGTTAAGTTAGGGGACCGGCTTTCCAGCGCTCTGTCTATGACTGTCTTGATAGAAAACGTCGCGAACTCCGCCATTGTCGGCGAAGTCTGGCGCGGTGGGGCCGGGGGGCTCAAGAACGCCGTCTTCGTCGATATTGGCTCAGGAATAGGCCTGGGAATCATGGTAAACGGTCGTATCTACCGGGGCAGCACCGGCTACGCCGGAGAAATCGGCTACATGTTCATAGATCGAAACATGACTCACGGCGAGTTTAGTCCTTTCGGACAGCTTGAGTACCTTTCGTCCAATACCGCCATGGAGCGCATCGGGCTGCTGAGCGCGAATGGTAGGAAGTCCGGTGAATACTTCGTCGACCGTATCGACAACGAGGAGAAGGCGCAGCTTGCGCGTGGCGTGATCGACGATCTAGCACTCGGAATCTCCAATGTCATAACCATACTCGATCCCGAGGTCGTTGTCATAAACAGTGAGTTGTTGTCTGTGGACGAATCCCTGTTCGAGTACTTGAAATCTCGACTGCGAAGTCTCGCGCCCTTCGCGTGTAACGTAGTTAAGTCAGTGTTGAAGGAGCGTGCTCCACTGGTGGGTGCAGTGCGAATTGCCCTGGACATAAAGGATCGGGAAATAATATCACCGTTCTTTAGAAAATAAAGTCTTGGTTCTACAGGAGGGACACCAATGATACAGATGAAGGAGATGGAGTCAGTTCTGCGCATCATCGAGGATTACTCCAAGAAAGTGTCGACGGACCTAAAGATCCGGCCCGAGGAGTTCAAGCAAAGGCACGCGTCGCTGCAGGAGCGAATGGCGCAAAGAGGACTCGACTACGGCTTGTTCTTCTGGTACCGCGAAATGCCGGGAGACGGGATCTACCTAACCAACTACAACCCGACCATTGAACGCGCCTCAGGAGTCATCTCAAGTAACCGTGCTCCTTTAATCTTGGCCGGTCCTGAGGCAGGTAAGCTGGCGGAAGAGACGTCTGCTCCCATCGGAGTTGCAGCGCGATTTGTCGAGGAATTCTCGATTCCGGAAGAATACTACGAAGGGCTCGACTACCCATCGATACGGGAAGTCTTACAAGAGTACGACTCCACACCGGCAAGGAAGGTCGGAATACTTACGAGCCGAGACATCTTTCCCGAAGAGATCCTCGACGTCTTCCGCGGCGCGTTCCAAGGTGCGGAGTTCGTCGACGCCTCGGACATCCTCCGCGATCTTCGATACGAAAAGTCTCTCGCCGAATTCGAATGCATGAAGCAGGCGGATACGATCGCCTCGGCCGCCGTCCGCGCAATGCTAACGGTACTTCGGCCCGGTCTGCGGGAAACCGAGGTTGCGGCCGTTGGAGATTTTGTAATCAAGAGCCTCGGTGGAGACGGTTACGGGTTCGAAACGATAGTGACTGCCGGGAAACGTTGTCGGAGTGTCATCGGCCCGGCCTCTAATCGTGTGATGCGCGAGGGCGAGATAGTACAAGTCGGCTGCAGTCCAAGCTATCAGGGATACAAAGGGGTTTGCCGCCGGGTGGTGGTCCTTGGCGAGATGACTCTGACCCAAAGAGCTTACTTCAAGCTTTTGAAAGAGGCTTACGATAAAGCGGAAGAAGCGCTGCGAAGCGTGGCCCAGGAGGGCGCTGCCGCCAAACTGGTCGATACGGAACCACGAACCTACTTCGAGAAGTTTGAGATCGACGGTGAAAATATGCGAAAGTTTCATATGTATAGTGCCGCCCACGGGACCGGGCTCACGGAATGCCTAGAGCCGATGGTAATCACGCCAACAACCGAAAAGCCGTACGGGAACCGGGTAGGGGTAATGATCGATCTGGGCTCCTACGGGCACCCGAACGACGAAATCGCGGGCGGATGCATCGAGAACGCCTTCGGCAAAGACGGCGCAGAAGTATACCGCTGGACCGACCTCCCGGATGATGTTAACTATCTGGTAGGAAAGGCGTATTCGAGAGACTAAACCGCTCCGACAGTTCCGGAGAACCTCTCTTGTGCGGGGCCGGCTGAGCCGATTGCACTGCCCGGCAACCGCAGAACCGGAATTCGTGATACAACGATAGCGTGGCTTTTGGGGAGGATCACGTAGCCGCGTTTCTCGGCGACCCGGTTATCTTCAGCCGGGCTCGCGACTACTACCGGCAGGGGCGCGTTCACTCGGTAGCGAGCTCGCCGACGCAGATCGAAGGGGAGATAGACGGCTCCGGCGACAGTCGGTATCGTGCGGTCGTAGCGCTTGCAGACGGCGAGTTGCACGGAGTCTGCAGCTGTCCCTATCCCCTCCGGTGCAAGCACCTGGGCGCCCTGCTTTTGGCGGCGGTTCGAACAGACGTTATTCCTGAGGGTTGGGATAAGGCGGACCCGGGGTCGGAATTCGGCTCCTTCCCGGGCGTCGGGGTCGGCACCGGCACAGGGCACGCGACGAACCAAGCCCCCGGCCCTGGTCCCGCGCCCCTTGGGTGGCGCGACCTCGCGCAGGACAAGCAGCATTACCGTTACTGGCCGGACCTCGACCGTGAGGCTGAAGACTACGAAACCCGGCTGCTGCCCGCCGGGGAAGAGCCGCAACCGGGGGGCCGCCTTCTCCACCTGACCATCGTCGCCGAGCCGACCTACTCCACGGTGCGGGGAGCTCGGCTTTCGGTTACGCCCCTGGTTCGCTATATCCGGAAAGACGGCACACCCGGGGCCTTCTCCCCATGGCGTCCGAACGTCGAGTGCGTCGCCCGGAGCGCCGGAGAAATCGACTATCTGCCCGAGCTGAACCAGCGAGAGGGTCGCAAGATTCCTTTGACCCGACTGCTTCCGGGACGGGTCCTCGACGGGCAGGATATCCCCCTCTACGTAAAAGCGCCCGGAGCGGGTCTGCGGGGCTCCGGGGAGCTCTCTCAGGTGGAGTTCTCTCGGATTGCGGGCTTTCATATCTCTTTTTTTCCGGTGCGCTACACGGGAGAAGAGGTGCTCTTCGAGCCCTATATCGTGATCGAGACGACCGGGGGCGAGCGACACCCGCTGAACGCGAAGCTCGAGGAAGGGTTTAGACGGTGGCTCGAGGCCGGCCGGCGGCAATTTCTGGTGGAGCGGCGAATCGATCTCTTGGCGGCGTATCTGGGCCGACGCGACGGGTACTGGATGGAAGAGAACCACTACTGGCTCGGCGCCGAAGAGGAGGTGACGCTCCTCGTCGACCGTAACGAGGGGAGAGTGTTTTGGACCACTGGGCGGATCTTCCGAGGCCTCTTGAGACAGTTGGATCCGGAGGAGGGTAGGGAGCTCTCCTACCCGGATATCCTTAAGCTGAAAGAGCACCTTCGGCGGACCGGCGGCTCCGACGAAGTAGAGGTGATCCTTCCGCCCGGGAAAGCGGAAATCCACGAGCTATCGGCACAGCTCGTGATCGAGATAAAAGCCGGCTTGGTAACCCTCGTCCGCGACCTCCCCTTCCCGGAGCGTCAGGATCTCCCCGACGGCGACCACCTTATCCTCGAGTTCTACGACAACGACCGCGCCGATACCGAGGTTCAGCGCCTCGCGGAACGCTGCCGGGAGCTCCTTACTCCCCTCCGGCCCCGGCAGTCGGTGAACGGCAGGCTCCACTGCGACGGGTCGATCGCCGAGATCGTCGATCTTATCGCCGGGCCAATGGTCGAGGCAGGCGTCCGGGTCGAGGTGGCAGGCCGCCCGGTTCGCACCGGGGAGCTGTCCTTTGCCCTCCGGGTGGTCTCCTCCGGGGAGGACTGGTTTGCCCTTCGCCTTTCGCCAACCCTGGAAGGACAGGAGGTCGAGCCGGCGGGTGACGGATCCCTCGTCTACGCTGCCGACGGCTCGGTAATCGTCGCCCGCAACCTCGAGGAATTGGCCCGGCTGAGGAAGCAGCTACGCCTCTCCGCCGACGGGACCCTGCGACTTCAGGAGGGGGAGTTCCACCGCCTCGGAGAGCTCGAGGAGCTGCTCGAAGAGTCGCCGGATGGGGGCGAAGGGGCTTCTAAGCCCCACGCGACCCGGGCCGCGGAGATGATCCGCCGGGCGCGGGAACGCCGCGAGGCCTGGCTGCGCCTCGCCGGGGCCCTCGAAACCCTCGATCGAGAGGAGCCTCCCGGGTTCGGTACGACCTTGCGCCCCTACCAGCGCCGCGGTTTCGCCTGGCTCAAAGCGGCGACCGAAGAGGGGTTCGGCGCACTCCTTGCCGACGACATGGGACTCGGTAAGACCGTCCAGGCCCTCGCGCTGGTTCAGGCGAATGTCACGGAAGGCGATGAGGCCGTCGGCGCCTCGACGCCCCTCTCCCTCGTTGTTGCCCCGCCGGCCACCTTAGAGAACTGGCGCCACGAGATTCTCTCGTTTGCCCCGGCCTTGACTCCGGTGGTCTATCACGGTTCGACCCGGGGAGAGCTCTTACAGGAGCTCATTTCCGGCGCCGCCGGAGGCGCGGTGCCGGGAGCCCCGGTGCTGATTACCAGCTATCAGACCCTTCTAAAGGATGCGAAGTCTCTCTCTGAGGTGGAATGGGAGCACCTAATCTTCGACGAGGTCCAGCAAATCAAGAACTCCAAGACGAAGAGCTACCGGGCGGCCCGGACGCTAAAG
>CAYPUT010000162.1:0-7610 GCA_964413945.1 uncultured Spirochaetaceae bacterium
CGAAGATGATGAGCCCCTCCCGGAGCCCGACGATCCGGCCGGCGAAGAGCTGCGCTAAGTGAACGTCGTGGAGGTTGACGATGGCCGGAAGCTTTCGCTGGGTCGACATCGCGACCAAGAGACGCATGATCTGCCGCGCGGTCTTCGGATCGAGGCTTGCCGTCGGCTCGTCTACCAGAAGAATCGCCGGGTCCTGCATCAGCGCCCGGGCGATTCCGACGCGCTGGCGCTGCCCCCCGGAGAGGGCATCCGCCCGTTTTTCGAATTGGTCCTTAAGCCCCACCTCGTCGAGAAGCGCGAGGGCGTCCCCGGCGTCGCTGCCCGAATAGCGGCGCAGGAGGCTCCGCGTAAGGGGCATCCGACCGAGGCGTCCGGAAAGGACGTTCTCCAAAACCGTAAGGCGCTCGACAAGGGCGTACTCCTGAAAGATCATGCCGATTCTCGTTCGGGCCTCCCGGAGCTTCCGCCCCGAGAGCGTGTCGAGCCGCTCTCCGTCGAGCTCGACCCTACCGGAGCTCGGCCGCACGAGGAGGTTTATGCACCGCAACAGCGTGCTCTTGCCGGCGCCCGAGGGCCCGATAAGGGCCACCACCTGCCCGGCGGACACGGTCAGGTCGACACCCCGGAGGGCCCGGTCCCCCGTCGGATAGGTCTTTACCAAGCTGGTCAATTGAAGCATCGAGGTGCCCCCTCCATACAGAAAATCGCCTGCCGGAGCGCGGTGTCCGGCAGGCGTGATTGTGGTTGTTGCGTCTGCGCCGAGGCGCCGAAGCTATCTACTCGCAGTCGTAGGAGACTTCGTTGGCGGCATCGATGGTGCGGATAACCGCCCAGTACTCCTCGTAGGTAATCGGAATAAACTGCGCCTCGCCGCTCTTGGAGAACTCCTCGAGAAGCTTGGTGCCTTCCCAGTCGAAGCTAAAGAAGGCCTCTCTGACCTTTTCCGCCACGTCCGGGTGGAGGTTGTAGACGTAACCGTAGCCGGTGGTGGGGAAGGTCTGCGACTTGTAGACGGTATGGATCTGCGAAGCGTCCACGAGGCCCCGCTCGATCATTCTTCCCATAACCGAGTTGGCGATGGAGGCGGCCTCGTAGTCACCGTTGTAGACGCCGAGAATGGAGGTGTCGTGGGCCCCGGAGAAGGTCGTATCGAAGTCTTCGTCCGCGATAAGGCCGAACTCGCCCTTCAGCAGAGCGCTCGGCGCCTTGAAACCGGAATTCGAGGTCGGCGAGGTAAAGGCGAGGGTCCGGCCCTGGAGGTCTTCGATTTCTCGAATGTCGCTGTCGGCCTGGGTGATAATCTCCATCTCGTAGCCGAAGGATCCGTCCTCCCCGGCCATCATCGCGAAGGGCACGAAGCCGGAGCAGTTGACCGCCAGGGGGTTACTCCCGGTGTTGAATCCGGCAATGTGGAGCCGTCCCGCCCGCATGGCCTCGTGCTGCGCCGCGTTGGACTGTACGGGGAAGAACTGTACCGGCTTGCCGGTTACCTCGGAGAGGTGATCGAGAAACTCCGCCCACACGTCCCGGTATACTTCCGGGTCTTCGACGGGGGTGTAGGCAAAGATAAGCGTCGAGGGATCGACCCATTCGGCGGGGTCGGTAGGTGCGTCGGCAACCAGGTCGCCGTCGGCGTCGACGAGACCCATTCTAAGGTCTCCGTACTTCTGGGGCTCTGCTTCGGCTACCTCTTCTGCGGGTTTCGGCTGGCTGGATCGGAACACGAACACTCCGACCGCCACCAGCAGGACGACACCTATTGCTATAAGAACTGTCTTCTTCACAAGGTCCTCCTTGGATTGTGTATAGCCGGGAGTCTGGAGACCTTGCGTGAGAGACGAGTTAAGAAAGCTTTACGAAGGCGTTAATTCGTCAACGGGCCCGGTGCCGCCGGATCAACTTGATCCCCTCGTCGACCAAGAGCACAACCACGCTGACCGCTACCACCCGGAGCCAGTCGGCGATCGACAACTCGACCGTCGATAGGATGTTTCGCCCGACCGGGGTATGGATCGCAAGAATCTGCAGAACCACGGCTATACCAACCCCGGCGTTGAGCCATCGGTTACCGAAGAAGCCCAAAGAGAAGACCGACTGCCTGCGAGATCGGGCGCTGTATGCCTTAAACCACTGGAAGGCCGCCAGAGTCGTAAACGCCATGGTGCGAGCCCGCTCGACGCCGGCGGCCTCGAGCTCGGTCCAGAAGGCGAAGAGCGTTCCAGCGGCGATGACCACGGCGAGAACCGCCATCCGTCGTAACGTCGGAGCATCGAGTATCGGGCTCCCGGGCCTTCGGGGGGGCTCCCGGAGGACGTCATGGGAGTTTGGTTCGAGGCCAAGCGGGATGGTGCATACTCCGTCGGTGACCAAGTTGATCCAGAGAATCATCACGGCGGTCAGGGGCAACGGGAGCCCGAGGAGCAGCGACGCGACGAGAGCAAGAACTTCTCCGACGTTGGTCGTGAGCAGGTAGAAGACGACGCGCCGTAGGTTGTTAAAGATGACCCGCCCTTCCTCTACGGCGCTGACGATCGAGGCGAAATTGTCGTCCGCGAGGGTCATGTCCGAGGCGCTTCGCGCGACCTCGGTTCCGGCGATGCCCATCGCGACGCCGATGTCGGCACCCTTTAGCGCCGGGGCGTCGTTGACGCCGTCTCCGGTCATCGCTACGACCTCGCCGTGCTCCTTGAGAACGCTCAAGATCCGTAGCTTGTGCGACGGAGAAACCCGGGCGAAGACCCCGACGCCGAAGGCGTGCTCCAAGAGCTCTTGATCGCCCATCTCGTCGACTTCGATCCCGGTGGCGGCGCCGGCGTTCTCCGGGGCGATGCCCGCCTGCCTGGCGATGGCCCCGGCGGTAATCGCGTGGTCCCCGGTTACCATCACCACGTGGATTCCCGCCTCCTGGGCGTCGGCGATCGCCCGGACGGCGTCCTCCCGGGGCGGATCGATCATCCCCCAGAGCCCGATAAGGGTAAGCCCGGAGACATCTTCGTCTCCAATCTCCTCGCTCTCCGGAGCGCTTCGATACGCCGCGGCGATTACCCGGAGGGCTCCTTCGGCAAGCGCCTCGTTCTTCTCCATCACCTCCCGGCGGAGGTCGTCGGTCAGCTCGACCGTCTTACCTTCTTTGACGATGCGGGAGCACCGGTCGAGAATCCGTTCCGGCGCCCCCTTCGCGAGTACTTCCCGGTCGCCGTCGGAGTCGACGAGAACGGCCATGTATTTGCGGTCGCTGGAGAAGGGGACTTCGTCCAACCGACGGGTCCCCTCCCTCTCGGAGGCCCCTCGCCCGAGGCCCTTTAGGGACGCTGCGAGAATGGCCTTTTCGGTCGGGCTGCCGTCGAGGCGCCATTCATCGTCTTTTTCGAAGAGCCGGGCGTCGTTCGCGAGAATCCCGATCGCGTGGAGCCGCCGGAGAGCCTCTTGCTCCTCCGGCTTCGCTTCGTGGTTCTCCGGGACCACCTGCCCCTCCAGGTCGTATCCTTCGCCGGTAACCGCGTAGTCCTTGCAGTCGGCCCAGACCTGGGTGACGGTCATTTCGTTCCGGGTAACCGTCCCGGTCTTATCGGTACAGATGACCGTCGTAGACCCGAGGGTTTCCACCGACGCGAGCCTCCGGATGATGGCGTTGCGCCCGGCCATCCGCCTCACGCCCACCGCGAGGGTAACGCTGATGACCGCCGGCAACCCCTCGGGAATAGCGGATACGGCAACCGCGACGGCGGAGAGAGCCATCTCGACCCACTCGTGCCCCATCGCCACCCCAACGGCAAAGACCGCGGCGGCGAGACCGATGCCGACGAGACCTAAGATGCCGCTGAGCTTCCCCATCCGCTTCTGAAGCGGTGTCGCCTCTTTCTCCGTCGACTCGACCTGCTCGGCGATCGTCCCGAGCTCGGTCTCCATACCGGTCTCGACGACCACCGCTTCTCCCCGGCCCCCGACCACCGAGGTCGACATGTGCACCATGTTCCTCCGGTCTGCGAGGGGTGTCTCCTCCGGGAGCGGTTCCACGGTCTTCGAGACCGCCTCGGATTCCCCGGTAAGCATCGATTCGTCCACCTGGAGCTCGTGGGCGTCGATTAGACGGGCGTCCGCCGGGATCCGGGCCCCGGTCTCAATCAGTATGATGTCCCCCGGGACGACGAAGGCCGCCTCGATAACCTCCACGTCGTTTCCCCGGCGCACCCGTGCCCGGGGAGCGGCGAGCCGTTTAAGAGAAGCGAGGGCCTCTTCCGCCTTGTACTCCTGAAAGAACCCCAAGGCCGTGTTGATGACGATAACCGCAAGAATGACTATGGCATCGGTGTAGTGCCCAGGAATAACCGAAACGGCCGCGGCACCGGCGAGAAGATAGATAAGCGGGCTCTCGAGCTGCCGTAAGAGCAGCCGGAAAACGGAGATCCCCTCCTCTTCGGCCAGCGTATTCTTTCCTACCGACTCGAGGCGCTCTTCTGCCTCCTCCTCGGTCAACCCTTCCCGGCGGGTCTCCGCCGCCCGGAGGCACTCTTCCGCCTCCTGGTGGTACCAGATATAGTCTTTCCTGTCTGTTTGATTGGCCATCACCTCTAAACGTACCCTTAGGCGATCCCGGGGACAACTACGGCTCCGGGCTACTTGCGATCGGCCTTCGGTAGCTCTTCGGTCAAACGCCCCTCAAGGTCCGCCGAAAGGGACACGAGGGCGTCCTGGACCCGGCTATTGAGGGCCCTTATCGCGCCCTTGGGAGAGCGCCCCGGCGCCCGGAGTAGACTCCCGGCGTCGATCGGAGAGCCGACCAGAAGGCGCCCCCGCTTACCCTTCGGGCTGTACCGGGAGTCGATGTTACCACCGGAAACACGGTTTACGACGTCGAGAAGGTTCAGGGCGTACTCGGCCCGGCGGTGGGGGCCCGGTTCCCCGGCGATGTACTCCGGCCTTACGTACATCAGAACGTCGACGATCTGGGCGTGCCGGTCCATGGTAAGAGCGTCGAGGGCGCGAAATTCCGCCCAGGCCCGGGAGAGAGACGGCAGAGAGCGCGGGTCGACATCCTCCCGGTAGAAAAGATCCGTGGACCGGTACCGCGTCGTAAAGAGCCGTTGGAGCTTTGTAGCCTCGCCGCCGCCGGCCCCGAGCTCCGAGACGCGCAGGATACGGTCGCAGAGGGCCTGGATCCTACGGCCGAGGGCAGCTTTACCGCCGCGGCCGCCGCCGACGGCTGGGTACGCCCGGTCGTAGGCGGCCTCGAGCCAATCGACCAGCCGCCGGGTGGCATCGAAAAGCCCCTCGACGAGGTCGGTGCCCGAGGGCTGTTGCTCCCCGAGGCTCCGATAGACTTTGGCCAGGACGCGCCGGGTAAGGGCGTCGTGGTCCTCGGCGAGGTGATACCCCACCGCGATCGGGAGGACGAGAATGCGCTGCGGCTCCGCGGCGAGATCCTCTTCGATCCACCGGGCCATCGTACCGACCCCGGCGGCGAGGTCGCTGACGTGGAACATCTGATAGGTAACCTGACCCTCCGGGGCAAGTGCCAGAGGGTGCTCTCCCCGGACGATGGCGTTCCGGATGGCGTCGTGGGAGGCACGGTCTAGGCGGGTGTTTACCACCGGAATCCCCCCGAGACGGGGAAAGGCCCACCGTGCCCCGGCACCGGCCCAGTTCAGGACGTCCTTGCCGTAGAGAAAGTAGGCATGGGGTTTCCGGGGGAGGGGCGGTCCATCGACACCGGACTTCCGGCGGACCCGGCGGCTCCTGGTCATCCGCCAAAGATCCCCGGTTAGGGCACTCATAATCATCGGGCCGTCGGCAACCTCTACGTGGCGGAAGAGAATCAACAGCCGGGCCTTTCCGGCGTAGAACTCCCGGTACGCGTCGACGAGGGAACCCGGGTTGTAGAACCGGACCTCCCGGGTGCCCTGCCCGAACCGGAGGTAGAGCCGCCTCACGGCGCGGAGGATCGCGATTACGCAAGCCTTCGGGTTCGGGGGATAGAAGCCCTTGGCGAACCGCGCCCGGGGAAGGATGCGCATTACGCCTCGCCGGTGGGGATGCTGCCGTCGGCCATCATTCGGTTGTAGAAGGAGCGGGTTAGGGGGTAGCCGGCGAGAACCGCGATGCCGGCGAGGTAGAAGACGACGGGGATCGGTCCGCAGAGAAGCCGGATGGTGGTAAGGGCCCGGGGGCCGAGGAGGGTCTCCGGGGCGTACCCACCGACCTCGAGAAGAAGGCCGGTAATCCCCAGGGCAACCGCTTGCCCTATCTTGCTCGAGAAGGTCCAGAGGCTCGAGAAGATTCCCTCCCGGCGGACGCCGTTTTTGATGGCGTCGTACTCGACGACGTCCGGCAGGATGGAATGGGGCATTACGTAATGGGTCGAAAGACCGATACCGGCACCGATCATCACCACGTAGGCGAAGAGCACCTTCCCGGGGCCCCCGACCAGGGAGAACAGAAGCACCCCGGCGGACATCAGGGAGATGCCGGCGATGTAGCTAGAGCGCTTTCCGATCCGCTTCGAGACGACAACCCAGACCGGGATAAAGAGCAGGCTGGTTACCAGAAGAAACAGAAGGGAAACCTGAAAGAGCCCCGGGTCCCCGTAGATATGAGCGAAAAAGTAGATTAAAGAGCCCTGGACGATACTCGTGCCGGCGATAAAGAGGGTCCAGGGGACGAGGGCCTTCAAAAAGACACGGAGGCCGAGGACCTCAATACAGGTCCGGAAGAAGCCCGCCCCCCCGGTCTCCGGCGTGCGTTCGGGCTCCCGGATTGCGAAGACGGTCCCGAAGGTCGAGGCCAGCATAATGAACCCGGTAACGGCCCCCATGGCGAGCCATCCGGCGCGCCCGCCGCCGAAGGCTGCGACCAGGGGAAGCACCGCCCCGGCGCCGATAAGCGTGCCGACGACGGCGAAGACCATCCGGTAGCCGGTCAGGGTCGTCCGTTCGTCGAAGTCGTCGGTAAGTTCCGGCAGAAGCGCCGCGTAGGGAATGTTCACCAGGGTGTAGGCCAGGCTCAAGAGACAGAAAAAAAGCGTCATGACGGCGAAGAGGGCCCAGCTGCTCTCCAGAGCCGGGGAGGAGAACATCAGGATCATACTTCCGAAGAGCAGGATCGCCCCGACGGCCATGTACGGCCGTCGTCTGCCCCACCGGGTGACGGTCTTGTCCGAGGCGTAGCCGGTTACCGGGTCGGTTACCGCGTCCCAGATCTTCCCGATCATAAAGGCGGTCCCGGCGAGCCCCGCCGGGAGGCGGACGACGTCGGTTAGATAGAAAAGGAGATAGAAACCGGTGAGGGTAAAGTAGAGATTACCCCCGAGGTCCCCGACGCCGAATCCAAGCCGCACCCGGGCCGACAGTTTTCCCACAGCAACCTCCGAAACAGGAGGTAGTAGTAAAACATATTTATCTCTTCTTGGGGGACCCGGCGGAGCTCAGGACCCGGACCGCTACGGCCGCTCCCGCGGCGAGGAAGAGCCCGGCGACCGTCGCGATCTCCACCAGGCGCGCCGGGGGATCGAGACCCGTCGTCCGTCGTATCAGGTAGGTAAGGTAGGAATGGGGAAGGTCTCTGTCGCCGAGGGCCTCGAGGATGTTGAAGTGCCATTCGGTCAGGGGGCAGAA
>CAYPUT010000163.1:0-7558 GCA_964413945.1 uncultured Spirochaetaceae bacterium
GTTGTTGATACGTCAGGTGGCGTCCCGCCGCGGGAAACGGTAGTATGGCTACCGTGAGCCTGCGAATCCTCTTTCTCGGAGAGTTGGTCGGCAAGGCCGGCATCTACTGCGTCAAACAATCCCTGCAACAGCTCAAGACAAGCCGGGAGATCGACTTCGTCGTGGCCAACGGCGACGGTGTTACCGGGGGCTTCGGGTTGGGAAAGAGCCACTCGGTCTATCTTCGAAAGCTCGGCGTCGACGTCCTGACCGGAGGGGACCAGATCTTTTATAAGAAGGACATGGTGGCCTCCTTCAATACGACCCCGTCGGTCCTCCGCCCGGCGAATCTACCTCCCGGAAGCCCCGGACGGGGATGGCGCCACTACGCCGTGGGTAAGATACGGGTCGGGGTGATCAACCTGATCGGACAGAGCGGGTTTTCGAGAATGCACGGGAGCAATCCCTTTACCTTTCTTCCGGACATCGTCTCCCGTATCAAGGAGGATGTGGAGACCGTTATCGTTGATTTTCATGCGGTAACCACGGCGGAAAAGCAGGCGATGTTCCGGATCGCCGACGGAATGGTTACCGCGGCCATCGGGACGGGGCAGCGGGTTGTAACCGCCGACGCCCGGGTAACCGATGGGGGTACCGCCACCTTGTGTGACGCCGGGCGAACCGGTAGCATCCAAAGTGTCGCCGGCTTCGATCCCGAGGTGGAGATTCGTCAGTTTCTCCGGCAGGTTCCCGAGCGCTCCAACGAATCCTTCGAAGGACTCGAGATTCAGGGAGCCATTATCGATGCCGACGATACCGGGCGCGCAACCAACATAGAGACCATTCGAATACCCTGCGCGCCACCCGAAGAGAGAGAGGGTTCGGCGTGATCGAAAAGGCAATCGTTATACGTACCGAGGGGGAGCGGGTTATCCTGGCCTGCCAAAGCCAGGGGTGCAAGTCCTGCTCTTCGATGTTCTGCGCGTCCGGGGGAGACCGGCGGGAGTTTACCGCGATAAATCCCCGGGGGGTGCCCCTCCATACCGCCGACGAGGTGGAGTTTTACGTAGAGCCCGGCCGGGCCATTCTGGCGGGGTTTCTCGTTCTGGTGATGCCCCTTCTCGCCTTTGCCGCCGCCTATTTCGCCGTCGGTGGTCTCTTAGCGGAACCGTCGGAACAGGTTCGCGTTCTGTCGGGGCTCGGAGGGCTCTTTATGGGCTTTGGCGTAGCCTATCTTCTCGGCCGCCGGGGCAGCCGCTACCCGGTAGTCCTGGCGATGCCGGAAGAGACCAACTCACCTACGACCTGAGCGATCTGCGAAAGCGGAACCTGGTGTTCCACGGCGCCCATCTCGTAGGCGACCCGGGGCATCCCGTAGACGATGCTCGTCTCTTGATCCTGCCCCACCGTGCGGCCCCCCCGTTTCCGGATTTCCGCCATGCCGTCGGCCCCGTCCCGCCCCATTCCGGTCATAATGACCGCCAGGGCGTTGTTCCCGTACTCCTTCGCGACCGAATGAAAGAGCACGTCGACCGACGGACGGTGACCGTTCTTCGGTGGATCGTCCAAGAGCCGGAGGAGGGCGCCCTGGTGGCGTCGCTCGACGGAGAGATGCTTGTTCCCCGGAGCGATGTGGATGCTCCCCGCCTCCGCGAGGGCCCCGTCTTCCGCCTGCCGAACCGAAAGGCTGCAGATCTTGTCGAGGCTCTTCGCGAACTCTTCGGTAAACCCCGCGGGCATATGCTGGACGACCACGATCGGCGCCGGAATGTCCGCCGGAAACTCGGCAAAGACCTTTCGCAAGGCGTTCGGCCCCCCGGTCGAAACACCGAAGGCGATAAGCCGGGTCGGGCCCGGTTTTTCCGTGGGGGTGATGACGACCGGCGCGGCTGCCGCCGAAGCCGGAGCGGCCGGTTTCGACGGTGCCGCCGGGGGCTCCTTGATCCGGGTCGACCGCTCTGCTACTTCGGCCGCTCTGCCGCCGTAGATCCGAACCAGCTCGACGAGCTGCTCGGCTACCGTGTGGAGGTCCAGGGAGACGGACCCCGACGGCTTCTGGATAAAGTCCGCGGCTCCGAGGCCCAGGGCTTCCATCGTAATCCGGGCCCCTTTCTCCGCCAGGGAGGAGAGGATGATAACCGGTGCGTGGATCTGCCGCCGCCGGCGCTCCTTCAGGAATTCGATGCCGTTCATCTGCGGCATTTCGAGGTCCAGGATAATGACGTCAGGAGGCTCTTTCTCGATCTTCTGCAGGGCGAAGAGGCCGTTCATCGCTCGACCGGCGACCCGAATGTCCGAGTGCGCCTCGAGAATTTTCGAAACCAGGTTTCGCATCAACGCCGAATCGTCGACGATCAGGACGGATATACTCATCGGTTGACCTTCTTGTAGATACACGCCCAGTCGGTCTTGGTGAACTCGAAACCGGAGTTCATCCCGAAGAGGGACTCCGAGTGGCCGATAAAGAGGAAGCCGCCGGGTTGCATCGACTCCCAGAGCCGCTGGACCGCGGCTTTCTGCGCCGCCTCGTCGAAATAGATCAGGACGTTCCGGCAGAACACCACGTCGAGCTGCCGGAGGCCGCTATCGTTCTTGAGGTTGTGATAGTCAAAGGTTACCAGGCTCCGAATTGCGTCGGTAATCTGGTATCCCCCGGATACGCGCTCGAAGTACTTCCCTAAGTAGGGCTCCGGGACGCCGGTAATGCGGCTGTCGGGATAGAACCCCTGCTTTCCGGTCATCAGGGACTTGAGGCTCAAATCCGAGGCAAGAACTTCGAACGGGACCGAAGGAGGAAGGTGCTCTTTCAACGCGATGGCGATCGAATAGGGCTCTTCCCCGGTGGAGCACCCGGCGCTCCAGACCCGGACCGGCGCTCCGGGAGCCCCTTTGCGTTTCTCGAGGAGGGCAGGGGTAACGTAGTTCTCGAAGGTCTGGAAATGGGCGGTGTTTCGGAAGAAGCGGGTCAGGTTTGTGGTTACCGAATCGAGGAAGACTTTGAACTCCTCCTGGTCCCCGGTAATCAAATTGTAGTAGGACTGCACCCGGTCGAGCTTGCTTGCCCTCAGCCGCTCCTTCAAACGGCTCTCGAGGACCGAACGGTTGGACGTAGAGAAGGCTATGCCGCTTGCGTCGTAGATCAACGTGCGAAATCGCTCAAAATCTGCTTCGGTAAGGAACTGAGACCCGTCCACGAGACTCCAATTTTCTCTAAAATATGGTGATTCGTCAACCCCGGATTATCCCCGGATTATCCCCCGGGAATACCCTGTGAAGATGGCGGCTACGTGATATCGTTACCTGGGTAATGCGGTCTCAGTGGTGGCGTGTCGTTGTAGATGGCTTTGCCCTCGAAGGGGCAAAAGAAGAGCCCCGGGTGCTTCTTCGCTCTCCGGATCATGGTCGTACCTTTGCCCTCCCGATAGAGGTTCATAACGCCCGGGCAATCATCGAAGAGCTCGAATACGGCGACGGTCACGGGCGCCTGCCGGACGTGGTTGCCCAGCTGCTTATCAGCCACGGGTTCTGCCCCCGGCGGCTCAACGTGCTGATTCCCCGGTACGGTAGCTCGAAGGCGGAGCTCTCCTACGAGGCCGAGGGGATGGAGCACCGACTCCCGATGCGCCTCGGAGAGGGGCTGGTCCTCGCGATGCGCCTTGGCGTGCCGCTGTTCCTCCGGAGCGACCGGCAGGACCTCCCGGAGCTGCCTGCCTCCCCGGCGGAGTCGCCCTTTTCGATGAGGATCCCCCTCCGGGCCGGTTGAGACCCGGCGGCCGGTTGACCCCGGCGCGGGACCGGCGATTTCCCTTTCCGCGTTGACAGGCCCATCGGGGCCTCGAATAATGACAGAAGTGAAAAAATACGTCTTCGTTACCGGCGGTGTGTGCTCGAGTTTGGGCAAGGGAATAGCCGCAGCCTCTCTCGGAAGCCTCTTAGAGTACCGGGGCCTCAACGTCCGGATGGTCAAGATCGACCCCTACATCAACGTCGACGCCGGAACGATGAGTCCGTACCAGCACGGCGAGGTCTACGTTACCGACGACGGCGCCGAAACCGACCTCGACCTCGGCAACTACGCCCGGTTTACCAACTCGCCGTTGAGCAAGGACAACTCCATTACCACGGGGCAGATCTATCAGGAGGTTATCAAGCGGGAAAGGGAGGGCCACTACCTCGGACGAACCGTCCAGGTCATTCCCCACATTACCGACCGGATCAAGAAACGGATACTGAACGTCGGCGAGCAGGAAGACGTCGACGTAACCATCGTCGAAATCGGGGGTACCGTCGGGGATATCGAATCCTTCCCCTTTTTGGAAGCGGCCCGGCAGATGATCCACGAGTACGGTCACAAGAACGTCATCGCGGTACACCTTACGCTTATCCCGGAGGTCGCCGGCGGAGAGCTCAAGACGAAGCCGACGCAGCACTCCGTAAAAGAGATGCGGGAAATCGGTATCCAGCCGGATATTCTCCTCTGCCGGGCACCGGTCATTCTCGACGACGAGCTGCGGCGGAAGATCGCCCTCTTTACCAACGTCGAGTTCGAAGCCGTGTTTTCCGCCTACGATGTCTCCCGGACCATCTACGAGATTCCCCTTATGTTCGAGTCGCAGCATCTCGACGACATTGTCCTCGAGAAGCTGTCCGTAGACGCCCCGGCGGCCAAGGTCGAGGCCTGGGACGGCGTGGTGGAGGTCTTTTCCCGGGCCGACCAGACCGCCCGAATCGCCGTCGTCGGAAAGTACATCGACCTCAACGATTCCTACAAATCCGTCGACGAGGCGCTCTACCACGGCGGTATCGCCAACGGCGTCCGGGTGGAGCTCGTCAAAATCGATTCGGAGAAGCTCGAAAAGCAGCAGAGTTTCGAGGCGGTGTTTGCCGGTATCGACGGCATTCTGGTTCCCGGTGGATTCGGAAGCCGAGGAATCCAGGGGATGATCGATACGGCCCGGTACGCCCGGGAGAACGGCATTCCCTACTTCGGCATCTGCCTGGGGATGCAGGTGATGGTAATCGAGTACGCCCGGTCGGTACTCGACCTTTCGGAGGCGAATAGCAGCGAGTTCGCCCCGGAGACCCCGGATCCGGTTATCGTCCTTTTAGAGGAACAGATAAACGTAAAGAATTACGGCGGGACCATGCGTCTCGGCGCCAACCCGTCGAAGCTGCTGCCGGGGTCCAAGATCCGGGGCATCTACGAAGCGGACGTTATCTCCGAGCGGCACCGACATCGCTACGAGGTCTCCAACGCCTACCGGGAGCGTATCCACAGGGCGGGCCTTTCGGTAACCGCGGTGACCACCGACGACTCGCTCGTGGAATCGGTCGAGTGGAATAAGCACCCTTGGGGTCTCGGTGTCCAGTACCACCCGGAGTTCAAATCCAAGCCCGTTGCGGCCCATCCGCTCTTCAACAGCTTTATCGCGGCGAGCCTCGCGCATCAAGAACAGAACGCCGTCCACGAGACCGCAAGCGTTACGGGGTAAGGAGTGCCGATGTATCGGCCGATTGCCCCGGTTCTTGTCCTCGTCATCGCCTCCTGCACCATCGACTACGAGAACGCGTTGGTTCTCGAAGAACGGCCGGAGGACGTTCCCCAGACGATTCTGACCGAAGCCCGGATGACGATTCAACGGCAGGACCAACGGGAGTTTCGGGTAGAGGCCGCCCGGGTCGAGAGCTACCCGGAGTTGGGGGAGCAGCGCTTTTGGGGCTTCGTCTTCGAGGAGTACGATCTGGAGGGAGAGCTGGTGGCCTCCGGCCGGGCGGATTACGCGGTTTACGACGACGCGACCGACGACGTCGACCTCGAGGGAAACATCAGCTTCCAGTCGGTCCCGGAGGGTATCACCGTCGTTGCCCAAGCCCTCTCCTGGCAGGACGACACCCGGACCCTCTCCGCCGGGGAGGATCTTATGATTCGGGTGGACCGGGAGGACGGCAGTTGGATCGAGGGACGCGGCTTCTCCGCCGATTTTCGCCGAAGCGTCGTGGAGTTCCGGGGGGCCGTTGTCGGCGAGATCGTGACCGAAGAGCCGGAGGAATCGGATGGTTGAGACCCTCAGGCCCTGGGACTCGGCACCGACCCTCCGGCAGTCTCGCCGCCTCGCCTTGACGGCGGCGTTGGCCGGGGCCCTCATGCTGATCTCCCCGGCGACGAGTCACGCCGAGACCTTCCGCTTTTCCGGCGACGAGACAACGGTTATCTTCGCCGAAGGGCAGGAACGAACCGCCCTTCGGGGATCCGCGACCATAACCTCGGACGAAACGACCATCTCCGCGGTGGAAATAGAGATCTACGGGGAAGATTTCCGGTACGCCGTTGCCCGGGGGGGCGTCGAGGCGGCGGATCTCGAGCGGGAGATCTACATAACCGCCGAAGAGCTCTTTTTCGACCGGGAGCAGGACATCCTCCGGGCGGAGGGGAACGCCGTCCTCGAAGACCGGCGAAACGAGCTCGTGGTAAAGGGTAACCTCTTGGAAAACCGGAGCTCCGACGAGGTTACCATTGCCCAGGTGGCCGTGAGGATTCTCGGGGAAGAGCTGACCGCCCGGAGCGAGTTTGCACTCTACCGCAGGGAAACCGAGGTTCTCGAGCTGTCGGGCCTCCCGTTGGTTTTCTGGAAGGGGGACGAGTACCGCGCCGCTCGGATAGTCGTCGATTTGCAACAGGACGAGATCAGCCTCGAGGGGGACGTCCGGGGCCGGATTACGACCGAAGGCCCGACGGAGGAAGAAGAAGCCGAGGAAGCCGATGCCGAGGACACCGATGCCTCCGACGAGTAGCCGGCCGGGTCTTATCGTCGAAGGGCTCAAGAAGAACTACGGAAAGAAACAGGCGGTCCGGGACGTCTCGTTCTCGATGCAGCAGGGGGAGATCGTCGGGTTTCTAGGGCCGAACGGCGCGGGGAAGACCACCGTTTTCTACATCATCGTCGGTTTTATCCATCCCAACGCCGGCACGATCTACCTCGACGGCCGGGAGCTCAGCCGGCTCCCGATGTACCGCCGAGCCCGCCTAGGTGTCTCTTATCTCCCTCAGGAGGCTTCGGTCTTCCGGAAGCTTACCGTCGAGAAGAACATCTGGGCAATCCTCGAGACCAGAAGCGATCTGACCCGGAAGGAGAAGCTTCACCTTCTGGACACCCTCCTCGACGAGCTCGGTATAGCGGACAACCGGCATCAGATGGCCTACACCCTCTCGGGCGGGGAGCGCCGGCGGACCGAAATCGCCCGGGCCCTCGCCATCGAGCCGAAGTTTCTCCTCCTCGACGAGCCCTTCGCCGGGATCGACCCGATCGCCGTCTACGAAATCAAGACGATCGTCCAACAACTCTCGACCCGGGGCATCGGCGTCCTGGTAACGGACCATAACGTCCGGGACACCCTCGAGATAACCAACCGCTCCTACATTATCAAAGACGGGGAAATTGTCGTTTCCGGCTCCCGGGAGGAAGTGATGGACAACGCCCTGGCCCGGAAGGTCTACCTCGGGGAGAGCTTCCGGATCTAATCCCGTCATTGACAAAGCGCGACCTCGGTTCCAATAATGAAAAGAGACTTGTCGTGACGG
>CAYPUT010000164.1:0-7477 GCA_964413945.1 uncultured Spirochaetaceae bacterium
TGCGTTCGGGGCCAGATGATCGGCAAACACCGGGACGGCGGGATGGCCGAGTACCTCTGCGTGCCGGCGCGGAACCTGGTGGCCGTTCCCGAGTCGGTGCCTCTGGAGGCGGCGGCGGTAATGATGTGCTCCACCGCAACGGCCTTGCACGCCCTCCGGAAGGCAGAGCTCGCCGCCGGAGACAGGGTGGCGATTTTTGGGGTCGGCGGCTTGGGAATGTCTGCCGTGCAGTTGGCCCGGGCGATGGGTGCCTTAGAGGTGTACGC
Organism: uncultured Spirochaetaceae bacterium; assembly: GCA_964413945.1. Lineage (GTDB taxonomy): Bacteria > Spirochaetota > Spirochaetia > DSM-27196 > PWMO01 > CAYPUT01. The sequence goes on from CAYPUT010000164.1 coordinate 267, forward strand.
GGTGGACCTCGATAGCGACCGCCTCAAGCTCGCCGAAGAGCTCGGCGCGGTCCCGATAAACGCCCGGGAGACCGACCCGGTGGCGGCACTCCGCGAGCTCACAGCCGGCGGGGTAGACTGTGCCGTAGAGCTCCTGGGGCTCCCGGTGACCATCGACCAAGCGGTCCGTTCCCTGGCCCCCATGGGTCGGGCGGCCATCGCCGGCATCGCCGAAGAGTCGGTCAGCATCGATACCTACCGTGACGTAGTCGGCCGGGAGGCAAAGATCGTCGGGGTAAGCGACCATACCCGGGGGGAGATCGAGTACTCCCTGGCCCTCGCCGCCAAAGGGGCCTTGCGGTTCGGGGAGGTCGTCACCCGGACACTCGCCCTCGAGGCGGCCGCCGTAAACGAGGCTCTTGCCTCCTTGGCCCGCTTCGGCCCGGGCGTGCGATCGGTTATCGTCCCGGATTGAGCCCCTCGTGACCTGCCACGACCTCCCGGTAGAAGTAGTAGCTGTCCTTCGGAACACGGCGTAGCTCGTTTTGGTAATCGCAGTAGACGATGCCGAAGCGCTTGGTGTAACCGAAGGCCCACTCGAAGTTGTCTATGAAGCTCCAGAGAAAGTAGCCGGCTAGGGGAATACCCTCGTCGATGGCCCGGCGACAGGCCCCGAGGTGGCCCCGGAGGTAGTCGATTCGCCCGGGGTCCCGGACCCGGGGCGCGAGCGGCTTTCCGGCGCCGGGTGGGTTCTCTTCCTCGACGATGTCTTCGAAGGCGGCGCCGTTTTCGGTTACGTAGAGCGGCAGGTCCGCTGCCTGCCGATGGACCCACCGCAACTGCCGGTGGAGACCCTCGGGAACGATCGACCAGTCCATGGCGGTTCGAGGCTGATAGTCGGGCACCGGCGAAAACTCCTCCGGGGCCCCCGGGTCGAAGGCGACCACGGGCTCGGTGTAGTAGTTGAGCCCGAGAAAATCGAAGGGACCGCTTATCACTTCCATATCACCCTCTTTTACCGGCATCGCTACCTCGGGGTACACCGAGAGGTGGCGCTCCGGGTAACCGGCGCCGAGAAGGGGATTAAGAAACATCCGGCTGTCCCTGTCCGCCGCCCGGTCGGCCGCCAGAATGTCTTCCGGCCGCCGGGTGGCCGGCCTTGGGGTAGAGAGGTTGAGGGTGATGCCGATCGTCGGCTCCTCGGAGTCCGGGCCTCCACCGGCCCGGGCCGGAGCCGCCGCCCGGGCTAGTCGGCTCCGAAAGCGCTCGACAGCCAGCCCGTGGCCGAGCATTAAATGATGGATCGCCCGGTAGGCGGCGACTCGATCCTGCCGCCCCGGAGCGTGGACCCCGTCGAGGTAGCCGAGAATCGAGCTGCACCAGGGCTCGTTGAGGGTTATCCACCGGTGGACTCGGTCCCCGAAGGCGTCGAAGCAAACCCCGGCGTAGTCGGCAAACCGGTAGGCGGTATCCCTCTCAGGCCACCCCCCGGCGTCCTCGAGGGCTTGGGGCAGGTCCCAGTGGTAGAGGGTTACCACCGGCTCGATCCCCGCCGATAGAAGCCCGTCTATCAGTCGATGGTAGAAGTCGAGGCCGGCTTGATTCGCGGAGCCGGCGCCGGAACCCGGACCCCCGCCGGCAAAGATCCTCGGCCACGCGATAGAGAAGCGATACGCGTCGATACCGAGGCCCCGCATCAAGGCAATGTCTTCGGGGAACCGGTGGAAGTGGTCCGTCGCGAGGTCCCCGGTGTGCCCTTCGACGACCTTCCCGGGGCTGTGGGAAAAGCGATCCCAGATGCTCTCCCCCCGCCCCCCTTCGGAGACCGCCCCTTCGATCTGATAGCTCGCCGTGGCGACGCCCCAAAGAAAGGTGTCGGGAAATGTTCGCTGGTGGTTCATACCTCAAACCTACGACTCTTCGGCATATTGAGAAAGGCTTGGCCGAGTACGATACTAAGGACCATGGTACACCGTGAGATCCGGCCCCTCGAAGCCCGCGACTTCGAATCCTTCATCTCGCTGAGCATCCGAGCCTATCCGCGATTCGGCATGCCCTTCGAAGAACGGGGCATCGGGTTCGAGGAGGAGATTCGGCGTCAGTTCGAGGATCCCACAATCGAGCCGGTAGGCTCCTTCGTAGACGGGACCCTCGCCGGCGTCATGCGAATCTTCCATTTCGAGATGAACTTCTACGACACCGTCGTCCCGGTACGAGGCCTGGGGTCACTGGCGGTCGATCTGCCGTTTAAGAAGCAGCATCTGGCGAAGGAGATGATACAGTACTTTCACGAGTCGGCCCTGAGAGACGGCTGCTTCCTGACGGCCCTCTACCCCTTTGCCCCGCCCTTCTATCGAAAAATGGGGTACGGATACGGCGGCCGGATCGACCGGTACGAAGTCCGTCTGTCCCGGCTATTCGGACGGCGGGAGATCCAGCGGGTTGAGTACCTTTCGCGGGAGTCCCTCCCGGCGCTTCACGCCTGCTACCGCCGGGTATTCGGTACGCGCCACGGCCTATTCGACCGGCTCGAGCGGCAGATGGAGCCGCTTCTCGGCGACGGTGTCAGGCGCCTCCTCGTCGGAGTCAAAGACTACCGGGAGGAGGAGATTGCCGGCTACGCGGCGTTCCATTTCGTCCGGGGATACGACGGGCCCCGGGGGCAGGACAATCTCTATCGAAACGATATCTACGTTGACGAGATGCTCTACGAGTCCCCCGAGGCCCTCCGGGCGCTTCTCGGGTTCTTCGGTCGCCAAGCCGACCAGGCACGTCGACTTATCTTGCGGACCCAGGACGCCTCCTTCTACCATCTTTTGGACGACCCGAGGGATGCTTCGGAAAACGTTATCGAGCCGGCGTACCATCAGAGCGCGGTTACCGGAGTGGGACTGATGTACCGACTCGTGGACGTCCCCCGGGGGCTCAAGGCCTACGCCGCCGCCAGACCCGGCGTCGGACAGCCCTCCGAGACCGGAGAAGCGCCTTCGATAACCCTCTCGGTCTCCGACAGCCTCTTGCCGGATAACGCCGGACGCTACGTCGTTGGCGCCGCCGCCCCGGGTACCGCGGCCGGCGGAAGGACCATCAGCACACCGGCGACCATTTCTCTCGACGTGTCGGCGTTGTCCTCTCTTATTATGGGGGCCTTGGCCCTCGATGAGCTCTTGGACCTCGGACTCGGGGAGCTCTCCAAAGCTACGGCAAGGCCGGTCGCCGAGGGTCTTTTCCCCCGAGGCTCCGGGCCTGCCTGCCATACGGGGTTCTAGTTCTCGGCGCCGCTTCCGTCTCTCGAAGCGGCCGGCGACACCGGTATATTCATCGGGACCTTCTCGATCTCGGCTCCCTTCCGGCCAAACCGGTCGACATCTTCGTCGCTTAGCTCATCGTCGGTAAGAATAAGACCAACCTGATCCAGCCCCGCGTAGGTCACGAAAGAGCTCTGGTCGAACTTCGAATGGTCCGCTAAGACGGTAGTCCGGCCGGACTTACCGATTACCACTTGGTTCATCGTCGCCGTCCGCTCGTCGGTGGTCATGAGTCCGCTGTTCTCGTCAATACCGTCGGCCCCGAGAAACGCGTGATCCACTCGATAGCTCATAAGGGTCCGTTCGGCGACCATTCCGCAGACATCTCGGCGCTCCGACCGGACCTCGCCCCCTATCGATATGGTCTTACAGTGGCCCGCGAGAAGCTCCGCAACATCGAGGGAGTTGGTCAATACCGTCAGCCCGGAAAGGCTCCCTTGCTGAAGGCGGATAAGGATCGCCTCGGTGCATTTCATGACCGTAGAGCCGGAATCGAGGAACACCACATCGTCGGAAAGGCAGAGCTTGGCCGCCGCGAACCCGATTGCCGCCTTCTCGGCCACCCGGACGGTCTGTGAAAGGTAGAAGGAGTAATCCCGCCGGATCTCCGGAATTAGGCGGATCCCCCCGTGGGTCCGGATGGCCAAGCGGTCCTCTTCCAAGCGCCCAAAGAGCCGCCGAACCGTGGCATTTGAAACCGCGAGGGCGGCGGAGACCTGACCGACATCGAGTTGCTTGTAGAGCCGCAAAAGCTCGATGAGCTTTTCTTTGCGTTCTTCCGGCCTACCCACGTCACACTCCTCTGAGAACTGTTCAGACTATGCAATTTTGTGTCCAAAAAGCGTTCATGTCAAGCATCGAAACGTGTATAATGAAAGCTATCATCCCTGTTGTAAGGATATCGTGTGACCGACATTGACATTCGGATTGAGCGTCCCTTTGGAAAAAGGGCTCGAGGTCGTGGAGTACGCCACGGTGGAGTGGGTCGACCGGTTCAACAACCGTCGGCTGATAGGATGTATCGGAGATGTCTCGCCTGTCGAGTTTGAGCAAGCGTACTGTGATAGTCTGGAAGCTCCCCAGCCATGGCGGCTCGACTCAACTAAGAAAACTCCGGAGAAACGGTGGCGGTTCATGAACTACGTAAGGAAAGGGAGAGGGTAATGGCAGGGGCGACAAACGGCAAAAAGCTACCAACCGCGCCGTTCTTTGAAACCAGCGTCAAGAATTACATCTACGGCGACGCGGTGTTTGAGTACGCAAAGGCTGTTGACGATGCTGCGAATAAGTATGACGTGGACGCAATCTTCATTGCGCCCTACACCGAGATTCGCAGGATTGCGGAGAACACTGACAGAATTCTTGTCTTTGCTCCCTACATGGACATCCTAAGACCGGGTCGTGGCATAGCGGATGTGTTGCCCGAGGCAATCAAGGCCGCCGGCGCGTCGGGAGTGTTGCTCAACCATTGTGAGAGACCTATGTCCCTCCCACAGATACGGGCGACTATAGAGCGAGCAAACGAACTGGACCTTGTCACCTTCGCCTGTGCGGATTCGATTGCTGAGACAAAGGCCATCGCGCAGTTCCGGCCGGACATCATTAACCCCGAACCAAGTGAGCTCATTGGGACGGATGAGGCAAGTGACATGAGTTACGTCGTGGAAACCCTAAAAGTCGTCAAGGAGATGTGCCCGGATATTCTGGTGGAACAGGCCGCAGGGATAACGACGGCTGCTCAGATTTATGACTTCATTATGGCAGGCAATGACGCGGCAGGATCAGCATCCGGGATCCTGAAATCGCCGGACCCGTTTGGGCTACTTGAGGACATGGTGTATCACGTCAGAAAAGCGAAGGATGACCTCGCGAAGCGGCAAACTGAAGGGGGTGAGAGATGAGGACAGTAAGAGAGTCATTCAGCGTGGCATCCACGGGCATGAGGCCCTCGTTTCACACCATCACCGAAAAGGTCAAGGAGGCGGTTAAGAAATCCGCGGTGCAGAACGGCCTCTGCGTGGTCTACTCGCGTCACACGACCTGTGCGGTCATGATCGACGAAGACTCGTTCGACAAAACCTACACCGGACTGACCTATCTTCAACAAGATCTTGTTGATGTCTTCGAGCATATAATCCCCACGTGCCGCAAAGAGGGGCAGTACATGCATCCGGGACCGGAGCTCACGGTATTTGCCGACGGGCACGGTGAAGACAAGCCGGGAACCCTCAACACGGACGCGCATCTCAGGTCCTCAATCATGGGCAGAAGCGAGAGCATACCCATCGCTGACGGCAGCCTTGAGATGGGAGAATTTGGACACATCTACTTCGTTGATTTTGATCACACCCGCGCCCGGGAGAGACAGGTTATCGTGCAGATTATTGGTGAATAGCTGTGCAGCTGCACAGTGATCGATAATAAGGAGAATTGGCATGAGCGTAGTAAACGAGAAGTTTCAGATGCAGTCTGATGGTTTGCACCCAACATTCCACGATGTGACCAAGCAGGTAAAGGCGATTGCGGAAAAGTCCGGGATCAACAACGGAACCTGTGTCGTCTACTCGCATCATACAACCTGTTCTGTAATGACCCAGGAGTGTTCACACGACAAGACCTACTTTGGTTTGGAGTATTTGCAGCAGGACCTCTGCAACATCATGGAAAAACTAATCCCGACGTGCCGGGTAGAGGGCCAGTATATGCACCCTGGTAAAGAGCATATTGAGTTTGCAATGAGCCTGGGGACAGAAGAGGGAGAGTTCACAAGCCTGAACACCGAAGCGCATCTTCGCTCGGTCTTCTTCGGTCGATCAGAAACGATTCTGATTGTTGATGGCGAATTGCAGCTGGGTGACTTCGGATACATTTACTTCATTGACTGGGATCAGGTCCGAGCGAGAAAGAGGACCTGCCAAGTCCAGGTCATGGGTGAATAAGACCGCTTGAGGGCAAGCGCACGGTACCTGCGATTGACATCATGCATGCAGCGTTCGCAAAGCATGATCGTGTTCGAGTGGAGTCCAACATCGAAATGGATTCTGCGAAAGGCTCGGAATGGAACGGGAGAAAAGACGAAATGAAATCGAGTGCATGGGAATACGCAAGACGATCATTCGGAATTGAGTCTCACGCGCTCAAGCAGGCCCTGTCGAGCATTGATGAAGCGCTTTTTGGCCAAGCTGTGGATGTCCTCAGCCGTGCGGAGAGAATCGCAGCCAGCGGATGCGGGCATTCAGGTATTGCATGCCGGCACTTTGCCCATCTGATGTGCTGTATCGAGCTTCCCGCGACGTTCCTCGCGCCGTCCGAAGCGACACACGGGGGCACTGGCTTCCTGAAGAAGGGAGACGTCATAGTTCTCGCCTCGCGAGGGGGGAAGACAGCCGAGTTGATTCCCATCCTGGACATCTGCAAACAGAAGAAGGTCACCGTAATCAGCATCACGGGGAACATGGACTCGCCGTTGGCAGTGGGCTCGGATATTGTGCTGAAGATGCACGTCGAGCAAGAGACTGACAAGCACAATAGTCAGGGCACAACCAGTTTTGTCGTTCTGTCCGGGATATTTGACGCCTTGCAGGCGGCATTGATCGAAGAGATCGATTACACCGAGGCGCAGTTCGCCCTGATACACCCGGGTGGGGCTGTGGGAGAACGGCTAAACACGTAGGAAGTCGCGACATGGATTATCCTATTCTGCAGAACTCCCGCTGAGACAGGCCGCTTCCCTCCGACTCAGCGAACCGCCGCATCCAGATTTCGGCCTTCGATTCTTCGATACTGTTCACTTTCCATGCGCCGGTAGGTGGGGGTTATTCGACACTTACGATTGTCCGGCAGAAAGGGGCCTCCGAGCGCTTCGACCTCCCCCGGTAACCCGCCCCTTTAGTCGGCAGCCACCGCCCGTTAACAGACCCTAAC
>CAYPUT010000165.1:0-7446 GCA_964413945.1 uncultured Spirochaetaceae bacterium
ACGTCAACGACTCGGTTACCAAGAGCAAGTTCGACAACCTCTACGGCTGCCGCGAGAGCCTCGTCGACGGCATCAAACGCGCCACCGACGTTATGATCGCCGGGAAGGTCGCCGTGGTCTGCGGGTACGGTGATGTCGGAAAGGGCTCCGCCGAGAGTCTCCGGGGCCTCGGTGCCCGGGTCATCGTCACCGAGATCGACCCCATCTGCGCCCTCCAAGCGGCCATGGCCGGCTACGAGGTCAAGACCGTCGAGGACACCCTGGGAGAAGGTGATATTTACGTCACCGCCACCGGAAACCTCGGCGTCATCACTCTAGAGCACATGCGCAAAATGAAAGACCAGGCCATCGTCTGCAACATAGGCCACTTCGACAACGAGATCGAAGTCGAAAAGCTCAACGACGCCTCCGACGCCACGAAGATCAACGTAAAACCCCAGGTCGACCGGTACGACTTCGAAGACGGCCACGCCATTTTCATGCTCGCCGAAGGCCGCCTGGTAAACCTCGGCTGCGCCACCGGCCATCCGAGCTTCGTCATGTCCAACAGCTTTACCAACCAGGTCCTCGCCCAGCTGGACTTGCGGACTAACAAGGACACCTACGAGCCCGGGGTCTACACCCTCTCCAAGGCCTTGGACGAAGAGGTCGCCCGGCTCCACCTCGAGAAAATCGGGGTCAAGCTAACCACCATGACCAAAAAACAAGCGGAATACCTCGGCGTGCCCCAAGAGGGCCCCTTCAAGCCCGAATACTACAAGTACTAAGGAGCCGACAGTGAGCCGATCCTATCTCTTTACCTCCGAATCGGTAAGCGAGGGACACCCCGACAAGCTCGCCGACCAGGTCAGCGACGCCGTCCTCGACGCCTGCCTGTACGACGACCCTGCCTCCCGGGTCGCCTGCGAGACCTTTACGACCACGGGAATGGTCCTCGTCGGGGGCGAAATTACCACCACCACCTACGTCGACGTCCAGGAGATCGCCCGGGGAGTGGCGAAGTCCATCGGGTACGACCGCCCGGAATACGGCCTCGACTACGAGAGCATGAGCGTCATGAGCACCATCCACTCCCAGAGCCCGGACATAAGCCAGGGAGTAAGCGGCACCGGTCTCTACAAGGGCCAACAAGGGGCCGGAGACCAGGGGATGATGTTCGGCTACGCCTGTAGCGAGACCGCCGCCCTCATGCCGGCGCCGATTACCTTTGCCCACCGGCTCCTCGAATACGCCGCCGAGGTGCGCAAACACGGCAAGATAACCTGGCTCCGGCCCGACTCCAAGAGCCAGGTAACCGTCCAGTACGACGGCAACAAGCCCGTCCGCATCGACACGGTAGTCCTCTCCCACCAGCACGACGACGCCGTGGGGTACGACGAGCTCAAGGAGACCCTCATTTCGAAGGTGATCCAACCGGTTCTCGAAAGTACCGGCCTCCTCGACGACAAGACAAACTACTTTGTCAACCCGACCGGACGGTTCGTTATCGGGGGGCCCCACGGGGACACCGGCCTCACGGGGCGCAAGATTATTGTCGATACCTACGGCGGCATGGGACGCCACGGCGGTGGCGCCTTCAGCGGGAAGGACCCGAGCAAGGTCGACCGCTCGGCGGCCTACATGGCCCGGTACGTTGCAAAGAATATCGTCGCCGCGGGCCTCGCGGAGCGCTGCGAGCTGGAGCTGGCCTACGCCATCGGGGTGCCCTTCCCGGTCTCGGTCATGGTCGAGACCTTCGGCACCGCCGCGGTCCCGGAGCCGGAAATCGAAAAGGCCGTCGAGGCGGTCTTCGACCTAACCCCGGCGGGCATCATCGATCACCTCGACCTGCGCAAACCCATCTACCAGGCCACCGCGGCCTACGGCCACTTCGGCCGGGACGGCTTTAGCTGGGAAAAAACGGATAAGGTGGACGCGCTCAAAAAACAGATCGGCAAGGCCGGGGTCTAGTACAGATGCCCCAGGCCGATGAAGATCTCCCGCTTCCGGTCCCCGAGAAGCTCACCGGCGGATATCACGTGTCGGATGTCGAAGCCTAAAGAAATCCGGACGTAGAGGCTCCGGGCAAAGAGCGGAAAGCCGATCGCCTCGATACCCAAGGCCCATTTGAAGTCGTTGGTCGGGTCCCACTCTTCGCCCCGGGTGGTCACCACTCCGCCGTCGAAAAAGATGGAACCTTGGCCCTCGACGAAGTTGCCGATAGTCCAGACTTTCAGAGTAACGTCGGTGTTCCAGAAGAAGGCGACGTCGCCCTCCATCTTGTCGTTCAGAATCCCCCGGATCGGCCCCGCGGCGTCGTCGGTAATACTCGGCGCGCCGGTAGAATCGTAGAAGTTGTAGAACCCCGAAAGGCGCCCGGAAAAGCCGAAAGGATCCGCCTCTAGATAGCCGGCCACCGAGTAGTCGACGGAGCTCGAGACGACGTCGTCGAAGGTGTCGTAGGTAATCGGGTTGGAGACGCTAAACTTCGCCCCTTCCCGGAAGTTGCCAATCCAGTCGACCCGGCCGGCGGAAAAGCCGTGACGTAATCCGACGTCGACCCCCCGGTCGGCGAAGGAAATGGGTTCTCCGAACCAGTAGGGAACCGAGGTAAAGACCGACGGGGAGTACCTAACCTCGTCGACCACCGGAAGAAAGAGCCCGGTGTTAAAGGTCGTCCCGAAGGAGAGGGTGCTTGTCAGGGTGTGGCGGTTGTATTCGTCGACCGATTCGTCGCTGCCCGGCCGGGAGTCGTACCCGTAACTCTGGGTGTAGGTCAGGTTGTAGTCCCGCTCGGCGATCGGTAGGGCGATGCCTAGAGAGGTATTCGCGCCACCCTGGACATCGCCGTTACTTACCCCGAGCTCCTGAGATAAACCCCAGGACCAGTCGTAGCCACGCCACTGAAAGGGGAGGCTGAAACGCCAGTCGTAGGAGTATTCGGGATCCCCGTCGGTATCCCGCTCGTAGTCCAGGTCGAGCCGCAGGGTCTCGAGAGTCCCGAGAAAGTTGTAATCCCGGGCCCGGATACTCAACAAGAGACCGGAGTTCGAGTCGTAGCGAAAGTAGGGCAGCGCCAGAACGTTCATCGTGTCTTTGGTGCTTACGTACACCACCACGGCGTCCGGCTGCCCCTCTCGGGGCCGGATCTCGTAGAGAACCGCCGCCTTCGCTAAGGGCCGAACGTTGGTAAGAATCTGCTGTTGCTCCGCCAAGAACGCTTCGAGCTCATCGAGATCGGCAAAAGTGACGCCCTCCCGGAGATCCTCGGCGTTCCGCTCCACGGCCCACTCGGTGGTTCGACCGACGATGTCGTATTCGATTTCGGTAATCTCGTACACCGGGGGCCCATTGTCCGCGGTCCGGGATCGGGAGTCCGACTGTCCGAAAAGACCCCCTGCAACAAGGAGCAGCAAAACGATCGAAGCGACTCGGTTCGGCATGAAGGACTACCCTTTACTTTCGTTCAATATCGTAGATACGCCATCGCTTCGGTCGGCCGAAATTGCGGACGTAGATGGCTACCTTATTTAGCTCATACATATCGATGCTGTCCAGGTTAAAGTTAAAACCGATGCGCTTCACACCGGCCCCGAACCCCCCGGTAAACACCCTATCCTCTAGATCGGCGAAGCCGTAGTGGGTGCTAAGGGTAATGTCCGCAATCTCGAGAAACTGATTGTGCTCTTGGGTTAGGTAGATGTCTACCGAGGCGTCCGTCGGCGCCGGCTTCGCGCCGAGCTCCACGTAGCGGACTTTCTCTACCGGCAAGAGCGCGTTCGCCCGATCCCCCCCGAGCTCGAAAATCTCCGCCGCCTGCCGGAGGCGGCTTCCGAGAATCAGAAGACGGACCTCCCGGCGCTCGAGAACCGGAACCACGACGCCGAAAAGCTCGAAGAGGTTGATCTCCTTCCCGTCGGCGTAATCGAAGAGAGTCACGAGCAGATCGAGATCCGCCATATGTTGTTCCGGGCCTTCGACCCGGTCCTCGAACTGCAGAAACGGCTCGACCTCGTACTGCCGGGGCATTTCTTCGGCGACGGCAGCGCGGGGCACCTGAATAAACCCGAGAACCAGACAATAAATGGAAAAACCGAAAAACAGAGTCTTCATCAGTCCGGCGGATTCTATCACAGTAAAGCTAAGATGACGACGATCCAGGTCAAATGCGTATTCCGCCTCCTTCTCTTCGGTTGTTTCCTATGGCTCCCCCAGGCGCCTCTTGCCGCCGAAGACCACTTCTCCGTGGCCCCCTTCGACGATCCGGCGGCCCTCCGGGGGGAGCCCCGGGAGCTCATCTATCGGATTCAGACTGAACAGCTTCCACCGGGGGTCATCCTTATCAACACCGTGGAGTACGATCTCCTCACCGATCTCTCTCTGACTCAACTGCGAAACGTCATCACCGCCCTCGACGACTACGAAGAGTTCGGCCCCCGGGTGGCCAAGAGCAACGGCCTGCCCCTCTCCCAAGCCGGGGTAGGGGAGCGATCCTGGATCCACGAGGTTACGCTCTCCTTCCGGATACTCTTTTTCGGCGAGGTCTACGACTACATCCTTCGCCTCGACGAGGTAGACCTCGACATTCCGGGAAGCTACGGCGTAGAGTGGCGCTTGGAACGATCCCTCGACGGCAAGTTTGCCGATGTCTGGGGTGGGTGGTTTCTCCGGGAGATCGTCGTCGACGGAACGGCCCGGACCTATGTTCGCTATTGGAACCGTACCGACTTCGCCGACGGAAGCGCCGGGCTCGAGACGGCCCTCAGATGGTTCGGTCCCCGGGACGTCCGGGGAAACATTATGTCGTTCGTGGAAGAGGCTCGCCGGCGGGAGGAAGAGTGATAAGGAGCGATGTCTAAATGGATGTAAACAGCCTTCGGGGGGCACTACTTCTGGCGGTTCTGATCGCCGTTTCTGCGGGGGCGGACGCCCAGGATGCCGAGCGGGTTCCCGAGGAAGAAATCGAGCGGCTTCTGAAGTACAAAGGCACCCCGGTCATCATGCAGACCTACCTAAACCTCACCCTGGATCAAGATCAAACTTACGACGAGATCGGGTACGGCGCATCCTACGAGGGAGACTACTTCTCCACAGCCTTCGACTTTAGCCTCGTAAACGACGGCAAGTACGTCCCCAGCGAATCCTACATGTTCGGGCACTACTTCAGCCTCAACGAAGGAAGCTTCGGGTTGGATTATCGGCCCCTCTCGTTCACCGCCGGCCGCGTCGTCCACGATGACGTCGTCGAAACACCCTACTCGCTCTTTATCTCTTCGATGGAGCTGCCCACGGTCCAGGCGGATTTTACCTACGACGGAAACTTCTTTTTCTACACCACCCGGTGGCTCCTCCTCAACCAGAACTCCGAATGGTACCGGACCAAGGTCCCCGTCTACGGCGACGGTACCGGGGAGCTTACCGACATCAACGAGCCCATCCCCATCTTCGACGACGACGATGCAGGCGACCTTATCGGATATGTCGCCGATCCCCTCGACCGGGGAGCCAACCTCAAGACCTACGGCTTTAAGGTCGGCGACTGGCGCTTTGGTGCCCAGGAATCGGTGGTCTACATCGACCAGACCTTCTATCCGGAGTATTTTTTTAGTCCTTTGCCGATGTACTTTACCCAGCTGGTCAATTCCACGTCCGGCAAGCCCTGGACCCAACGGGCCGACGAGAACATCCATCTCGGCGCCTTCGTCGACGTTACCCGTCCTGAGTACTACGGATACTTTCAGTTTATTCTCGGAGATGTAAACCTGGACTTCCTGGTGCCGGATCAAGACCTTCGGCAGCCCTGGAAGGTCGGATGGTCCATCGGCGGGAGTTATCAGTTCGACTTTGGCCGCCTGGGGTTGTACCACGCCGGGGCAACCAAGTTTCTCTTTGCCGCCACCACCGCGGAAAGCGACTCCTACAGCCGAAAGCGCTACGAGTACACCTACTATCCCGCGGTCGAGTACTTCTACGAGGACCGGCTGGAAACGCTGTGGTACTACGACAACTACATCGGCTATAAGTACGGAGAGAATAACCTCGCCTTTATGGCGACCTACGAGAACAACTTTGCCGACATCGACGTTACCGGCATGCTCGAGTACGTGGTAAGCGGCTCCAAGAGTCCCGCCAACCCTTGGCACGAGCTCGACCGTTTCCCCGATGGCACCAAGATGTTCGAAGACGATCAGTTGGAACACACGTTTCGCGTCGGTTCGACCATTCGCTATCGCTACCTCGGTTGGGAGTTCGGTGCCGCGGCGAAGGTCGGCTACCGGATGAACAGCCTCGAACTCGTCGAGGTAGATCCCGACGAGCCGAAGATCTTCAAGCCGGTGGGGGACGACGAGCTTCTCTACGAGCTCTTTCTCGGCGTTAAGTACACCTTCCCGGTGTACCCGAACCCCAACAACTACCGCGAATCAGAGTGAAAGTACTCGTAACCGGCGCCGCCGGCTTTATCGGCTTCCATCTGACGCGACGCCTCTTGGCCGAGGGCCACCAGGTCGTCGGCGTCGATAGCCTAAACGACTACTACGACGTCTCCCTAAAGCTCGCGCGCCTGCAGCAGCTGGGCATGCCGGCCGCCGGCGGACCGGGCGCCCAGGGAACCGAGTTCCACCGCCTGGATCTCGCCGACGAGGGGGCCCTCAGGGAGCTCTTCTCAGGCTACCGCTTCGACGTGGTGGTCAATTTGGCGGCCCAGGCCGGCGTGCGCTACTCAATCGAAGAGCCGATGCCCTACGTCTACAGCAACGTAGTCGGCTTCTTGAACGTCCTCGAAGGCTGCCGGGCCCAGGCAACCGAAGGCTCCCTGAAGCACCTTATCTACGCCTCCACCTCGAGCGTCTACGGCCTCAACTCGGCCATGCCGTTCGAGGCGGCGCAGGCTACCGAGCACCCGGTCAGCCTCTACGCCGCCACCAAAAAGGCCAACGAGATGATGGCCCACAGCTACAGCCACCTCTACAAACTACCGACGACGGGCCTGCGCTTCTTTACCGTCTACGGCCCCTGGGGCCGCCCGGATATGGCGCTGTTCCTTTTTACGAAGGCCATCCTCGAAGGGCGCCCCATCGACGTCTATAACCACGGCAAGATGCGGCGAGACTTTACCTACGTAGACGACATCGTTTCCGGTATCGTCGGGCTTCTCGACAAGCCCGCGGCTGCGGACACGGCCTGGCGGGCCGGGGCACCGGCCTCCGACACCTCGAGCGCCCCGTACCGGCTCTTTAACATCGGCCGGGGAGAGCCGGTGGAGCTAGAAGCCTTTATAGACGCCATCGAGGCGGAGCTCGGCAAAGAGGCGAGGCGCAACTACCTCCCGATTCAGCCCGGCGATGTCGAGGCAACCTGGGCGGATACCAGCGCCCTCGCCGCGGTAACCGGCTACACGCCGGCGGTCTCCATCCGCGAAGGGGTCGGTCACTTCGTCCGGTGGTACCGGGAGTACTATGGCGTCTA
>CAYPUT010000166.1:0-7370 GCA_964413945.1 uncultured Spirochaetaceae bacterium
CCGGCCGGAAGACCGGGGTAATTCGTCCGGAGCCTTCGAGGTAGAGAAGGATAGCGATAACTAAAATACCGATGCTGCCGCCGGCGGTGTTTACCAGGAGGCCGGTCCGGACCGGGCCGATCCCCAGACCTATTCGGCCGGCGAGCATGGCCTGGGAGCCTGCGGCGATACCGGCGATAAGGGCGGCTAAAATACTAAGAGTTAGTCGTGGACTCATGGGCGGGATGCTACACTTTTTGGCCGTCGGCGCCAATCGGGCGTCGGACCGGCGCCCCGGAAGGAGCCTAGGCCCCGAGCAAATCGCGGTAGTACTTCTTCATCCAACGGTTGGACCAGCCCATCACCGCGGTGTGGCGGATGATGCGCTTTACCTCTTTCCGGGTAATCTTTGCCTCCCCGGTGAGGACCTTCGGGTTTCGCCGAGAGATGGCGAGAGTCCGGGCGGCGAAGAGCAAGGGCCAGGAGGTGGCGAGCCGCACCCGGTAGAGGAGCCGGGGCATCCGCAAGACGAAGAGCAATCCGTCGTAGAGGTGGCTTTCCGCCATGTCGATTAGACGCCCGATAACCTCCAAGGAAAGGGTCTCGCTCGCTTCGTCGAGGAGCTGCTCCGGTTCCAACCCGAACTCCTCGCAGAGCTGCCGGGGTACGTAGGACCAGCCCCGGTCGGAGTCTTTCTTAAGACCCCGGATAATATTGACCGCCTGGAGGCCCAAACCGTACTCCCGGGCAAGACGCGGCGCCCCCCGCATCTTTAATCGCAGAAGCGAAGAGATGTGGCTGAACACCTCGTTTATCATCAGCCCGACGATACCGGCGACCTGGTGCATGTAGTCGTCGAGATGGCTAACGGTACGGACGTCGGGACCCCATTCCTGCCACCGGGCCATGCCGAGGGTGCTTTCCCGAAGATGATGCCGGATCGCCTCCCGGCTGTGCTCCGGAAGCCGGTCGAGATGCTCGAGAAGCTCCGGAAAGCGGCGGGCGGCTTCGAGCTCCGCGTCCTGTCCATCGTCTATCCATTCGAGGGCCGCCGAAAGCTCCAAACGGGCGGCGTCACCCTCCGCAGCGGAGCCGGTCGCGTCGGACGCCGCGACCTCCGCCCAGAGCCGCAGGTACCGTGCCTTTTCCTGGGAGTCGAAAATGGTGTTGTCCTCGAGATAGTCGGAGACCCGGAACAGGAGGTAGGCGATGGTCATCGGTTCTCGAAAACGCCGGGGAAGGCAGCTGTTGGAAAGGGCGAATGTCCGGCTGACACGCCGGAGAAGCCGGTAGAGGCTCGTCATGGTTGAGGCTCCGGCGGCCCGGCGCCCTGCATCCGGAATCACCAACAAAGTCGACATGGCAGGTTCAGTATAGCCGACACCGCCGCTCGGGGTATACTCATTGGCGTGGAGATTCACGCCCTTTACTACCTCGATACCAAGCTGATCCTCGAAGCCGGCCGCACCTACCTTCTCGGCCGCTCTCCGGAAAGCGACATCCCCCTCCCGGAGCGAACCGTCTCCCGGGAGCACGCCCGGCTCCGGATGGAGGAAGGAGTCTGGAAGATCCGGGATCTCGAAAGCACCAACGGGACTCGGGTCAATCACCACAAGGTCAAGGAGCACGCGCTATCCGACGGAGACCACATCTCGATCGGCCCCTTCGTCTGCGTCTATAGGCACTTCCCCGAGAAAACACCCGAGATGGAAGAGTTCGACTCTCTGTTGAGCGACACCCTCCAGGTCGAGCGCCGGGTCAAGGAGCTCCTCGATCAGGCGGCGGGTCTCTCCGAACGCGAAAAGATACACGGCTTCAAGCACTTCTTGAACGGATGGCGGCAGCGGATGAACACCATGGCAAACGTCGATAAGCTGACGGGACTCTTCAACCGCCGCTTCTTCGACAACCAGCTCGCCTTCGAGGTCGAGCGGGCCGCTCGCTACAGCCATACGGTATCTCTGGTGATGATCGACATCGATCATTTTAAGAAGATCAACGACACCGAAGGGCATCAGAAGGGCGACGAGGTGCTCGCCGCAGTCGGCGCACTCGTAGAGGCCCACACGCGCTCCAGCGACATCGCCGCGCGGTACGGCGGGGAGGAGATGGCGGTAATCCTGCCGGAGACGAGCCGGGAGCAGGCGGCCGTCGCCGCCGAGAAGCTCCGCCGCCGGATAGAAAGCGAGTCCGAGGCCCGGACCAAGGTAAAGGTAACGGTGAGTATCGGGGTTGCGACGGCGGATTCACCGGCCGCCGGAACCCCGAAGAACACGCCGGCGAGCCTCATTCAAGCCGCAGACGCGGCGCTCTACGCCGCAAAGGAGCACGGCCGGAATCGGGTGGTGTTGGGCTGAGCCGGGCGACCGACGTATCGGGGCGGCCTCCCCAACGCCGGCCTTGCCGCGTCAATTAACCTCGGGCCCCGAGGAGTACACCTCCCCGGATAACCGTGACAAACAGGCGCGTCTTCGTGGCGTCGATGTGCTCCCGAAGGAGCTCGGCGGCGGCGCCGCCGTCCCGGGCGATGAGCTTCTCGATGATGGCCAGGTGCTCTGCCCGGGCGCTTCGGCGCACCTCGGCGTCGGTAAAGCCGAGCTCCCGGAACGAGGCCATGATGCGGTAGAGGCTCCCGAGCATCATCGGCAGGCGCTTGCCGTCGGCGGCGTTCATGATGGTGGTGTGGAACTCGTTGTCCAGCTCGGCATGGAGGATCGGGTCTTCGCTCTCGCCGACCGCTTCGATGCGGCCCCGGATCTCCAGGAGGCGGTCGAGCCGAAGGCGGGGGATCGCACGTTCGAGGGCCAAGAGCTCCAGATTCCGGCGGATACCGAAGGCCTCCTCCAAGTCGTCGATGGTAAAGCCCAGGCTCCGGGAGCCCCGTTTGGGAATCATCTCCACGAGCCCGTCCTGAGCCAGCTGCCGCAGGGCGTCACGAACCGGCGTGCGGCTGACCCCGAACTCTTCGGCGATGGAGTCTTCCCGGAGCCAGGTGCCGGCGGCGTAGGTCCCTCGGACGATGCGGTTAAAAAGCTTCGTGTACAGCTCGTGGGGAATCATTTCTCGTCATAGTACCAGATGTCCGCGAAAACCGCAATTGCAGCGCAGAAATAGGCGTTATCGTATACAATAAAGTTGACTTCAGCGCCCCCGTCTGGTACGATGGTTTTACAATGACTACACGCAGCATTACTACTCGGAGGAAGTTGATGGGAATCACCTCCGAGGCGAAAGACCTCTCCCAAATCGATGCGAAGGAAGCCGCTTCCCTCGTCTTCCTCATGACGCTGATCAACGCATTCGAGAGAAGACTGATCCCCTTAAAGGCCGAGAACGCGGTCTGGGGCCCGATCCACTTGAGTATCGGCCAGGAAGCCCACGCCGCCGCCATGGCCACCACCTTACGCAAGACCGACAAGATAAGCGGTAGCCACCGGGCGCATCACATCACCCTCGCGAAAATCGTCGAGGCCCTCCGGCCGGAGGGATGGGTCCCCGGGTCTCCCGACGCCGGCGGTTCCGGGGTACCCGAAGAGATTTTCGAAGCCGTCTATCGTACCTTGGCGGAGATCATGGGGCTGGCACCCGGCTGGTGCGGCGGCCGGGGCGGCTCGATGCACCTTCGACACGCCGGGGCCGGTGTCCTCGGCACCAACGCCATCGTCGCCGGGGGCGTGCCGTTGTCGGTAGGGGCCGCTCTGGCCACGAAGAAACTCGGAAAGGACGATGTCACGGTCGCCTTCCTCGGCGACGGCGCCCTTCCCCAGGGATCGGTTCACGAGTCTTTCAATCTCGCGGCCATCTGGAAGCTCCCGATCGTCTTTGTCATCGAGAACAACCAGTACGCCGTGGCAACCTCGATCAAGGACGCCTGGGCAACCAAAGAGCTGATACAGGTTGCAGGCTCCTACGACATGCAGGGATTCCAGGTATCCGGATACGACGTCTTGGCCCTCCAAGAGGGCTTTCGCCGGTCGGCGGAGAGCGCCCGGGAGGGAAAAGGCCCGGTTCTGATGGAGATCAAGGGTTATCGTCACTTCCACCACGGAGGCGAACAGCCGGGCAGCCGCTACGGCTACCGAAGCTCGGAAGAGGAAGAGTGGTGGATGGGTCGGGATCCCTACGAGCATTTCCCCGAGGCCGTGAAAGGTGCCGGGCTCCTATCCGCAAAGCAGATCAATGCAATTCAGGAGCAGGCCGAAACCGTGGTGGAAGCTGCGGTCGCCCGTTGTACCGACGACACCAAGAGCGCCCCGAAACCGGAGCTCTGGCCCCCGGTGGAAAGCGTGACCGAGGGCGTCCGGAGCTCCGGAAAGGAGCTCGAGGGGCTTCCCTACAAGGAACTCTCCGATTTCGAGCGCCTTACCGAGATGCGCTACGTCGAGGCGATCGCCGGAGTAACCGGCCGCTGGATGGAAAAGGACGATTCGGTAATCGTCCTAGGCGAAGAGGTGGCGAACTTCGGTGGTGGCGCCTACGCGGCAACCAAGGGGCTCCCGCAGAAGTATCCCGAGAGGGTCCTTAACACACCTATTTCCGAAGCGGGCTTCTCGGGGGCGGGGCTCGGCGCCGCCATGAGCGGCATGAAGCCGGTTGTAGAGATTATGTTTCCTGATTTCGCCCTGGTTGCGGCGGACCAGTTGTTCAATCAGATTGGCAAGGCGCGACACATGTACGGCGGCACCACGGACCTGCCTCTTGTTGTCCGCTCGCGGATTGCCACGGGTGTCGGCTACGGCGGGCAGCATTCCATGGACCCCGTGGGTCTCTACGCCGCCTTTTCCGGGTGGCGGATCGTGGCCCCTTCCAACGCCTTCGACTACATCGGGCTATTCAACACGGCCATGCACAGCTTCGACCCGGTTGTCATTTTGGAACATCACACTCTCTATGCCGAGAAGTTTCCGGCTCCCGAGGGCGATCTGGACTACTGCATTCCCTTCGGCCGGGCCGCCATTCTTAAGGAGGGCACCGACATTACCGTGGCCACCTACGGCGGCATGTCCGGCCGGGTGTTGCGGGTAGCCGAAAGCCTGGCCACCGAGGGAGTAAGCGTCGAGGTTATCGACTTGCGAACCCTGGACCTGGCGAGCCTCGATTTCGACACCCTGGGGGCTTCCCTGGCGAAGACCGGAGTTGTCGCCACCGTTGAGGAAGCCGCCGGAGGCCAAGCCATCGGCCGACGGATTGCCTCGGAGATAACCGAGCGCTTCTTCGATTCTCTCGACGCCCCTCCCGGGGTGATTACCTCGAAGGATATTCCCAATTCGGTTTCCCGGGTGCTGGAGCGGGCGGCGATGATCCAAGACGACGAAATTGCCGACCTGCTTACGAAGATGGCCCGGCGGGCCTGGAAATAGGACGCACAAAGAGGATAGCTATGTACGGATTTTTCAACCGCCTGTTGCGGATCGACCTTGCAAACCGGACCTATGACTACGAAGAGCTTTCCGACGAGCTCTTGTCTAAAACCCTCGGCGGGAAGGGCCTGGGAACGCACCTCTTGTGGGAAGAGAACGCCCCCGGAGTCGACCCTTTCGCCCCGGAAGCCGCCTTTATCGTTGCAACCGGCCCCGCCACAGGCACCAAGATGTGGAGCCAATCGCGATTCGGCGTCTACGCAAAGAGCCCGGCGACCGGGGGATACGGAGAGTCCTACTGCGGCGGCTCCCTGGCACCGAAGATCAAAGGCTGCGGGTTCGATGCACTCGTGATAACCGGCGCCGCGGATGCCCTTACCCACCTGGTGATAACCGACGAGGGAGTCGAGTTTTACGACGCCGGCGCCCTCGCCGGGGCGGACACCTTCGCCGCCGAGGAAGCTATCCTGGCAACGGCTCCTGAAGGAGCCGGGGCCATGACCATCGGACCCGCGGGGGAGCACTTGGTGGCCCAGGCCTGTATCAAGGTGAATAAATGGAGGAGCATCGCCCGAGGGGGCTTGGGCGCGGTGCTCGGTTCCAAGAAGGTCAAAGGCATCGCCTTCTCCGGAAGCCGAAAGTGCCCCATTGCCGACCCGGAACGCCTGACCCGGCTTGTAAAATCCGTCGCCGCCGCCGGGAAGGCCTCCCCGGTAACCAGCCGGTATCAAGAGTTCGGCACCATCATGCAGGTGGCCGTTATCAACGGATTCAAATGCTTTCCCAACACCTACTGGAGCTCCGGTCGGCTGGACGGCTGGGAAAACTTAAGCGGCGAGTACATGCTCGAGCACTTCGACGTCAAGAAAAACGGCTGCCCGAACTGCTTCTTGCAGTGCACCAAGTACAACCGGGTCAAAGAGGGGCGACACGCGGGACTCGAGCTCGACGGCCCGGAGTACGAGACGGTCTACGCCATCGGAGGTCTCAACGGCATAGACAGCCTCGAGGAAGTCGCCTGGCTAAACTACCTCTGCGACAAGCTGGGTATCGATACCATGAGCGGCGGCAATCTGACGGCCTTTGCCACTGAGGCGTACAAGCGGGGCAAGAGCGACTTCGAGATTGACTACAACCAGCCGGACAAGGTGGCGGAGCTCTTAGAGATGATAGCACACCGACAGGGTATCGGGGCCGTGCTGGCCAAGGGCATCAAGGAGGCCGCGAAGGAGCTGGACCTGGAAGATATCGCGGTCCACGTAAAGGGCCTCGAGCCGGCGGGCTTCGACCCCCGGGTCTTTAAAGGGATGGGCCTTACCTACGCCGTGTCGGCCCGGGGAGCCTGTCACTTGCGGGGTACCTTCTACAAGGCCGAGCAGTCCGGGGAGATCGACCCCGCCCAGATCGAAGGGAAGGCCGAGCTGATGATAGACTACGAGGACAGAAGCTGCCTTGTCGACACGATGGTCCTCTGCCGCTTCTTCCGGGACCTGGTGAAGTGGGACGAGCTTTCCGAGCTTATCGCCGCCACGACGGGGCTCGAGCTGTCGAAAGAGGAGCTCCAGACCCTCGCAAACGACATCACCCAGAAGACCCGGGCCTACAACCTCCGGGAGGGCATTGGCCGGGAGGAGGACCGCCTGCCGAAGCGGATAGTACGGGAGGCGACCAAGGAAGGTGACCGCATAACCGAGGAAGAGATTTCGGCCTTGATAGCCGACTACAACCGCATCAGAGAAGGCCGCTCCCAGTCCCAAGAGGCGGGGGCACCGGTGTGAAGCCCAAAACCCTTCCCTGGCACGAACTGAGCGCGGGAGCCGATGCCCGGCCTATGACAAGGCTGCGAAGCATCTGGCAGGGCTAGTCGAAGAGAACTACCGTCAGGTCGGCGGAGCATAGAAAGCCAACCGCCCCCGGCCCCGGGGCAGAGGGAGTATAAACATGGACAAGCACTACATCGGCGGCAAGTGGGTAACCCCCGCCGGCGGGGGAATATCCGAGCACCACAACCCGGCAGACTTAGAGGAAGTA
>CAYPUT010000167.1:0-7341 GCA_964413945.1 uncultured Spirochaetaceae bacterium
GTCCGGGAAACCGGAGACCGCCGGGCGCCTGGCTGTGAGCGTACAAGAACCGGATAGCGAGAAGCATAAAGAGGACGCCGAATATCTCCGGGCGAATCTGGCTTCCTCCCCGGATCATGTAGGGAAAGAGGATAAAGCCGAGGGCGGCGAGGAAACCGACGAGACGGCCTCCGAGGCGACGCCCGGTGGTGTAGAAGAGCCCGGCGATGAGGCAGCCGACGAGAAGGGGTGCGAGGTAATAGACGTTCGGGTGGGTGCCGAAGAGAAGCTGGGTAAAGGCCACCGGGAGAATGATGGGCCACCGGACGGTGCGGTGCTGGACGTCGGGGTACGGCGCCTCGGAGACGATCGCCTTGCCGGCGCTCCAGTAGTCCCGCTCGTCGACACCGGTGTGGGGCATCATGAGCGTTAGAAGGCGGAAGATAAGGGTGAAGAGGACTAAGGCGGTGAGGATGGTGCGGTCCCGGGAGTGGCCTCTGCGCAGCGCGGCCATCAGGAGAGGGTCTCCAATAGCTCTGCAAACTGCTCCGGCACTGAATTCGCTTCTTCCATGTAGCTGCCGGCACGTTCCAAGCCGCGGCGGACCAGATGCTCGCGCAATCCCGGCTCGTAGAGGAGCGCCTGGATACGGGCGGCTATTTCCCACGAGTTGTGCGGATCGCAATAGAGGGCGGCACCACCGGTCGATTCCATGAGACTGCTGGTGGCCGCGACGATGGCCGGCGTTCCGAAACGCATCGCCTCCAGCGGAGGATAGCCGTAGCCCTCACTCAAAGAGGGAAACAGGAGACATGCGGCATCGACGATCAGTTTATTTAGCTCGTCGGAGTCGAGGTAGCGGAGGAATCGGGTCGTCTTACTCGTTTTCGGGAAGCTCTTCCTGACACGTTTCTCCTGCTCGGGCGTGAAGCCCACGCATACCAGCGGCGGCCTTCGGTCGTCGCGCATGTAGCGCTCGAAGGCTTCGAGAACTCGGATGGCGTTCTTGACGGGCCGGTTGCAGCTGAGCATCAGGCAGTGGCTCTGTTGATTGTCGCCGGAGGTGGGGGCTCCGAGCGCCTGGGGTTTTGGTGCCGTGGTGTTAGGATGCTGAATGAGTGGTGTAATAATGCGGATGTCCCGGGCCTCGACGTCGGCGAAGCGAGAGAGAATATGATACTTACTGTGTAGGCAGTCGGTGACGATCGGGGGCCCGAAGCTGCGGACAAGCTTTCCCAGCCGCTCTTCAACGCTGCGCTCGCGGTGCCGGGGGAAGGCCGCGCCGAATAAGAGGCGCGCCTTGACCAGGGGGTTGCGGACAAGCCACCGATAGTAGCTATCGGGATGCACCTCCAACGCTCGGAGACCGTGAAGCACACCGACAAAGGCTACCGGCATCGCCCGAATCCGATCGAAGTGTTTGTGGTAGTCGTAGGGCATTGCGGTAAACCCCAGCTCATAGCGCCCACTTTCCAGAAGCGCGACAACTTCCCCTAGAGAAAAGAGCTCGTGCGTCGGGGCGAGGGAACAATCGGCAAGGTACTCTTCTACCGTCCGCCGCGTCTCCGGGTCGGCCGGCAGCGCCGCCTCGATCTCCCACTCGTTGAGGATTGGATTGTCCGAGAGGCGCAGGGCGCGGAAGAGCTCCAGACCGTAGACGCCGCCACCGTGGATGGCACTCTTGCCGGCCGTTACGGTTACCAGGTCGAACAGAAGTCGCTTGCTCACGTCACCCCCTGCACAAAACGCCGTACTCCTTTGAATAATCCGACTGCAGCACGTTGAAGAAACCCGGGCGTGAGTGCTGCGAGGAAAACGTACAGGGCGTAAACAGGCTCTGCGGCGAAGTAGAGTCCTCGTAGGTCCCGAATGCGAAGGGTACCGCTGCGAATACGCCGCTTGATGCCGTTCTTGCGCTCGAAGATTACCACGCGCTTGAGCTCGCGCCGGACTTCCGCGCTCGGCTCTTTTGAAAGCAAATTGGCAACGGTAGGTTCAATGCAGCTGGTGGGCTCCGGAGGAAAACGCCGCGTGTTCATATTTACCGCGTTGCGAAAATAGGTGACGGTAGCCTCCGGGGACCAGGCCCCGGTGGTAGCCACCATGGACCGCAGGAAAAGATCATTATCGCCTCCGCGGCGGCAGCGTCCCTCGGGAAAGCCGCCGATCGAGTCGAAGACATCCCTCCGGATGGCAAAGCCCGAGGTGCGGTAGGGCAAGGCACCGTTACGCACGGAACGCAGGTAATCTAAAAGTGAAAGCGTATGCGGCTGGGGACTTTGTTGGGCACGATAGTAGCTATTCATACGAACGCCGCCGTCCTCCGCCACGTCTCGGTAGGCCGTCGCGAGGACACCTGCTTCGGGGAACTGCTCTCGGAGCCGGTCGAACTGGACAAGATGCTCGGGCTCCCATTTATCATCCGCGTCCAAGAAGGCAATCCAGGAAGCAGAGCTTTGGGTAACTCCGAGATTACGCGCGGCGTAACCACCTGGACCTGGCGTCTGACGGCGCAGATGAACGTGTATGGCGTGATAGAAAACGGAAATCTCCGAATCGCTACCGTCGGTAGACGCATCGTCGATAACAATAAGCTCGTAGTCGGCGCCGGCCTGCGATAGGACCGATTCCAGCGCGCGGTAGACGTGGGGACGTTTGTTAAAGACAGGGATTACAACGCTGTAGGTCATCTTCTCGCTTTGGGCGCTTTGGCGTACAATCCAGGCGCGCCCATGCCGTATCATCGCCCTGAAAAGTCCGTACTGTTCGTCGCCTGGCACATGCACTCAAATCAGACAGGATGGATCCGGGGCCTGCACGCTCGAGGCTATCGAGTAACGTATCTGGTGCAGCGCATCAGTTGGACCGAATATCACGAAGAGCTTAGCCCAACCGTGATTGGGCCGAGCACGTTGTGCCGCCTGCCTTGGTTTCGTATCGCTTATCTGGGCGATAAGGCGGTGTGGTTTCGCCGCCGGCGCGTTATCCCGAGTCTTCGGAAAACATGGAAGCTCCTGTGGAAAACTCGCCCCGCGGCTATCGTGGTGCGTCAGGCTTCTGCGGCAACCGTGGTTGTAGGGCTCTTGGGCCGACTTTTTACCAGTCGCATCGTCTTTTATATTCAGCAACCGCTCTACTCGCGGCGACAACCGGGCGCAACAACTCGCCTCAAGCGATCGCTTCTGTCCCTGCTATTCGCCGAAGTTGTCACGCCTGTTCGAGGCGCCGGCCCGTACCGGTTTGCACGCAACGCGTGCTTTGTGCCCTTTGCGGTTTCCCCCATGCCCGGCGCCGGAAACAGGGAGTACGCGACCGAAGGTCAGGCGAGTATTCTGTGTTTAGCCAAGTTGTTTGCCGAACGCAAGAACCACTTTACCCTCTTCAGGGCGTTAGAATCCTTGGCTAAGAAGCACAATTTCCACCTGACGCTCATCGGTGCTTTGAATAGTGAAGACGACCCTTACTACCAACGGATTCTCACACACCTGGAGTCGAGCCATATCGGCCGCCGAACGACTATTATACCCAACCTTCCATATACGAATGTGATGGATCACTACCTGTCCCACGATATCTTTGTCCTCCCGAGCGAAGACGAGCCGGCTGCGGTGGCCAATCTCGAAGCTATGGCAGCTGGCATGGCAGTAATCTGTACCAGCGCCAACGGCACCTGCGATTATCTTCCGTCACCCGACGCCGCCCTTTACGTCGCCCCCGGAGATGTCGATTCACTGAGAGAGGCAATTGATTCGCTTCTCTCAGATCGCCGGAAGATCGCGAAGATGGGCCGGAGCGCGTATCGGATGTGTGTCGAGCGCTATGCGCCGAAGGCGGTTGCGGAGCGTTTGGAGGCGGTGCTATTGGGCAATGCAGGTGGGCGGAGAAGCTATCCCGGGCGCCTATGAATAAGCCAAGGGTCGTCGTAGACCGAGCGGAAATCGTCTACGGTAACGGCCCGGTCCGGGTCTTCGAGTACCAATAGCGGCACGGCGCCGTAAAAGGCGGCCCAGCGGCTGTAGGAGCTCGGGGGCCCGAGGATGTAGTCGCAGCGGGACAGAGCGTAGAGATCTGTGGCAACGCCTCCGGGACCCTGTTGCCACTTGATATCCGTTAGCACCCCGGGATCGAGGACGCCGTTGGTGCACAGTACAAATAACGGCCCGCCGGGGAATTGGGTTGCAAGCTGGCGCATGACTGCGGCATAGGCTTCGAGGGAGTAAAGGTACTTTCCGCCGCGGAAGTCTGCGTAATCGCCCTGGCGTACGTGGACACCGATGAGGGTCTCGGCCTGTTCCCGAACCGCCTCTATGTACTGCTCTACTATGCGCGCCTCGGGAGGAGCCGGGCCGAAGTAGTTGAGGAGCGCCTGCCGGTGTTCCTGCAGGTTTTTTTTGGCGTGGTAGAAGTAACCGCGAACGAACGAAATGGCAGCTTTACAGGGTATTGGGCGGCCGTCTTCGGGAGACAGATCAATAGGCTCGCTTCTGCTTCCTTCGAGTACTTGAACCTGCGAGAAGTTGCAGAAGGGGCGAGCGCGGGCCATACGGCTTGCCTTGTTGGCGACTCGGTAGAGGAGTTTGCGGAAAAGGCGTCGGACCCGGGTAGCGAAGGCGCCGTAAAACACCGGCCGGTGGGGCGATGCAGGAAACCTGATGAGGAGTTGCCGACTCGGTCCATTGATAAGGTCTGCGTATTCGTCCAGGGCCGGGTCGAGTACCGCGTAGCCGTGCTCTAAGGCGTTGGCGGCGAAGTGGGCAAAAACAAAAAGCCGGTTGCACAGCTGCCCCGGCTTCTGGGATATGACTACCATACTAGGCGAACGCCTTAAACGCCGGAGACGTACCGGCGGGGTGCCTCGACGAGGCGTCGGAGATACTGACCGTATTCCACGTGTCCGAGGGCATCTGCGAGGCGGAGGAGTTGCTCCTGGTCGATGAGGCCCCGGCGAAAAGCCACTTCCTCCGGGCTGGCGATCTTGAGGCCTTGGCGGCGCTCGATGGTTGCGACAAAGTTTGCGGCCTCCAGGAGCGAGTCGTGGGTGCCGGTGTCGAGCCAGGCGACCCCCCGGCCGAAGACATGCGAACGAAGCGCACCCTTGTCGAGGTAGTGCTGGTTTACGCTGGTAATCTCTATTTCGCCCCGGGCGGAAGGAGTAACCTCCTTGGCGATCCGGACCACGTCGGCGTCGTAGAAGTAGAGGCCGGTTACCGCGTAATTCGAGCGCGGATCTTGCGGTTTCTCTTCGAGAGAGAGCACCCGCCCCTCGTCGTCGATCTCGGCGACGCCGTAGCGTTCCGGATCTTGAACGTAGTAGAGAAAAATAGAGGCTCCGGCGTTTAGCTGTGTGGCTTGTTGGAGGGTCGCGACCAAGCCCTCGCCGTGGAAGATGTTGTCTCCCAAAATGAGCGCTACGCTGTCGTTTCCTACGAACCGCTCGCCGACGAGGAAGGCATCCGCGAGTCCCCGGGGGACCGATTGGGTTGCATACTCTAAAGAGATGCCCCACTGTTTTCCGTCCCCGAGAAGGCGCTGGTATCGCTCCGCTTCCTCGGGCTTAGTGATGACCAAAAACTGCTCGATGCCCGCGAGCATGAGGGTCGACAGAGGATAGTAGATCATCGGCTTGTCGTAAACCGGAAGGAGTTGCTTGCTGGTGCTGGCCGTAGCCGGGTAGAGACGCGTCGCGTTGCCCCCGGCGAGGATTATTCCCTTCTTGATCAAATCAAACCTCCATCGGTTGAAGCCCGGTGTCCAGGCTCCTTGAATACGTGCTTCTTCTGAAACACGTAACTGAAAGGAGCCAGAAAAGCCAACGCCGCAGCCTGAGCCAGATATTCGTTCCACTCCAAGACCTCAATCAAGAGGGTAAGGAGTAGGAAGTTGGCAACAAGAACGGTTAGATACACACCGACAATCCGACGAAAGGCGGTGAGTCCCCGGGAAGTGGCGTTGGTGAACGTAAACTTGCGATTCGCCACGAATGAGAAAGTAATTCCGAAGGTGTATTCAATCCCCAGGGCGAGGTAGTAGTGGAGGCCTAAAAACACTATCAGGGAGTAGATGAGATAGGTAAGCCCCGCGTTTATCAATCCGACGAGGTTGAATCTGACGAATTGTCCGAAGATAGCGAATCGAGGATTGTCCATTGCGGTGTTCCGTTTACGTCGAGATACAATTTGCCAACATATTCACCAATTAACCCGAGAAAGAACAGCTGCATACCGCCGGCGAAGAGTATCGTAACGATTAGGGATGCCCACCCTGCCGGGTTTTTGTGGTTCAAAAAAGCTTCGACAAGAAAACCAAGCCCTAGAACGAAGAAGAAGATCGCGGTCAGCAGCCCGAGCAGTGTAATCATCCTTAAGGGTTTCGTCGAGAAGTTGACGAACATGTTGAGCCAAAGGTTGACGAGCTTGCGTAAAGTGTAGTTTGAACTGCCTCTTCGTCGCGGCTCGTGGTCTACCACTACGGAAGCGATTCGAGATGTCGCTCGAAGTATCAAACCGTCTATGTAGGGGAAGGGCCCCCGATACTCGAGTATGGTATCAATGAGGGGACGGCTGAGCGCCTTGAAGCTGCTCAAGTAGAGTCCCCGGGGCTTGTCCAAGAGCCACCCCGCGACGAATCCGTTGAAACGGCTTCCTAAGTTTCTGACGAGGCCATGATGCTTCTTGTTGAATCTCGAGTACACCACGTCGACGTCTTGACTCCGGAGTGCGACCAGAAGACGGCGTATTTGGGAAGGCGGGTTCTGAAAGTCGTCGTCGATGACAACCGCCTCGCTGCCCGTGGCATGGTAGAGGGCGCACATTACGGCATTGTGCTCGCCGAAGTTTCGACGGAGCGCGACGTAAGTTACATCTTGCCTTGATCTTACAAGCTCACGACAGACCGCGTCGGAGTTGTCTTTGCTCGCGTCGTTAACGAGCACAAATTCCAACTCTTCGTCACCAAGCTCGCGCGCGACGGCCGCAACCAGTTGGGCGATGGTCGATGCTCCGTTGTAAACGGGAATGCAAATCGACACCTTTGTCTTGGGGGCCGGGCTATTCATCGTACTCCGGAAGTAGCAGGATAAACGCCCTATTCTGCCACACGGGAACATAGTCGTACCGAAGAAGGAATTCGTCTATTACTCGCCTATTTCCCCGGGCGGCACTGTTGTCTGCTAAAGGGAGCGGGGCGGGCCAGGCGGAGCTTCTCATTTGGGTGGTCGCGATCAACGCGGGCGGCAAGCGTTCGACGAGCGCCGCGTCAGCTTCCAGGTTCTCCCGGAGCTCGGACGGCGTGTAGAGAATCGGCCACGGATTCCGACCGAAGGGACGAGACTCGAGCAAGAAGTGGGTCATGGCGGCGCTCTCG
>CAYPUT010000168.1:0-2416 GCA_964413945.1 uncultured Spirochaetaceae bacterium
ACAACAATTACAACTGATGTACTCGTGGTCGGCGGTGGAGGCGCCGCAGCCAGGGCCGCCCTGGAGGCCGCACTGGCCGGGGCGAAGGTGACTCTGATGGTTAAAGGCAGTTTCGGATCTATAGGGATCCGCGGAGCCGGATCGACCGCCGGAGGCGTTTCCGACCGGGGCGGTGTCGACTACGCCGGCGCCCCCGGTATCCAGGGCTTCGGCCGCGATTCGAACAAGGGTCTAACCCCCGAACGAGATTACGAGAACATCATTCAACTGGGGCTTGGCATGACAGACCGTACGCTGGCCCGGGTTATGGCCGAGAAATCGGCGGAGATAATGAAACCGCTGGTAGAGGAGTGGACGTCAGAGATTTTCCCGCGGCAGTGGGGTATGAAGAGTCACGGGATTCCGATAATGATGGCCCTCGTTCCGCTGGTTCGGAAAAACGGCGTACGGGTCATGGAACACACAATGGTCGTCGATCTCCTGGTTCGGGACGGAGAGATAACCGGGGCCGTTGCGGTGGAAGAGAAGACCGGCGGCGTAATCATAGTCAAGACCGGCGCCGTCATCCTCGGAACCGGCGGCATGGGCGGAATGTATAAGCACAGTCTGACCAATCCATGTACCACCGGAGACGGGCACGCCATGGCCTACCGGGCGGGAGCGCAGCAGATTAACCTCGAGTTCAAGCAGGTATTCCCCGGCATTATCCATCCGACGATAAACCACTTCAGCGCCTGGTTCTTTGTGCCCGGAGTCAAGATCTATAACGGCCGGGGTGAAGCGTTTATCGAGAAGTATCTGCCGGAAGGGCTTTCGCTGAATGACGTCTACACCCAACGCGCAATGCACGGACCGTTCAGCGCCCGGGATTCCGCCTCGCGCTATTTCGATGTAGCGACGCTGATCGAAACCAAAGAAGGGCGGGCCAACGAAAACGACGCTCTCTACGTCGACCTTACCGATTCCCGAATCGGCGACCCTCTCGACCCGTTGCGCCGGGAGTACTTTTACTACCGCGGCGTCCGGTACATGGAAGATCCGGTTCAGTACAACATCTGCTTCCACTGTACCAACGGAGGGCTGCGGGTCGATGAGAACGGCGAGTCGACGATCCGCGGCCTCTACGCCGCGGGTGAAACCGCTGCGGGGATGCACGGAGCCAACCGACTTGCCGGTCATATGCTGGGCGCTTCTCAGGTATTCGGAACCCTTGCGGCACGACACGCGGTGGCTCAAAGAGTCGGAAAGAACCTGATAGAACCAACCGACCCGGAAATCATCGATGCAATAGGAGAGATCTCGATGCTGGCCGACCAGAGCGGACCGGAGGACCCAAGAGCCGCGATAGCTGATGTCCAGACCCTGGCCTGGAATAACATGCTTGTCCATCAGAACGACAAACTGCTGAACGAAGCCATTGAAGGGCTGGCGGCGATCGGTCGCGATCGTTTGCCCTACTGCGGGATCAATACTCCTCAGAACCTGATTGATGTGCTTGAACTGCGGAATATGCTCGTCGCCGGCGATTTGCTGGGCAGAAGCACCCTCATTCGCACGGAAAGCCGCGGCGACCAGTACCGGGAGGACTACCCCGAACGAAACGATGCGGAATGGGCCAGAGTCATCACCGTCGACCGAGGAGCCGACGGCCCACGGCTCGTGCCCGAGATCATTGATCCAGATTGGCTAACGCAAGGTGAGCGGGAGGGTGATATGCAGGGGGAGCGCTGGGGTTGATTCCATCGTATTCAAAGCGGTATCCGGCAGCCCCGTTGGATCGCCGGACCAGTCTCAGGCGCTGGACCGCATGGTGACCTCGGTCGAGAAGGTCCCCCTCTACCCCCGAGTTCTCGGGCGCACTATTTTCCCGAATAACCGTGTACGACGGCGACTCCGGTATCCCGGTGACATGCACCGGAGTGTGGAGGTCAGTTCGTAAGCGCCAAATAATCCCCGCCTGTCGGATGTCGGTCAGATACAAGACCTTCAGCGTCTCGGAGCCCAGGTCACTCGGAAGGAGGTAGATACAGTCGGCCTAGTCTTTGATGAGGGGTGCCGTGGAGAATAGATGGTAAAGGTCGGTGTACGGCTCAAGCCCGCAGTGCTTGGTCGTCTCGATGAGAGAGTAAATGGCGCACGAGGCATCGGCGCCTCGGGCGCTGTCCGGGTACAGTAACTCTTTCATACTGGGCTCAGCATAACAGGAATGATGCCGAGGCCAGGAGTATGCTGCGGCACGGGACGGAAACTTCGCATCCATCAGCGGCGTGGGGCCCCCCCCGCCGTGGTCAGCGTAACAATGAACACGCCTTGAAGGCCAGGTTTGGCCAAAGGGGTGTGTTCATGAAAGTGACGGAACTATTGAGTGCGGATACCGGTTCGTGGGAACTGCTTTGGCGTGTACGAAACCGCTTGT
>CAYPUT010000168.1:2426-7321 GCA_964413945.1 uncultured Spirochaetaceae bacterium
CAATCGAGAAGACCCGGAAGAATGTGCTATTCTGGGGGGCATGAAGCAGATGGCAATCGTCGGGGGGAACCGCCCATCGACCTACTCCAAAAGCCCGGAGCTCTGGAACCGTTGGTGCGACCTCGTCGGATTTCCGGGCCGCTTCGAGGCGATAGACGTCGACCGACCGGAAGAGCTTCCGGCGTTTCTCGAAAGCGTCTGGCAAAACCCCGACTTCGTCGACCTGACGGTTACCAACCCCTATAAACAACAGGCCTTCGAATGGTTCACCGCGAGACACGCCGAGGTCTTGGACATTGCGCCCCGGGCCCGGCGGCTAAAGGCGATGAACCACCTGCTCCGGGGCCCCGACGGAGCGCCGGCCGTCGTCGATAACACCGACGGCGCCGGCCTCTTGCAGGAGCTCCCGGCGGAGGCCCGGGGCAGCCGGGGGGCACTGGTCGTCGGCGCCGGCGGCGCTGCGCGCTCGGTAACCGACGCGCTTCTCGAGGCGCGACTACCGGTGACCATCGCCAACATCATAGAGAACGATGCCGAAAGCCTCGCTGCTTATCTGCAGGGGCACCATCCCAAGGGAATCGTCAAAACGGTCTCCTACTCGTCGCTCTCGAGCCCCGGGGCGCAGAGCCCGTTGCGGGCCGTGGACCTGGTGGTCCTGGCGATCACCGAGGGGAACCCCTTCCCCCCGGAGGTCCTGCGGGAGCGTCGGGGTGAGCTCTTTCTGGTGGATGCGCGGTACGGTAGGTTGGCAGAAGGCTACCGGGCCGCCCGGGATGCCGGCCTGGAGGCGGCGGACGGGCGCCACATGCTCTTCGGACAGTTTGCCTTGGCTGCGGATACGCTGGCCGCTCTTTACAGCGTCGATCTTCAATCACACAGGGGGGCGCTGGCGACCATCCGCGCCGGCTTCTTGGCAGAGTAGAAATGGAGGATCACATGAGTTTAGACACCGTACGATGGGGAATCTTGGGTGTAGGTGATGTCTGCGAGGTCAAGTCGGGGCCCGGGTTCTACAAGGCGGAACACTCGGAGCTCCGGGCCGTCATGCGGCGCAACGGCGACAAAGCCGCGGACTACGCCCGGCGCCACGGGGTACCGATATGGTACGACGATGCCGACGCGCTCCTAGCGGACCCGGAGATGGACGCGGTCTACGTCGCGAGCCCCCCTTCGACCCACAAGGAGCTTGTGCTTAAGGCCGCAGAAGCCGGAAAACCGGTCCTCTGCGAAAAACCGATGGCCCTTAATACCGCCGAAGCTCGCGAGATGATAGCCGCCTGCGACGCCGCAGGGGTCCCCCTCTGGGTCGCCTACTACCGCCGCTACCTGCCGCGATTTCGCCGAATCCTCGAGCTACTGTCGCAGGGCGCGATCGGCACGCCCCGGGGGGTTGCCGTCCGCCTGAGCCACCCGACGGCGCACTTCGGCACCGGGGGTAAGAATACCGCCGGCGGGGACGGAGCCCCGGGGCGGGCCCTCGAGTGGCGGGTGGATCCGGAGATCGCCGGTGGCGGCATCTTCCTGGACATGGGCTCCCACATGATAGACTTTTTGAACTACGCCTTCGGCGACGCGAAGCT
Source organism: uncultured Spirochaetaceae bacterium (assembly GCA_964413945.1). Lineage (GTDB taxonomy): Bacteria > Spirochaetota > Spirochaetia > DSM-27196 > PWMO01 > CAYPUT01. The sequence goes on from CAYPUT010000168.1 coordinate 4,007, forward strand.
CCTCGGCGGCGGCGCCGCAAATCAGGCGGGCTATTACCCCGCGGAAGACTGCGTCGTGGCGTCGTTTTCGTTTCCCGGGGCCCCGGAAGCCCGCACCCCGATCCTCGGCTCGGGCCTCTGGTGCTTTACCACCGACGAAACCGCCGACGAGATCGCCGTCTACGGGTCGGCCGGGAGCATCCGCTTTAGCTGCTTCGACACGACTCCGGTGGTACTGCGCCGAGGGGACACGGTCGAGGAGCTCGAGCTCGACAACCCGCCCCACGTCCACCAGCCGACCATCGAGGCCTGCGTCGCCGAGCTCCGGGGCGGCCCGCCTTGCGAGAGCACCGGAAAAACGGCCTTAGCCGCGACGGAGTTTATGGAGGAGGTGTTAAAGGTGCCGGTTTCGTAAGGCGGCTCAGACCCAGATGGCGGACCCAGTCCCGCGGCCCTAGGGTCTCCGCTGCATCATCACCGTGTGGGAGCCTTCCCCGATAACCTCCCCCCGCTGGTTCTGCAGACGCACCGCTTCCCAGATGATGCCCCGGTCGGCCTTACTCGTCTCCCGCTTTTCGGTGATGCTCCACTTCGCCGTGACGGTGTCACCGACGAAGAGCGGTTTTTTATGGGTCCAGGTCCATTCGAGGCTCGCCAGGGCGGTCCCTTCGAAGAGGCCGACCCGAAACTTCAACCCTTCGACGATGGTCAGGGCGAAAAGACCGTGGACCATGCGCTTTCCGAAGATGCTGTGGGTCTTGCAGTACTCCTCGTCGGTGTGCAGCTGATTGTAGTCTCCCGAGAGTCCGGTGTAGAGGACAAGGTCCGCCTCGGTGACGGTTCGCCCGGGGGATTCGTATTCCACGCCTATTTCGAAATCCTCAAAGTACAGTCCCATGCCGCGCTCCTTTCGGCGCAGTATCCGGCGCCGGAAGAAAGGCTGTCAAGAGATGGGAAGTGTCAACAAGCCTGTTGTTATATCTCTCCTAACTCTTTTCTTGGGCTATAAATGAGACGAATCAAACGGCGCAGCGACGATTCATGGGCCATATCGGCTGCAGAACCTTTCTCCAAAAGAAATTAGCCCGATTTCATCAACAGGCTTGTTGACACGTTACATCATCCAGCGCGGTGCAGTCGGTAGGCCGAGCGAATCCATAAACGACGAACACCCAGGTTTTCGTTGAGGACGCCCATAATCCGGTTTACAATGATAGGCATATCAAACATTTCGAGGTGAGAGATTATGGTATCTGGTCCTGTGGCTATCGTTCTATTGATTGTGGCAGTCGGGCTGATCATTTTCGGCACCGCCCGATTGAGAATGAATCCGTTCATTGTCCTCGTCTCCGTGGCGATCCTTTACGGAATCGCCATTGGTATGCCCCTTCCCGAGGTAGTGGATACGGTTACCAGCGGATTCGGCGGTACCCTGGGATATATTGGTATCGTTATTATCGCCGGTACGATTATCGGGGTTATTCTCGAGAAGACCGGTGCCGCCTTGTCCATGACTCAGGCGGTGCTGAAGCTTGTCGGTCAGGATCGGGCTCCCTTGGCGATGAGTATCGGCGGCATGATTGTTTCCGTTCCGGTTTTCTGCGACTCGGGATACGTTGTGCTAACGCCTCTCAATAAGGCATTGGCGGTCCAGACCAAGAAGTCCATGGCGATGATGGCGGTTGCCCTGGGTACCGGACTTCATGCAACCCACGCCCTCGTACCGCCGACGCCCGGTCCTATCGCCGCGGCATCGGAACTTGGTGCGGATCTCGGCACGGTTATTCTGGTCGGTTCGTTTGTTGCCATATTCAGCATGCTGGCGGGCTACCTTTTTGCCGTAACAGTTGCCTCAAAGTACAAAATCGATATGGAACTCGAAGAGTCCTATGATTCCCTCATATCGAAGTATGGAAAACTCCCGGCTACCTTTCATTCGGTGCTCCCACTACTCGTGCCGATTCTCTTAATTCTCTTGAATTCGGTTGCCAAGCTTCCATCCAAGCCCTTCGGTGAAGAGGCTCTTTTCAAGCTTTTCACCTTTGTAGGTGCCCCGGCCGTTGCACTGGTTATCGGTGTGTTCATTGCTTTGACGCTTGTGGTGAAGGATAAGAGGGCGGAAGCACGAGACGAGTGGATCGGGCAGGGAGTGAAGAACGCCGGCCTCATTCTGGCGATCACCGGTGCCGGCGGAGCATTCGGGAGAGTCCTCCAGGCATCGCCTATGGTCGATTACATCAGTGAGGCGATGGAAGGTCTACCATTGGGACTCCTGCTACCCTTCTTGATTGCGGTTGTCCTCAAGAGCGCCCAGGGAAGCGGCACTGTTTCGATTATTACCACAGCCGCGATTATGGCTCCCTTACTCGAACCCTTCGGCCTGAATCCAGTATTGACAGTACTGGCAATCGGATCGGGCGCTATGGTTGTATCGCACGCAAACGACTCGTACTTTTGGGTCGTATCGCAGTTTGCGGGAATGCCCACTAAGATGGCCTACAAACTGTGGACACCCTCCACCGGTATACAGGGAGTCGCAGCTTTTGTCGTCGTGATGATTCTCTCGCTGTTCGTGTAGTAGCGGGCCGACTGGTCGTTCATGACCATGTATTCGCTGTTCGCGGCCGGAGTCTAACGAGGCTCCGGTCGCTTCTGCATCTCCTACGACATAAGGATTTCTCTATACAATGGGCGGAATAATCTATCAGCTTCGCTTACGACGTGCGCTCAATGCCATGTCGACCGGTGAGTACGCAGCTGCACGGAGAATCTGGGAAAAACTCTCGAAGGGGAACCCCACTGCCCAAGGTATGCGCCACAATATCGCTCTTACGTATATTGCCGAGGAGCGCTACACCGAGGCCGAACCGCTATTGCTCGGAGAGATCGAGGATTTCGGGGAATACCATCCCCGGATTAGAGCGCTTGCCGATATGTATTACACCTGGGGGAGGCGCTCCGCTGCTCACGAATGGTATCGCAAAGCGATTCAACGGGACGACTGCCCGGACACGGAACGAAGACTCTTGACGCGCCGAAGCGAGCTGACTTCCGACGAAAAGGTCTACGCCAGGGTTCTCGAATCGATTGAAGAAGTGCGCAAAGGTAATGCCCTACTTTCGCAGAATCGATGGACCGAAGCAAAGGAGTGCTTCCAGCGAGCCGTCGAGCTTGACCCAACGAATATCCAGGCGATGAACAATGTCGGGAGCATAGCGCTCAACAACGAAAAAGACCCCGAAATTGCCAAAGCATGGTTTAAGGGGGCTCTGACCTGGTCCGAACTGGCGTGGCTGCGCAAGAATCTGGCCGCAGCGGAACACGCGGTTACGACCG
>CAYPUT010000169.1:0-7288 GCA_964413945.1 uncultured Spirochaetaceae bacterium
AAGGTAAAGAGCTCGGCTTGAATCCAGATGAAGTTTCCGTTTTCGGAAGGAACGAGGAACCGGGCGGATTCGGTTTCCGCCCCGTCCTTGGTAAAGACCGCGACCTTTTCGACGGCCAAGACGGGATACCGTTTGTTCTTGTCGAAAAGCTTGCTCATACTTATGTAGTGAGAGGACATGTACGGAAAGAAGTCCTCGAACGCTTTCTTGAGATCCTTTTTAATCTTTACGTAGTACGCCGCACTCTGCATGTTTTCCGCCCTCGAGTTCATAGTTACCACGGAGTATACCACGTTCCGAAAAGCGTTTCATTAGAAGCGTGGTAACAAACCGTTGACCGATACCACGACTCTATGGTCCCGGACAATAACCAAACAGACCGAGTGGCCCGGGACGTAGAAGTCGAAGGCGTCCTGAAGCGCGTTAAAGGCGAACTTCTCCTTTACCGCCGATTCGGGACTGACGTAGGTCTCCTTGAGCTCTCCCTGGGAAACCAGGGCGACGATCGCGTGCTTCTCTCCGCCCTGTTCTGCGTCGAGAAGGTTCGACAGGAGCTGTTGGTCCTTCATAACCTGCCGGGTTACCGACCAATCGAGTTCCTGTTCGTCGGGTCCCATCTCCTCGTAGACGTAGCCGGCCACTCCCCTATTATACTGCAGTGGTGGAGCTATCACAGATCGAAATTGTCCTTTCTCATCCGAAGACCAGCGGCAATATCGGCGCAACCTGTAGAGCGGCAAAGACGATGGGAATTGGTCGACTGGCGATTGTCGGCAACCGAGAAGAGTACGACGCTCACGAAGTCGACTATACCGCGGTCCACGCTCGGGACCTCTGGGACGAAGCACGCTTTCTCTCGACCCTCGAAGAGGCCGTCTCCGGGGCTCAGCTCGTGGCCGGCACGACTCGACGCCTTGGAACGAAGCGAAACCAGCGGCGCTTTAGCCCCGAGGAATTCGGCGCCTTTCTCGCAGGGCGTCCTGAAGGCCGGGTCGCCGTCGTCTTCGGCAACGAAGAGAGCGGCCTCTCTACCGAAGAGCTCGGCCTCTGCAACGTCGTCGTCTCCATATCGACCTCCCCGGATTTTCCCTCCCTCAACCTTTCCCACGCGGTGCAAATCGTAAGCTACGCGCTCTACACGCAGATCGAGTCCCGGGATATCGGGCACATTCCGATACCGACCGAAGACGCCGACGAGCTCTCGGAGGCCGTGGTAACCTGTCTCCGGGAGCTTGGCTACTTTCGGCATCACGACCCCGGGGTTACCCGGCGCCTCTTCCGGGATATCTGGCTCCGGGCGGGGTTGAGCGTTGCCGAGTACCGGAAGGTCCACTCGATTTTCGAAAAGCTCCCCTACATCGCAGAAAAAACGCTGCGCCGATGAGCACAGAGATGCCCGGCCCCCCGATTCTTGCCGAAGATGACGCGTTGGTCTGGGTGAACAAACCTCCAGGGGTCCTTTCGGAGTCCAACGATACCGGCAACCCGGCCCTCTCGGACCAAGTTGCCCTCTACCGGGCGCAGCGCTCAGGGCAGAGCCACCGCCCCTTTCTCGGAATTGTCCATCGCCTCGACCGGCCCACCAGCGGCTGTCTCGTTTACGCGGTTACGGCCGCGGCTCAGCGGGAGCTTCAAAGGCAATTCAGAAATCGCGAGACGAAGAAGTTCTACTGGGCGGTGGTGGAGTCAGCTCCCGCCGAGCCGGAGGGGACCTTGGAGCACCACCTGCTCCACGATGTTGCGGCCAACAAATCCCGGGCCCTGGCCGGTCGCGGTAAGGATACCAAGGAGGCCCGCCTCTCCTATCGCCTTATCGGCGAATCCGACCGCTACGCCCTCTTAGAGATAGACCTCCACACCGGAAGGCATCATCAGATACGCGCTCAGCTTGCCGCCGTTGGTGTCCACATCAAGGGCGATCTAAAGTACGGCTCCCGACGCTCTAATCCGGCGGGCGGCATCCACCTCCACGCGCTGAGCTTGGAGCTGACCCACCCGACCACTGGCGACCGGATCGAGGTAGTTGCTCCGCCCCCCGACGAAACCCTGTGGCGTTTCTTCTGGAATGCGCGGCACCGCTGAAACGGCCGAATCCGGCCTGGCCCCGGGGCGCTCAGCCCCAGCGGTCGAGCCCTATTGCCCCAGCCGCGTCGAGGCGGTACCCTCTTCTGCGTGAAGCAGAACATCTTCCTACACCTTGTCGCCGGAATACTGACGGGATTCGCCCTCTCTCTTATGTTCTACCTGTTTCTCGGCGTCTACGACCCGGTAGGGTTCTTCCTCTGGTCCACGGTTACGGGTGTCCTCGGGGCGCTGGCCGGGGGGCTCCGGCTGAAGAGTATCGGTGCCACTCTCGGCATCACCATGTTTCTCCGCGTTGTCGTTTTTGCTGCATTAAGCGGCCTCTTTGTGCTTTAGGAAGCTTCTCGACCGCGTAGCGCAACATCGTACGGGGCATTTCTGCGGCGTGGGTCTCGAGAAAGCCCAGCCCGGCTTCCGGATCGCGGTCGACAATTTCGCGTAGCATCCAACCGACTGCCTTGTGAATAAGGTCCTCCGGGTGCCCGAGAAGGCGCCTCGCAACGCGGAGAGGAAGCTCGAAACGGCCGGCCCGGATAAACGCAAAGGTCGAAAGCATCGCGATACGGTTGTCCCAAAGGCTGCCGGAGGAGGCCAGCTCGTCGATGAGGCTCTCCGGGGCGAAGCCGTCGAGGACTCCCCGGCCGAGGATCTTGTCCGCCGAGGTGTCCACCAGGTCCCAGTTGTTGACGTGCCCTCTGTGCTCGAGATAAAGGTGCAGGACCTCACGACGCCCGGTCTCCCCGGCTTTCTGGTAGCGGGCGACCATAATCAACAGTGCCGTTAGGCGCTCTTCGTGGTAGCCGGAGGTCAAAAGCTCGGCAACTTGCGAGAATGGCAGCCGCCGGTAACTCCGAGCGACCTTCCGGCAGTCCGGCACCCGGACGCCGAGGAAGCGGTCCCCCTCCCCGTAGCCTCCGGCGAAGGCCTGAAAGTAGCGCATCAGCTGAGGTATTCGCGATAGGTCGCCGCGAGCCGCGAGATCAACCCGAAGATTGGTCAGCGAGTCTTCTTCACTCATCTATGCCGAACTCCGACGCCAGAGTCCGGCCCCGTTCTACCAGACTCCGGTTCGCAGAGACACGTTCCGCCTCCCAGGCTGCCAGATGCGTTTCTACCGCATTGCAGTCGTCTTTCGGTTCCGCCGCCGCGAGGTGCTCCGCCAGGCGCGTTGCGTCTTCGACGGCCTTTGCGCTCCCGCTTCCGGTATGGGGCCGGACGATACTCGCCGCGTCTCCTAAGAGCACCGCGCGTCCGAAAACCATCTTCCGGGGCATCATATCGAGGACCCTTTGGACAAAGGGCTCCTCGGTTCCTGCCACGAGCTCTTGGAACTGGGGAGGAAACTCCCGGTCCGCGATACCGAGAATGTGGCTCTTCACATCCTCCCTAACCAAGCCGGGGGCAACGGTCGACCGGTGGAGGACGCCCCGCCGGTCCCGGAGGGAGTCCGGGGCGTCCTGGGAATCGGGAACGTACCAAACCCAGTTTATCCGCCTCTCCCCGGGCCCCGTCCGGCCCTCGGGTCCGGATATCGGGTACGAGAGAAACTGTCCGTGAGACATCTCGACGATGTTGAAGTAACCGGCCATCCCGGGGCGAAACGCTTCCGAGAGCTCTTTCTCCGGGACAACTCCCCGGTAGGCGACGTAGCCGGCGAACGTCGGCTCCGCCGAAGGGTCGAGAATCTGCCGGGTCCGGGAACCTATTCCGTCGGCACCGATAAGCACGTCGGCGGTAACCGAGGGCCCGGTGCGGAAGCGGGCGGTTACGGAGTCGGGTCCTACTTCGAGATGCTTTAGGTCCCGGCCCCGGTGAATCGCGTCGTCGGGGAGAGACGCTTCGAGGCGGTTCAAGAGCGTGTCCCATCCGGTGTAGTAGGTCCCGTCCATCGGGAGCTCCTGCACCGTGCCGTCTCGCCGGAAGAAACGCCGCCCAACCGGCGACACCCCGATGGCCGCCCGGGATTCGAGGCCGTTCCGCCTCAGGTATTCCTCCATCCGTGGTTGTACGACGACGCCGCTCCCCCGGCGGTAGGCGGTCTGGGAGCGCTCGGCTATCTGGACGTTAAACCCCTTGCGACAGAGGGCCAGAGCGCTACACATTCCCGCGTAGGATGCTCCGATGATGAGGGTGCTTTGGGACACGTGTTCAAGGTAATGGCGCCACCGGGGCGTGTCCACAGAGTCTCACCCCAGGGTAACGTCGAGGTAGAGCATGGCCCCGGCGGCAAGACCCTCGGGCATATTGTGAATAGTGATGGCGATAATCAGCAGCCAGACCCGGCGTATACGAGGGTCCTGGTCGTACCCCTTCCCTTCCCGTCCCCGGTTCGGATGGAGGTGGGGCATAACGTGGTCTTGGAAGTCCATAACCGCGACGCCGAGGGCCAACCCGACAATAACGGCCCAGATGCCCCCCTCTTCGATCCCCGGAATGATCAGGCTGGTAAAGCTCGCCGTCAGCATAACCCCCGCAGCGAATCCGAGGGAAGCGTCGAGAAAGCGTTGACGGCGTGTTGCGGGTTCCGTCGTTTAATGTGTACAATATACGATAAAGGATTGCCGCGTTGGACCGTATTACCTACGACATCGACAGGATGTCCCTGTCGAATCGGGTGTACTACTACATCAAAGATCTTATCCTCTCGGGGGAGCTCAAAGGCGGCGAGCGCATCCCGGAAGAGAAGGTGGCCTCTCGCTTCGGCCTGAGCCGGACGCCGATCCGGGAGGCGCTCCGGCGCCTCGAAGAGTACGGGCTGGTACGAATAGAACCGAGGAGCTACGCCGAAGTAGTATCCCTCTCTCCGGATGAAGCCGCCGACGTTGCGGAGCTCCGGGCAGCCTTCGAGAGCCTTGCCGTCGGCCTGTTGGCGAAGCGGGCCGGCCCGTCGGACCTCGGGGAGCTCCGACGCCTCAGCGACGCCTGCGATCAGGCCGTTGCGAAAAAAGACGTGGCGCTCATTTTCGAGCACGACAGCGACTTCCACCTATCCGTCGCCCGGTTGTGCGGCAATCCTCACCTCTACGAGCTCTTCGAGAAGCTCGACGCGAAGATTCAGCTCCTCCGGCTGGTTCTCCACCTTCCTCCGGAACGCCTCGCGGCCTTTGTGGCCCAGCATTCGCAGATTGTCGACGCCGTCGAAATCGGAGATGTCGAAAAGGCAAAGGAGATCATGACCAGCCACATCCTCGGGCAGCTCGACTACTACCAGACCATCACGCAATAGCGGGAGCTTCCGTGACGTCCCCCGGGCGGCTGAGAAGCCGGGGCCCAAGACCCCGGATCAAGAGCAAGCCGACAGGCGCCGTAACGACGATGGCGAGTACCGCCACCGAGAGAATCTCCTGCCCCTCCGGGAGGCCCATGCTCAGGGGAATCGCGCCGAGGGCAGCCTGGACGGTTGCTTTGGGCAGATAGGCTATCAAGGCGAAGAGCCGTTCCGAGCCCGTCAGCCGCCTGTCCGGGAGTACCGACAGAAGGACACCGACGGCCCGGCCCAACAGCCCAATACCAATAACCGCAAGGCCCCGGCCCCCGGCGGCGAAGGCAACCGGGAGGTCTACCGCAAGGCCGATGAGCACGAAGAGAAAGATCTCCGACGGAACCCAGAGGCGGGCGAGCTTGCTTGCCATGTGGTGAGCCACCTCTTCGGCCCGCTCGAGCAAGACAAAGCCGGCGGCCATGACACCGAGGAGGGACGCAACCGGAAGGTGGTTCCCCGCCTCTACGAGGAGAAGGCTTACGACCACCAAGAGGAGTGCCTTTTCGGTTCGCCGTATGTGGCGGTAACTGCGGGTAAAGAACCAGGCGACGGCGAATCCCAAGAGCACTCCGGCGATCAAGCCGTTCACGATGGAGAGTGGGAAAGAGATAACCGCCCGGACCGGGGAAACCGGTCCACCGACCAAGAGCCCAACCGAGGCGGTAAAGATGGTAATCGCGACCGCGTCGTCGACACTCGCCCCGGCGAGAACAAGGGTCGGGACCTCGGTGTAGCCCTGTTCCTTGAGGTGGAGCATCGACGGCACAACGACGGCCGGCGAAACAGCGGCGAGAATACTCGCCCCAACCACCGAGGTTAGATAGTCGAAGCCGAAGAACAGATGAAAACCCACCGCCGCGGTGGCCGTCTCGACCAGACAGGGAATGACCGCCATCCGCATTGCCGAAGCTCCAACGGCTTCCAAGCTCGCTTTCCGGATACCCAATCCAGCACGGAGAAGAATAACGATAAGGGCGGTTGTCTTGATAATACCCGAGAGATACTCAATTTCCGGTGGGAGGGGTGGCAGCAGCTCTACCACGCCTCCCGCCAGCGCCGCGTAGCCGATACCGAATAGCAGCATACCGAGGATGCCGGGCATCTTAAGGGCAAGGGCGCCGCGACTCAAGAGCCAAGGACCGATAATCAGGATCGCGAAGGCGACGGAGAGTGGCATTACCGCACAAGAACACCTTTCTCCGAGAACGTGTCAAGTCGTGTTGATCCTGATGCCGACGGATGTGTATCGTATACCATCGAGGAAAGGCTGATGGAACGAGTAATCTATGATATCGACCGCATGTCCCTTTCGGACCGCGTCTACTTCTACATAAAGGACCTGATTCTCTCGGGGGAGCTCAAGGGCGGGGAGCGAATACCGGAAGAGAAAGTCGCAACTCGCTTCGGTTTGAGCCGAACGCCGATTAGAGAGGCGCTTCGGCGGCTTGAGGAGTACGGACTTATCCGTATTAAGCCTCGAAGCTACGCCGAGGTTATTACCCTTCGGCCGGAGGAGGCCTCCGACGTCGCCGAGCTCCGGGCGGCCATGGAGACCCTGGCGGTCCGCCTCCTGGCAGAACGGGCGACCGATGAGGACCTTGCCGAGCTAAGGGCCCTCTCTACCGCCTGCGACGAAGCGGCGGCCCAGGGCGACATTGCCGAAGTCTTCGAGCACGACAGCGATTTTCACCTGGCCATCGCCCAACGGAGCGGTAACCGTCACCTCTACGAGCTCTTCGAAAAGCTCGACGCCAAGATTCAGCTCCTGCGGTTGGTCCTCCATTTGCCCCTCGAGCGTATCAAGGAGTTCATCGCGCAGCACCGGCTCCTCCTGGAGGCCCTCGAGGTCCGGGACGCCGATAAGGCGGTCGCGATCATGAAGAACCACGTCCAACGAAACCCAAACTCTCCGTTGGTGTATTTTTTTCATATAGACTTTTTCTG
>CAYPUT010000170.1:0-1096 GCA_964413945.1 uncultured Spirochaetaceae bacterium
TCTTAACCGACGGCCGCTTCTCCGGAGGGACGAGCGGGCTGTCGATAGGCCACGTCTCCCCCGAGGCGGCGTCCGGCGGTCTTATCGCCCTCGTCGAAGACGGCGACACTATCGAGATCGATATTCCGCAGCGGAGCATCAACCTGATGATATCCGACGAGGTGATCGCCCAACGCCGGAGTGCCCAGGAGGCCCGGGGAAAGGCCGCCTACACCCCGAAGTCCCGAGAACGGGCGGTATCCACCGCCTTGAAAGTCTACGCTCACTTCGCCGCGTCGGCGGATCTCGGCGCGGTTCGAGTTATCGAGGGGTAGGGGGGGATGATGGACCGACTAAAGAGCCTCGGTCGGAAGCGGCTCATCGTCGGCGGTATCGCTCTGCTGGCGATGATCGCCTCCGCCGCCTTTGCGATTATCTACGCCGCCTCCGGCGCCGGCTGAGGCCGGTCGACGCCGACGCCTGCCCGCCTTAAGAGACCCACGCCGAGGTAGACCAGAGGCGTGTCGAGGAAGGCCGCTAAGACTTTTAAGAGATAGTACGGTGGAACCATGCTCCCGAGGACGAAGACCAGGCTGAAGCGCTCGCCGACGCCCCAGAAGGCTATCAACATAAAGATGACCGTGTCGATAAGCTGACTGACCATCGTCGACGCGTTGTTCCGGAGCCAGAGAAAGCGCCCCTGGGTTCGGCGCTTCCAGAAGTCGAAGGCCCAGACGTCGTGATACTGCGATAGGCTAAAGGCGACGATGCTCGCGAGCATTATCCGAAGCGAGCTTCGGAAGATTGCGACGTAGGCGTCGTTCTGCGCTGCGAACCGGGACGCCGGCGGCATGAGTGTGGCTATCGCGGTCGCTACGAGCACCAGCACCAAGGCGATCAATGTCCCCGTTACCAGGGACCTCGTCGCCTTCGGCCCGTAGATTTCCGCGACGATATCGGTAATCAAGAAGGTCAGCGGGAAGAGAAAGATCCCGACGGATCCGGTAAACTCGAATCCGGCGATCCGGAAGAAGGGAATAACCTTCGTCCCGATCAGATTCGCCGCTACTATCGAACCGGTAAAGAGTGACGCCAATATGATGTAAGCCCGGGCTCC
>CAYPUT010000170.1:1106-7260 GCA_964413945.1 uncultured Spirochaetaceae bacterium
GGGCTCCGGTGCCCTCGGGACTGTCTGTTCCGTTCATTGACGGGAAGATACCCGACGGCGGGGCCCAAGGCAACCGGGCCCCAAGGCAACGGGAGAAATCGGCGCTATCGGCGGTCGGCTGCTTACCGATCGAAAAAGATGCTCTTCCCGGTTACCGACATCGGTATTCCCATAACAAAGTCGGCGTCTATCATGCCGAGTTTCCGAGCTACGGCGCCGATGCGGTACATAATGCGGTTATCCACGTTAAAGAGTTGCGCCGTCTTCGCAGCGGAGCCGAGGGCGATACCCATATCGAGGATCCGTATCGCGCATTGCGGACCGAGAAACTCCGAGTTCTTATCCCCGGTGTTGATCTTTAGGCAGGTGGGAAAGCCGCAGGCGCCACAGTTGATTCCCGTCGGCGCGGCGTCCTTCATCCCTATCAACAACACCGCGCCGGAATCCCCGACGTTCGCCCCATCCCGGTCGAAGTTCTTCCGGCCGCTCTCTTCGCCGTACTTAGCCATCTCCCCGGCGAGTCGTTTGCACTCGTCACGGTCGAGTATTTTCGTTACGACGAAGTTCTTTCCTACCGCCTTCGGCGATGTGGTGGCGGCGATTTCCATCATTTCCGCCACGGTTTGTAGACTGTTCATATGGGTACCTATGATAAACCGACTTTCGGTTCCGCGCTACTTCTCAGTCGAGGTACCGGGCCTTCGCCGCAAGATGCTCCCGGAAGGTTCGGGAGAAGACCGTCTGCAGGGTCGGCTTGTGGAGGAAGAAGTAGTAGTCGTGCTCGAGGGGGTGGACCGTCGCGTCGATCGCGGCGAGACCCGGGTTTCCGATGGGGCCCGGCGGAAGCCCCCGGTTTCGATAGGTGTTGTACGGGTGCTCGACCTCGGTATCCCGGAAGGTCGGCTGCAGGTTACTCGTCCCGAGGACGTAGTTGACCGTCGCGTCCGACTCGAGGGGCTGCCCGATCTCCAGACGGTTCCAGAAGACCCCGGCGATTCCCGGCATATCCCACTCCGGGGACTCCTTCTGTACGATCGATGCGAGGGTCAGAATCTCGTGCAAGGTGGCGCCGGTCCCCTCGACGTCCTCGAGGATACGTCCGTCGATGACCCGTTGGAGATGCTGCACCATCCGGCGGATTACCGTCTCCGGTGTCGAAGTGGGAAAGATCCGATAGGTGTCCGGAAAGAGGTATCCCTCGAGAATCTTTCCGTTGGGAAGGTCGTTTAGCACCCAGAGGTCCCGGAACTCCTGTCTGACCACCGCAGCCGCCTCGAACTCTTCCCGGGAGAACAACCCCACCGCCTCGAAACGGCCGGCTATCTGGGCCAGGGTGAATCCTTCGGGAATGGTAACGGTGATCTCGTTGAACTCCGCGTCGCCGGAGACGATCTTCTCGAGCACGTCGACGGCGCTCATCCATCCGGAGAGGTGGTAGCTGCCCGCCTGAAGAGCCGATTCGAGACCCCGGTACCGGGCGTAGAGAACCAGAAAAAAGTCGCTTCGTACCATTCCGAGGCGCTGAAGCTCCGCGGCGATCTCTCCGAGATGCTGCCCCGGCTCGATCGTTACGACTGATCCCTCGAAGCCGAGGTATTTCGGTTCGACGAGAGCCGTGTAACCGTAGGTCCCCCCCGCCGAGAGCAGGCCAAGAATGAGAAAAAGAAGTAGTAGTAGTGCAACCGTTCGTCGTCGTGCCATCGGATGGGCAATTTGTCAGATCGGAATAATGTTACGAAGCCGCTCTTTGTGGAGCTCGATGTGGTCGTCGAGGAGGCGCAGAACCTCTTGGGTGTCTTTCGACCGCATCGCCGCGAAGATGTCCCGGTGCTGGTCCACGCTCCATTGAGCTGCGTCGGCGAAGTCGTTCTTCTTGTCTACCCTCCGCAAGATATTCAGGAGCGTGAGGGAGTTGTTCAAGATGTAGGGGATCCAGTGGTTTCCCGAGGCCTCGTACACCAGCTCGTGAAACTGCGGGTCCACGATCATGAAACCGTCTCGGTCGTCGGTATCGACGCAGCGTTGCTGGGCGTCGATGCAGGCTTCAAGCTGCTCTAGAAGATCTTCCGAAACGTCGACCATGGCTCGGGAAAACGCGATCTGCTCGAGGGCCTTACGGATCTCCACGAGAGACTCGATCTCCGCCCAGGAGAGCTCCCGGACGTAGTAGCCTTTCCAGTGGATTCGCTCGACGATCCGGTTCTCGACGAGGCGCGAGAGCGCCTCCCGGACCGAAGTCCGGCTTACGCCGAGCTGCTTCGACAGGTCGAGGTCGCTAATGGGGTCTCCCGGCTTCCAGAGGCCCTTTACGATGCCATCGCGAATGATGGCCGCGATATTCTCCCCCCGGCTCTCCTTAGAGAAGGCGTGGACGGAGAGGCTATTTTCTATGGATTCCCGTGTATCAATATCCACAATAAACCCATATTACTATCGCGGTAATCGAAGCGGGGGTCAAGTCGCTTTCGGTCTGGCCGCCCCCTTGCAGGGCCCCTGATTTCGTAATATAAATGAAGGGTATTCGAAAGCAGGCCGATGGTATCTCGAAATATAAGCGAAAGAGAAAAGAAAGTTCTCCACATGGTGATCGATTCGCCGGAGGCGTCGGTCAGTGACATGAGTCGTGCCCTCGACGTGTCGGCCGTGACTATCCGGTCGACCCTGAACAGCCTCGCGGAAAAGGGGCTGGTGGTCCGAACCTGGGGCGGGGCGATGCCGGCGTTCCACCCGACCATCGTGGACCGGCAACGCGCTTTCACCCTGGAGAAGAACCGGATTGCCCAGGCCGCGGCGGAGCTGGTGCAGGACCAGGAAACCCTGATGATCGAAGCCGGGACGACCACTGCTCTTCTGGCTCAGAATCTCCTGGGTAAACGAGGGCTTCGGGTCGTCAGTAATTCGACCCTCGTTCTCTCGGCGATGCGGACCAATCCGCAGATTAGCTGTTGTCTCGTCGGGGGAGACTTCAGCCCGGTAACCGAGTCTCTCGTGGGGCCCATCGCCCTTGGCTATCTTCGGCAGTTCCACGTCTCCACCGCCTTCGTCGGAACCGACGGCTTTTCCATCGACGGTGGGCTTTCGACGCACCTGGTCGACGGCGCCGAGGTAGTAAGGACTATGTCGAAGCAGGCCGACCGGACGGTGGTCCTTGCCGACAGCTCGAAGTACGACAAGCGGGGGTTCGTCCACGTTCTGCCCCTCGAAGAGATTGACATATTGATAACGGACACCGGCCTCCCGGAGCGTGTTGCGGAAGAAATAGCCGCGTTAGGGGTCGAGGTCCGGCGGGTGTAAGGAGAAAGATATGGCGAGTGAGGTAATTCTTCCACGTCAGGGACAATCGGTAGAGAGCTGCATAATAGCCTCGTGGCACGCAGCCGAGGGAGACAGGGTCGAAGAAGGTCAGATTATCTGCGAGGTAGAAACCGACAAGGCGAGTTTCGAGGTTGAAGCTACCGCCACCGGGACGCTTCTGAAGCGCTACTTCGCCGAGAACGATGATGTTCCGGTACTGACGACCTTGGCGATGATCGGCGAACCGGGGGAAGCGGTGCCGGACTCTCCGCCCTCGGGCGGCGCCGGGGGCGCCCCAACCGAAGGGGCTGCCAAAGCCACCGGGGGCGAAGAATCGCAACCCGCGGCTCCGACCGTGCCCAGAGAAACCGCCCCCTCCGAGGCTCAAAAGCTCCGGATATCTCCCCGGGCCCGGCAGTACGCCGAGCGCCTCGGAGTGGACCCGGAGACCCTTGCCGGATCGGGCCCCGGAGGCAGAATAATCGTCCGCGACGTCGAGGCGGCGGTCCCAGCCGGCGCCGCAGCCCCGGCCGCCGCAGCGCCGGCCCGGCCGGCGGCCGGAGAGTATCCCGGTCCCGCGGAGGAGCTTCCCCTCAAGGGCGTGCGGAAGATTACCGCCGAGCGGATGCTCTCCTCGCTGCAGAACACGGCGCAGCTTACCTTGAACCGCACCGCCGACGCCCGGGCGCTATCGAGCCTGCGGAAGCGGATTAAGGCCCGGGCCGCCGGAGCCGGAACGACCGGTGCCCAGAGCGAGGCCGCAATTACCATCAACGACATGGTGCTCTTTGCCGTCGCGCGGGCGCTTAAGGCCCATCCGGAGATGAACGCCCACCTCGACAAGGGGGCGATCCGGCGGTTTTCCCGGGTCCATCTGGGGTTCGCCGTCGACACCGACCGGGGGCTCTACGTCCCGACGATCCGTAACGCCGACTCCCTCTCGCTCCGGGGCCTCTCGGAGGAGGCTCGGCGTCTCGGGCGCCTCTGCCAGGAGGGAAAGGCCGGAGCCGAGGAGCTTGTCTCGGCGACCTTTACGGTGACCAACCTCGGGGCCCTCGGCATCGAGAGTTTTACCCCGGTTTTGAATCCGCCGCAGATAGGGATTCTCGGCGTTTCGGCTATTGCCCCGGCCCCGCAAATGGCGGCGCCGGGCAGCGACGCGGACGGGGCGCCCGAGGAAGCCCAGATCGAGTGGGTCCCGAGTATCGGGCTCTCCCTTACCATCGACCACCAGGGTATCGACGGCGCCCCGGCGGCTCGGTTCTTGAAAACCCTCGCCGAATACATCGCCGATTTCGATCTGACGCTGACCGCATAAACATAAGGAGAAGAGAATGCCACGATCACAGACGATAGACCCCTCCGTCGTTCGAGCAGCCGGTTCGGTGAGCTTTTCCGACATACCGATAAACGCCTACACTCCGGACCCCAAGAAGGAGATCAAGAAGCACGGCGCCGAGCGTCTTCGCCGGGTCTATCACGACATGGCGACGATCCGCGAGTTCGAGACGATGCTCAACGAGATAAAGACCCAAGGGGCCTACCGGGGCATCGAATACAACCACAAGGGCCCGGCACACCTCTCCATCGGCCAAGAGTCGGCGGTGGTCGGCCAGAGTCTCCACCTCGGCATCGACGACTATATCTTCGGGTCCCACCGTTCCCACGGGGAGATTCTCGCAAAGTGCTACTCGGCTATCTGGCAACTCTCCGATTCCGATCTCGAGTCGGTTATGAAAGACTACTTCGACGGGGAGATTCTCCGGCTGGTCGACGACGGAAGCGCCAAGAGCGTCAAAGAGCTCGCCGAAGACTTCGTCCTCTACGGAACCTTGGCCGAGATCTTCGGCCGTCGGGCGGGATTCAATAGAGGTCTCGGGGGATCGATGCACGCCTTCTTTGCCCCCTTCGGCAGCATGCCGAACAACGCCATCGTCGGGGGCTCCGGGGACATTGCAACAGGGTCCGCCCTCTTTAAGCGGGTCAACCGAAAACCGGGGATAGTGGTCGCCAACATCGGTGACGCCTCGATGGGGTGCGGCCCCGTCTGGGAGGGTATCGTCTTCGGGTCGATGGACCAGTACCGGAAGCTCTGGCCGAAAGAGATCGGAGGAGCCCCGCCGATTCTCTACAACTTCTTTAACAACTTCTACGGTATGGGTGGTCAGACCGCCGGAGAGACGATGGGCTTCGGCGTCCTCGCCCGGGTCGGCGCCGGGGTAAACGAGTTCAATCTCCATGCCGAGCGGGTCGACGGCTACAACCCCTTAGCCGTCGCCGACGCCATCGAGCGGAAGCGCAAGATCCTCGAAGCCGGCGACGGACCGGTGCTCCTCGACACGGTCACCTACCGCATCGCCGGTCACTCTCCCTCGGACGCCTCCTCCTACCGGACGAAGGACGAAATTCGGCTCTGGGAAGAGGCCGACTGCGTTAAGAGCTTCGGAACCTACCTCGACGAGGCTGGGGTTCTCGATTCGGCGGGTCGGGAGACGGTCCACGCCCGGGTCGTAGAGGCCGTCGAGCGGGCGGTCCGCAAATCCGTCGATCTCGAGACCTCCCCCCGACTTACCTGCGACGGCATAGAGGCGGTGATGTTCTCCAACACGCCGGCCGACAGGTTCGACGACCGGGAGCCGGAGGTTTTGCTTCCCAAAGAGGAAAACCCGAGGCTTCAGCAGATCGCGAAGAAGAGCCGCAGCGGCGTAGACGACGCGGGAAAGCCGCTTTCCAAGATGCGGGTCGTCGCCTACCGGGACGCCCTCTTCGAGGCGGTCCTTCACCGCTTCTACGAAGACCCGACGATGGTCGCCTACGGCGAGGAGAACCGCGATTGGGGCGGCGCCTTCGCGGTCTACCG
>CAYPUT010000171.1:0-7240 GCA_964413945.1 uncultured Spirochaetaceae bacterium
GGGAAGCTCTCCAGGATTACGACGGTACGACATTCTGGGGTCCGACCAGCTGGGACGAGACCGGACAGAACGTCGCCGGCGCCACGGTAACCTTTCAGATTCAAGACGATGAGATCGTCACCGTATGGCCCCCGGAGGCCGCTCAAGCGGAGCCCGATTACCCGAACCGGTAAGCGTTAAACGCGATTTATGGAGCCCCGGCGAGTCTCGGCCCTTTGGCCCGGCTCCCGGGGCTCTCTCTTTCTAAAACACGGGTACCAAATACCATGGGCGATACATCCTTTCTCGAACACCAAGAACACCCCCCGGCGAGACCTACTCGGCGGTCAATCGGCACCATAGTCTCGATTGACTACCGGGGCGGTGTGTACGCCGACGTACTGATCCGGGAACCGAGAGTCGCCTCCGAGGGACGCCCCGGCCAGTTCGTCATGATCCGGAACTGGGCCGAAGGGGGCCCTTATTTGTCCCGCCCCTTCGACATCATGCTGACGCATCCGGACGCCGGAACCTTCCGGCTCTTTATCAAGATGGAGGGCCCCGGGACCCGGCGCCTCGGGACGGCAACAGTCGGAAGCGACGTAAGCGTAATCGGCCCCCTCGGCGTCCCGATCGACCTTGGCGAGACAAAATCTCTGGCGACCATGGTCCGGGGCGCCGGCGCCGCGGCGGTAGTCTTTCTAAGCCATACCGCTGCCCGGGCGGGAACGGCGGTCCATACGATTGTCTCGGCGGCGACCTCCGAGCGCCTCGTGTGCCTCGATTATCTCGAGCCGGTATCAACAAGCTTGTTGATAGCGACCGACGACGGGAGCGCCGGGTATCACGGAAACGCCATGGATCTTCTGGACCGGATTCTGGCGCCCGGTCCGGCGGCGCATCCCATCGATCGGATCTACACGTGCGGCTCCCGGCGCTTTGCCCGGCACGTCAAGAAGCGGGACGCCGAGGGAGCGGCGGAGGGCTGGGTTTTTGTAGAAACCTACATGGCCTGCGGCCTCGGAGACTGCCATTCCTGCGCCGTCCCCCGGGAGGAAGGGCCCGGCTATTTCCTGGTCTGCCGGGACGGCCCGGTCTTCCGGACCAGCACGGTGAGAATAGCGTGATGGCGACCGAACGGGGCTCGGCGCCGGATCTCTCGGTCTCGATCGCCGGCGTCGAGCTCAAGAACCCGGTGATGCCCGGGTCCGGAACCTTCGAAGTGGACTCTATCCACAACGAGTTTTTCCACCCCGGAGAGCTCGGGGCCATCGTCAACAAGACCATCTTCAAAGATCCGAGACCCGGGAATCCGCCTCCCCGGATCTGGGAGACCCCGAGCGGGATGCTCAACGCCATCGGCATTCCCGGAATCGGCATCGACGCCTTTGTCCGGGAGAAGCTCCCACGGCTAACAGCCGCCGGAACGCGGATGGTCGTGAGCATTGCCGGCACCACGTCCGAGGAGTGGTGGTACCTTGCCGAACGGATCGAGGCTTCCGGGATGGGGGACTTTGTCGAGCTCGATCTCTCGTGCCCGAACCTTCAAGACGGCATTCCCTGGGCGACCGACCAGAAGGTGATGACCGAGGTAATATCCGGCGTCCGGAAGCGAACCCGTCTTCCGGTTATCGCCAAGCTCTCCCCGGCGGTCCAGAGCGTCGCGGAGTTCGCCAAGGTCGCCGAGGACGCCGGCGCGTCGGCCCTTTCGATCCTGAATACCTTTCAAGGGATGGCGATAGACGTCGAGAGGCGCTCCCCGATCCTCGGGAACGTTACCGGGGGCCTCTCGGGACCCGCCATCCGCCCCTTGGCGCTCTACGCCGTCTGGAGCAGCTACCAGGCCGTGTCGATTCCGATTATCGGGATGGGGGGCATCGACACCGCGGACGCGGCCTTGCAGTTTATCCTCGCAGGAGCCACCGCCGTGGCGGTCGGGACGGCGACCTTCGTTAACCCCGGGGCGATGCGCGATGTTATCCTTGGGCTCCAAAGCTACCTAACGAAACACAAGATCGGGAGCATCCGGGAGCTCATCGGTGCGGCTCAGACGGGCCCGCCGGGTTCCGTTTAGGGCCCTCGGGCCGGCGCCGGAGATAGCCGCCCCGGAGAAACCTACTGTAGAAGCGGGCTCTCGACGGCTGCGGCCCGGAGGAGCGTCGCCGCGATAACCTCAGCCCCGGTGTGCACCCATTCGTCGGTGGCGAACTCCGCGGCACTATGGCTAATCCCTTCGCGGCACGGAATAAACACCAGCCCCCCGGGTATCTGTCGGTCTTTCCATCCTTTTTCCCCGGCGACGATAGCCACATCGTGGAGAGCTCCACTCGGCATGCGTTGCCACGTAGCCCCGACCGCGTCGGCCCCGGCTTCGAGGAGGCTCTGGATCTCCGGGGAGAGCTCCTCTATCGGGGGCTGGTGAGAAAGCTCTTCCACCACCGCTTCCACGCCGAGCTCTTCGGCTACCTCGGCTATCAAGGCTTTCGCCCGGCGGTACGCCTCTTTGAGAAAGTCGAGACTATTACTCCGCAAGTCGACGGTAAAGTACCCGAAGGGGCTCACCCGGTTCATCGTGTTGTCGAAGAGCTCCGGGTGCTCGGCGTTAAAATCGGGGTCGGTATTGATAATGCCGACGGTCCCGACGAGGTCTTCCCCGGCTTCGAGGGCCCCCTCGACCATCTTGTTTAGCCTGACCTGCATGGTCGCGATGGCCAAGTTTGCGTCCCGGCGGTACTCGGCTCCCATCGGCGTTGCCCCGGAGTGGTCCGCGACGCCCCGGACAACCACCCGAAAACGAATCGGACCCCGGATGCTGGTCGTTATACCGATGTCGATTCCGTCTTGCTCCAAGGTCCGGGCCTGCTCTATGTGCAGCTCTATATGCGCGGCGAGGTTTCGCCTCCAGGTCTCCGGAAGGGTCGGTTGGCCTTCGGCAATCGGGTCCGGTTGGAACCCGGCCCGGCGTATCCAGTCGGCCATCGACATACCGGCGAATGTCCGCCCGAGAAGGTCCGGCTCGAGGAGTCCGAAGGCGGCGTGGCTCCCCTTGCACGCCTTCTGAAACGTCGGAGATTCCTCCCCCCGCCAGACCACCAGTTGTAAGGCGGCGGCCAAGGGAGAACCGGGGCCGGCGGGCGGGCGGCCCTCGGCCGGCGCGCCGGCGGGCGACGACGGCGACCAGTACTCCTTTAGACCGATAATCGCCTCCAGGCCGGTTATAATACCCGCGGCGCCGTCGAAGGTGCCGCCCTTGGGAACGGTGTCGAGGTGGCTGCCGACCTGGTGATGGGGAGGCCGCCGGTGACGCCTCCGCCGGGGGCCGGGGAGCCGCCGCCGGGGGAACCGCTTTCCGGGCCCGAAGCCGGCGTAGGCGCCGGAGCTCCCGGTGTCGTCAGGTAGAGGTTCCCCACGGCGTCGTAGAAGCTCATCAAGCCCGCCTCCTCGCCGACCGTGCGAATGTATTCGATGGCGGCGCACTCCTCGGGGCCCCAGGCGGGTCGGGAGTAGCCGTCTTCGATTCGGGGTCCGAGGGCGCCGAAGGCCGCGACATCCCGAATGCACTCTCGTATCCGGTCAATGGGTACGTAGGTCTCCGACATCTTTCGCTTCCCTAGAGAAAGGTGCCCGCCGGAGCCGTCGGCATAAAGGCTCCCTCGCCGGGCTTCCGGTGGATCTCCCCGTCACGCAGAAGCGGCCTGCCCCGTTGGAAGGTCATCTCCGGCCACCCGAGTACCTCCCGGCCGTTATACAGGGTGTACCCGGCGTTCGAGTGCTGGTTCTCATGGGCGATGGTGTAGCGCCGCGCCGGGTCGAGGACCACCACGTCGGCGTCTGAGCCCACCGCGATGGTGCCCTTCCGCGGGTAGAGCCCCCAGATCTTCGCGGGATTCTCCGAGAGCAGTTGAACCAGCCGCACGAGGCTGATGCGCCCCTTGTTCACCCCTTCGTCGTAGGCGATGGGAAGAAGAATCTCGATTTGCGGAAGGCCGAAGCCCTGCTCGAGGAAGGCGCCCTTCGGGTCCTTCTCTTTGGCCGCGTGGTCCGTGGACACGACCTGGAGGAGCTCGTCCCGGAGCGCCTTCCAGAGGGCTTCCTTGTCCGCCTCCTCCCGAAGGGGTGGTCCCACCTTGGCGTAGGCGCCGAGGGTATCGATCAACTCCCGGGTCAGAGAGAGATAGTGAATACAGGTCTCGGCGTAGACAATCTGCCCCTCTTCCCTGGCCCGGAGGATCGGCCGGAGGGAGCGACCGGCGGTAACGTGGACGATGTAGAGAGGGCACCTGGTTACCTCGGCGATCGAGATGGCCCGGAATATCGCTTCCTCTTCCAAGGCGTCCGGGCGGGAAGCGTTAAAGTACGCGGCTGAGGCGTCGGGACCCTTGAGGTATTTGTCTTCGAGATAGTCTATGGCGCCGCCGTTCTCGCAATGAACCATTGCCAGTCCGCCGTTCTCCGACAGAATATCCATCGCCTTGGTAAGCTGATAGTCGTCCGAGGTCCAGCCCTGCTTGATGTAGGTCATAAAAAACTTAAAGCTCCGGACGCCGAGCTTCATAGTCTCGGGGATCTCCGGTACCTGCTCCTCGGCGCGGAAGAGACCGGCGTGAACCCCGAAATCGACCCGGGAGATCCGCTTGCCCTCTTCGATAAACTCCCGGGTGGAAGAATAGAGGCCGCTTCCCTTCTTCGCGTAGTGAAAATGCAGGATCGAGGTAGTGCCGCCGTAGGCCGCCACGAGGGAACTCTGCTCCATATCGTCGAGGTAGACGGGATGGACATGGACGTCGATGACGCCGGGCATAAGGTATTTCCCGGTGCAGTCTATCTCCTCGACCTCGGCGGAGCCGGAAATTTCCGGTTCGACGGCGGCGATCGACTCCCCTCGGAAGGCCACGTCGGCCCTAAAGGTGCCGGAGCCCGTTACAACGGTGCCGTTTCTCAAGATGCGATCAAAGGGTGCGCTCACGCTGTGCTCCTTTCACTCATTAGCCACATTATTTCATAGGGTGATAGCTCTACCGAACAGGTGTCCTTTGACTCGGGATGTGGGAAGACTAGATCTCCGGAGGCAAGGTCACGGAAGCCGCCATGGGCTCCGTCGGGTTTCGGAAGAACCACCTCCGCATCGGCCCCGGAAACGTTCACGAGGCAGTAGACAGGCCCCGAATCCTGATAGGGTCCCCGGGCGACCCCGAAGACGTTCGCCGGAGTCGAGAGGACAGTCTGAGGCGATGCCGGGTCGAAGGCCGCCTCCTTTGCCCGGGCCCGGATAAGCTCTTTGTATCCCTCGAAGACCATGTGCCTCAAGGAGCCGTCGGCCAAGAGCTCCGTCGCTATCGTCTGATAGTCGAACTTCCGGCGATTGATCGTCCGGTTCGCCCCGGTCTTCTCGACTCCCTCCTGCCAGTTCTCGGACCCCAAGAGGCTGTGGACGTAGATTCCCGGGACGCCTTGAAAGGCAAGCATAACGGCCTGGCTCGCAAGAAAGACCCGGGCCCGTTGGTCATCCGGGAGCGCCGGGTCCGTCACGGCGGAGAGGTAGTTGATGTTCAATTCGTATGGGATGTCTCCCGTCGGCGTGCTCTTGTAGGAGACCCTCCCCCCCCTGGCCTCGACGGTCTCGATAAGGTTTTCTATCTCCGCGTCTGAGAGGTAGCCCTTCGCCGGCAATACGCCGACGCCGTCGTGGGAGGCCAGAAAGTTAAAGAAGGATGTCTCTTCTCCGAAGCCGGCAAGGCTCCGGGCCCAGTCGGCGAGGTGGGTCGCGTCCTCCCGGATAAAGGCGTCGAGGGTTAGCGGCGGGAGGGAGAAGTTGTAGACCATGTGGGCCTCGTTATCCCCGTCTCCGAAGTAGCTGATGTTCTCCGCGTGGGGAACGTTGGTCTCGGTAATGATGATCCCCCAGGGGGCGAGCTCGTCGAAGAGGGCCCGGAAGAGCTGGACCATCAAGTGGGTCTTGGGATGATGGAGGCAGGAAGTCCCGAGCTCCTTCCAGAGGTAGGCGATTGCGTCGAGGCGGATTACCTGGGCGCCTTCGGCGAGGTAGGAGAGCATGATGTCCGCCATCTCGAGGAAGAGCTCCGTATTGGCGTAGTTCAGGTCGACCTGGTCGGGGCTAAAGGTGGTCCAGACCAGCTTCTCCCCGTCGGCGGTATCGAAGGGGCTCAGAAGCGGCAGGGCCCGGGGACGAAAGACCTGCGAGGTGTCGGTGCCCGGCGGAACGGTGATAAAGTAGTCCCGGTACGGCTCCTTCCACTTAAGAAACTCGGTAAACCAGTCGCTTCCGGCGGAACAGTGGTTCAGCACTAGGTCCGCCATAAGGCGAAAGTCGCCGGCAATCCGTCGGATCTCCTCCCAAGAGCCGAGGTTCGGATCCACCTCCCGGTAGTCGATTACCGAGAAGCCGTCGTCCGAGGAGTACGGAGAGAACGGGAGGATGTGTACTCCCGAGACGGTCCCCTCGAGGTCCTCTTCGAGGAAGCGATGGAGGTAGCTCAGGGGCACCCCCTCGGGGCCGGAAAACTGATCACCGTAAGTAATCATGATGACGTCCTCCTTCCCGAGAGAGAGGGCGCTGCCGTTGGTAAGCTGAGACACCGGCTCCGCGATCTTGCCGCGGTAGCTCTGCATAAGCTGCGTTAGCCGCGGTATCAGCGTGGCCGCAGTCTCCTTCCCGTAGATTTCCGCAATAAGCTCTTCGAGGGGACGTTTCATAGTGACCCCACTTTAGGCCGAAAGGTCGTGGAAATCAATTCGCCTATGTCGTAGTCTAACCGGCGGAAGCCCATTTTGACGTTGACCATATTTCACTACCATCTTCAGCCCGGCGGCGTGACCGGGGTCATAGCCGCTGCGGGGCCGATTGCTCTATCCTCCCTCGAGGGGGTCACCGCCTTGCGCCTCGTTACCGGCCGCCGGGAAAATGCGGATACGGTAACCGAGAACCTCCGGGAGGCCTCCTTCGGTAAGGTGCCGGTCGAGTTAAAGGTCTACCCGGAGCTCGACTACATCTCGGAGATACCGGAGGGCCGGCGCTCGGGGCTCTCCGAAAGAATCGAGGCGATTCTAAACGAGCTCTCGGACCCGGAAGAGCTCTGGTGGGTCCACAATCACCACATCGGCAAGAACCCGGTCTTTACCGACGCCCTCCTCCGGAGTGCCCGAAGGTTGCCGCACCAGAGGATCGTTCTCCAAATCCACGACTTCCCGGAGTCCGGGCGGTATCAGAACCTTGCGGTGGTAAATCGGGATGTCACCGAGC
>CAYPUT010000172.1:0-7111 GCA_964413945.1 uncultured Spirochaetaceae bacterium
ATCGTCTTTCATACCGGCCACTCCGAGGACGCCGTCGTGCGGCGGGTCCGGAGCGTAACCCGGTACGGCTACGTTCTCAAGTCCAGTGGCGAGCTCATTCTGAAGCTCTCCATCGAGATGGCATTGGACCTCTTTCGGGCACACGAGGAGACCCGGGCCCGGGAGCAGGAGCTCGAAGCCATCTACCGCCACGCTCCGGTGCTCATGTTTATCGTCGACGACGACGATCGCGTGGTCAAGTCCAACCGGGAGGGCCCTTTGCCCGAGAGCATGGGTGCGGCCGTCGGCTGCCTCTCCGCGGCCCGGGATCCGGGCCTCTGCGGTCGCGGTCCGGCGTGTGACGAGTGCGAGCTTCGGCGTATCGTCGAGGCGACCCTCGAGGATTGCCAAGAGTTCGAGAACGTGAACATTTCGTTCCCAACCGGAATGTCCGTTTCGGCCACGCCTCTTAGCCGGGGGGGGCGCAGGTCTGCGTTAATAACCGTGGATCCGCGCCAAGAACAGGATCTGTCTGAGAGCAGGGAGCAGTATCGTCTCCTCGTCGAGACGACCGACGCGGTACCCTGGGAGTACGATATCGCCTCGGACACCTGGTCCTATGTCGCTCCCCAGGCGGAAACCATCTTGGGGTATCCCCCGGAAGCCTGGGACGGCGTGGGCTTCTGGATGGATCGCCTCCATCCGGAGGACCAGGGGTGGGCCGCCGACTATTGCGAGCGGTGTACCGCCCGGGGGGAGGACCATGTCTTCGAATACCGGTTCCGGACCCCCGACGGGAGCTACATCTGGATTCGGGACCTCGTAAAGGTGGAGATGCAGGCCGGCCGGCCGGTACGCCTCCGCGGCTTTATGATCAACATCACCGAGCGCCGAATCTCCGAAGACCGAATCGCGGCCTTGCTCGAAGAGAAGGAGATGCTCCTCAAGGAGCTCACCCATCGGGTAAAGAACAACCTAACGACCCTCTCGTCGCTCCTATTTCTCCAAGAGGACGCCGCAACCGGGGAGGAGGTTCGCAGCGCCCTCGGAGAAGCCCGGCGCCGCGTCGAGACGCTCTACCGCGTATACGCCCTCCTAAACGACGGCGCGACCGACGGTAGCATCGACCTCAAAGAGTACCTTGAGAGCCTTATCCCCGGGATGGCCGAGGCGGGCCTTATCACCTCTCGCATCACCGTTACCGCCGCCGTCGCCTCGGTGGCGCTTCCGACCGACTCGGCCATAGCCCTCGGCATGATAGCCAACGAGCTTGTCACCAACAGCATCAAACACGCCTTTCCCGCAGGCGCTTTCGGCACTATCGCGGTCGCGGTAAGCGCCGAGACCGACGATTGCTGCTTTCTTACCGTGCGCGACGACGGTGTCGGTTTCGTTCCGGAAGGCGATGCCGAAAACGGTAGGGGGCGCGGTGTGGGCTTAACCCTCGTGGAGGGCCTCGCCAAACAGATCGGCGGGAGCATCGATATCGAGACGGGGCCGAACGGAACCGCCGTCGAGCTACGCTTTTCGACGAACCGAGTCGGCGAGGATCCACGGACAGAGGATGCCGGCCGGTTACTTCGGAGGTAACCGAAGAGGCCTGACAATTCCGAAGGCGGCGACGCCACACCTCCGGTTAGAGGCTCCCTTGAACGCCCCGGGGCCCTCGGATTACTCTTAGATAGGACTCCGTGCGACGAGCCCGAGTCCCGAAGGGGCAAAGTGAGCGAGGCTATCGATTTTCAAAGGATCTTCGAGATCAACCCGGCACCTACGGTGATTGTGGAGCTGTCGGGTCCGAGGCCCTCGTCGGTTCGGGTGGTTGCCGCCAACCCGGAGGCCTTGCGGCTCTTCGAGGTTTCCCAGGCTTCAGGGCTGGGGCCCATGGTTGGGGGAGTCTTTTCCGGCGCCGAAGCGGTCGTCGGGGACTTTTTGGAAATCGAAAAGCAGCTGACGACCCCGGAGGGTACGGCGATCGACGTCCTTTTCGTCGCTCGACCTCTTCGTGACGACGGCGCGTCCGGAATGTTTGTGGTATTCGCCAAGGACATTACTCCGGGTAGGACTCTTCAGCGGCGCCTCGAATGGTTATCGGTCCTGCCGGAGGCGAACCCTAATATCGTCGTCATTGTCTCCTGCCCCAACACCATCGAGTACGTCAATCCCGCCGGAATGCGATGGATCCGGGAACGGAATCTGAGCAGCACCGAGGGGATTCGGGCCGTTCTTCCAAACGGTTTTGGGACCTCCTATTGTGAAGGGTGCGATCGGGTATCCGGGGACAAGTGGATTACCGAGTACGAAGGGAGAGCATACGATGTGCGGCGGACCCCTCTCGGGGATCGGAACCGATGCATGATGACGATAGGAGACGTTACCGAGCTACGGCAGCTTACCCGAGAGCACGAGCTCTTCCACAATGCCTTCCATTCGGTCAGGACCCCCATCGTGGTTACCGACGAGCAGGGCCGTATCGAATTCGTCAATCCACAATTCGAGGAGGTCTACGGCTATTCGAAGGAGCAGGCGGTCGGTCGGCCGGTCTCGATCGTCAATTCCGGACGGAGTGTGTACCGGGAGCTCGGCTATTCCGACGAAGACTACGACCGCATATTCACCGGCCTCTGGAAAGCCATCCAGGATCCCGCAGTCGGTTTCTGGGAGGGAGAGCTCCCGAACCGCACCGCCGACGGACGCGTGGTCTGGGTGCACATGATGGTCCAGGCCGTGCCCCTCGAGCGTGGGGAAGGGACCTGCTACATCGGCTTTCCCGTCGATATCACCGACAGTCACCTGAAGGAACGGAAGGTGCGGCTGGATATCTACGAGACGATCGCCGGTCTCGGGGAGCTCCGGGATAACGAGACGGGTAACCACATGCGCCGGGTCGGACGCTATGCCCGATGCCTCGCCGACGAATTAGGCATGTCGAGGCGTTTCCAGGAGGATATCCTGGCATTTGCGCCTTTTCACGACATAGGCAAGGTCGGTATTCCCGACGAAATTCTCCTGGCGCCCCGAAAGCTCACCGCCGAAGAGTTCGTTCGAATGCAGAGACACACCGAGCTCGGGTCACAGTTGTTTCGGAACAAGGCTTCCCTCGAGATGGCCGCCGACATCGCCCTGAGCCACCACGAACGGTGGGATGGAACGGGATACCCCCACGGAATCGACGGAGAACAGATACCCGCCTGCGCCCGGATCGTGAGTGTCTGCGACGTCTACGACGCCTTGACCTCCCACCGGCCCTACAAGGAATCCTGGGACCATGGTTCAGCCGTCGACGCGATAGTCGCGGGAAGGGGCACCCAGTTCGAACCCGCCGTCGTCGACGCCTTCCTCGCTAGGCAACAGGAGTTTTCCGAGATCCGGCAGTCCTTGCCCGACCTCTGAATCGAGCGTCGGAGCACGGCCGAGGGGCTCCTATTCGAGGTTCGCGAAGAGGTTGTTCAACGCCTCCATCAGCGTCGGATGGGAAAACGGAGCGTCTCGAAGGGCGGTGTAGGGAAGTCCCGCCATCATCGCGATCTGGATGGCCCCGGCGATCTCGCCGCCCTGCATCCCGAGCATGGCGAAACCGAGTATCTTCTCGCTCTTCGCGTCGACGACGGCCTTGATCAACCCTTGCGTCTCGTCGGTTTCCAGGGCGCGGGCGACCCAGGTCATCGGCATCTTCCCGACGCGGATCGTGTAGCCGGCTTCCCGGGCCTCCGTCTCCGAAAGCCCGACCCGGCCGAGCTGAGGGTCGATAAACACGGTGTAGGCAACGAGGCGCCCCTCTATGCTTCCCTTCCCGTCGCCGGAGAGATTCCGTTGGAGGACGCGAAAATCGTCGTAGGAGATATGGGTAAACGCCGGTCCGCCCTTTACGTCTCCGAGGGCCCAGATACCCTCGACCCCCGTCTCGAGACGGTCGTTGACGACGATGTTCCCCCGCTTGTCGCTCTTGACCCCCGCGGCTTCGAGGTTGAGCATGTCGGTGTTCGGGGTTCTTCCCGTCGCGACCAAGAGGTGGGAGCCGGAGACGGCGCGCTCCCGTCCGTCGACATCCACCGAGAGCTCGATCGACCCGCCGGAGCCCCGAACCTTCTTGGTCTCTGCGTTCAAGAGCACTTCGACCCCTTCGGCTTCGAGTATGCTTTTTACCTCCGCGGCGACGTCTTCGTCTTCCCGGGGCAAGAGCCGGCCGCTCCGCTGAAGGATGGTAACCCGGCTTCCGAACCGGCGGAACATCTGGCCGAACTCGAGCCCGATGTAGCCGCCGCCGATTACGACCAAGTGCTCCGGGACGCTATCGAGCTCCATGATCGATTCGTTATTGAGGTAGGGTACGTCCTGAACCCCCGGAATCGGCGGGATAAAGGGCCGCGTCCCGGTGTTGATAAAGATGCGCTCGGCGGAGATCTCCCGGGTCGCGTCCCCGATGGAGACTTTCAGACGCTTGGGACCGGCGAATGAGGCCTCGCCTCGGATCAAGTCGAGATTCTCGGCGTCCTCGATTCTCTTCTCGCTCCCGCCGCGGAAGTCACCGACGATTCGCCGCTTTCGGTCGCGGATCGTCTTAAGGTCGACCGACCCGGGTTTGACGTCGACGCCGTACTCGGCCGCCCGGGAGACGACGTAGGCGGTTCGAGCGCTCGCCACCATCGTCTTCGTGGGGGTGCATCCGTAGTTTATGCAGGTCCCGCCGACCGCTCGGGACTCGACGAGAGCCGTTCTCTTTCCTTCGGCCGCGAGCGCCATCGCTAAGGGGGAACCCCCTTGTCCGGAACCGATTACTACTGCGTCGTACGTGCTGTCCGTTCTATCTGCCACTGCTGTCTCCTTCTGTAGGCCTTCCTCCGGCCTTCGTCCCCGGGCGCCCCGACCGGCGCCCCTCGGGGAAGTATACTTAGTTGTACCTACAACCGAAAAGCCGCAGAGGCGAATTTTTGTCTGGCGGCTCCGGTGGCCCCCGGATTCACCGGGGCCGCGAGCCCGCACCGCCGGGGCCGTTTCTAAGCCGTCAAGTGGAAAAAGTACTCGTTCGCCGTGTAGAGCAGAATGACGAAGACCGCTATCGGTATAACGAAGCGCAGCATCGTGTGGAGCGGCTCGAAGTACCACGGCGTCCGCCCTCCGACGGAGAGTAACTCCCGGAGGTCCTCTTTGCGGATTGCCCAACCGGCGTAGAGGGTAAAGATAATGCCGCCGAGGGGCAGGACGAAGGCCTCGAGAAAGTCGACGAGAAACCAGACGAAGGGCATCCCGGCGACTTTAAGCGCGGGTACGGCACCGACGGAGAGGGCGCAGGGAACGCCGATCAAGAACATGACCCCCGAGATGGTAACCGACGTCGGCGCACGTTTCGTGCCCTTCTCCTCGGTAAAGTAGGCCACCACCAATTCCAGGGTCGTCACCGAAGAGGTGAGGGCAGCCACCGACAGGAGAAAGAAGAAGAGCAGGGTGAAGACGTAGTGTACGACCGCGCCGCCGGGAAAGAGCTGCAGTACCGACGGTACCGTTACGAAGGCGAGGGAGCCGCTTCGGGTAGGCTCGAATCCGAGGGCGAAGACCGCCGGAAAAATGGCGATACCGGCAATAATCGCCACCGCGGTGTCGGTCATCGAGACCTGAAACGCCGTCTTCGCGAGGTTCGTCCCCTTCTCCATGTAGGAGCCGATCGTAACCATCACTCCGTTTCCGACACCGAGTGAAAAGAAGGCCGCCCCGATCGCTATGGCCACGGTTCGCCAGGTAACCGCCCCCCAGTCCGGGCGAAAGAGAAAGGCCCAGCCTGCAGCCGTTCCTTCGAGGGTCAGGCTACCGTAGACGGCGAGAAGAACCAGAATGCCCGCAAGCGCCGGCATGATCAGCCGAGCGAAACGCTCGATGCCGTTACGAACGCCGGCGATAACGATAATCGTGGTAAGTGCCATAAAGACCAGGTGCCAGAAAACCGGCCAGTAGCCCGCGATAAACGCGCCGAAGGACCCTCCGATCGCACCGGAGTCCAGTCCGTGAAAGCCGCCGATGAGCGCTTTGAAGAAGTTGGAGACGCTCCAGCCGGCGACGACGCCGTAGAAACCGAGAACGAAGAACGAGGCTACGATGCCGAGCCAGCCGCCGATCCGCCATGGGGAGTTTGGGGTGATGGCGTTTATCGAGCCGATTACGTTCTTTCGTCCCTTTTGACCGATGACAAACTCGGAAATCATCAAGGGGATACCGATTAGCACGACGGATGCGACGTAGATAATGACGAAGGCGCCGCCGCCGTTCCGTCCGGTCACGTAGGGGAAGCCCCAGATATTGCCGAGGCCCACCGCGGCCCCGGCGGCCGTCAAAACCGCCCCAAACTTGCTGCTAAAGACCTCTCTAATACCGGACGTGTTGTCGGACATCGGCACCCACCTTCAAGAATATTAGTTGTGGCTACATATTATTCCAATCCTCTGTCCTGTCAAGAGAATAGTGGACCATACAAGTAATTGCGACTACCATGCGCGGTATGGCGCGAATCGAAATTATTGAACCGGGCGAGGCTCAGGGTGAGCTTCGAGACATTTACGAGCAGATAGGGAAATCTCGGGGAAAGATAGCCGAGGTGCATAAGATACAGAGCCTGAATCCCGTCAGTATCCGGGACCATATGGCCCTCTACATGACGACCATGTTCGCCAAATCGCCCCTTTCCCGGCCCGAACGGGAGATGATGGCCGTGGTCGTGTCGGTCATAAACGGGTGTGAGTATTGCAGAGTCCACCACGGCGAGGCACTCCTCCACTACTGGAAAGAGCCTGGGCGCCTCGCAGCCCTCGAAGGCCTCGGAGGCGGAGACCACGACGCCGCGGGTCTCTCGGAACGGGAGCGGGCCCTCTGCGACTACGCCCGCGTTGTAACCGAAGAACCCGCCTCGCCAGAGGTCGAAGAGGCGATTGCCGGGCTCCGGAAGGAGGGGTTGGAGGACCGCGCGGTCTTGGATGCAACCCTCGTTGCGGCGTACTTCAACTGGGTAAATCGCGTAGTCCTGGCGCTGGGCCTCGAGCTGGAGGCCGACCCGGGTGGCTACCGCTACGACTAATGTTTACTGGTCCGAACCTTGGTGATGGATGAATCACCAGGGAAACGAGGGCGGTATAGAGGGGTATGA
>CAYPUT010000173.1:0-7057 GCA_964413945.1 uncultured Spirochaetaceae bacterium
ACGGCTCGCCGAACTAGGCAGTACGAACGCAAGAGCCGCGTAACGAGTCGCATTCGGGGACTCGGACGAACTGGAGTACGCCGCTCTCGGCTATACGATCCACAACCTCTTCCGCTAGCTCTCGTGCTTCGTCGAGAGCTCCGCCTCGTACCGGGTAGCGAACTGCTTCCAGATGACGATAAAGAGCGAAACTAGGACCGGCCCGAGGAGGAATCCGATGAGCCCCATCCAGGCGATGCCCCCGATCGTCGCTAAGAGTATCAGCGCCGGGTGGAGCCCGGTGCTCTCGCCGAGGAGCTTTGGCTTTACGACGTTCTGCGTAATCGCGACGCCGACAAGGCCGAGGAGCGCGACTGCGAGGCCCGCCCAAGGGCGTCCCTGGAGCATCAATACGATTCCCGCGGGAACGATAATCAGGTTCGTGCCGATCAACGGGATCATCGACAGGACGGTTATCACGACGCCCCAGAGAAAGGGGGAGGGAATACCGAAGGCGGCAAAGAGGACGACGCCGAGAGCCCCCTCCATCAGCCCGATGATGATGGTGCTCTTGAGGGTGGCGCTGGTGGTCCCGAGACTCTCCTTGGCGATCTGATCGATCTCACTCTTTCTCATCGGGAGAAACTCGTAGACCCGGCGGACGAGGCGGTCGCCGTCGACGAAGAGAAAAAAGAGCAGCAGGAAGACCACGGCGGCGTGCCCCAAGGTGCTCCCGACTAGAACGAGCGAGCGTCGGGAGAATCGTAGAACCGCGTCGGATACGACGGTCGCCCCCTGGCGGACGCTCGCCGCGATCTGCTCGGAGGATATTCCTTCGAGGTAGGGCTGGAGAAAGGGGAACCGCCGTCCGAGCTCCTCGGGGGTCGATTCGCTCAAGAATCGGGCGATCTCGGGCCACCCCCGGAGAAGGGATTCGACCGCGGAGACGGCCTCGCCGTAGACGATTGCCCCGATAATCGCGACCGGAAGGGCGACGGTAACGACAACAATAGCCAGGGAGAGAAAGCCGGCGAGGAGGCGTCGGTCTCCGATTCGCTGCCGGATGCGGCGGTAGGTGCCGTGGAACACCGTCGCTAAGACCGCCGCGACCACGGCGTCCAGGATAAAGGGTTGCAGGATGCGGTAGAAGGCCATGGTCAGGGCGACCAATACCAGGAGAAAAAAGAGCTCCAACACACGGACTCGGGGCTGTTCCATTGTGTTATAGTATGGGGGATTGTGTCCGACCGTCCAGTAATCTCGCTCTATTCGGTGTCTCTGCCTCTTCCCGCCAAGCAGACCGTATACCGTCGTTACCTCGACCTCTTACCCCGGATGGACACGGTCTTGCAGCAGAATGTGGTCCACCTAAAACGGATTCTCGCGGATCTCGGACTCCGGGCGAACATAAAGCAGCGGGTAAAGGGGTTCGAAAGCTACTACGCGAAGCTCCTCCGGCGGGCCCGGTCCGGCAGCTTGAAGGGGACCATATTCGTCCCGGATCTTCTCGGGCTTCGTCTCATCGTCCCCTTCCTGGAGGACCTCAAGCGTCTCGAGGAGGCGGTGGGATCCGCCTTTTCGGTGGAGGAAATCGACCGGAAGGGCTCGAGCTACTCCTCCCGGGAGTTCGGCTATGAATCGACGCACCTCCTGCTCCGCCTCGAGGAGGACGAGCCGACGCCGTACCTCGAGCTCCAGCTCCGGACGCTTCTCCAGGACGCCTGGGCCGAGGTGGAGCACGACCTCGTCTACAAGACCGAGTACAGTCTTCTCGACGAACCGCTTCGGCGCAAGCTGGCGGCGATCAACGCCAGTCTCACTCTGGCGGACACCATCTTTCAGGAGATCCGGGACTATCAGCGGCGCCTGGCCTCCGAGCTGCAGGTCCGGCGGACCCAGTTCTGGGAAGGGGCCGTCGATTCGGAGGTACCTTCGGCGTCCCAAAGCGACCTCGAGGAGCTCGAGTTCCTAACCACCGGAAGCGGTACGGTCGACGCGATGCTGCTCGAAGGCCTCTTGGCGCATAACCGACACCACTACGACCGCGCGGTGGAGATCTACTCCAAGATTCTCGCGGAGGAAGTGAGGGAGAGCGTCCGGTCGGTGGTGCTGATTCACCGGGGGATGGCGCGGTTTGCCTCGCAGGACCATCCCGGAGCCCTCGCGGACTTTACCGAGGCGGTGACATCGGACCCGGGAAACGCCCGAGGCTACTTCTACCGGGGAATAACCCACCGACAGTTAGGGAATCGGCCCGAGGCGCTTGGGGATCTCGACCGGAGCCTGGAAATCGATCCCTACAACGTCGAGGCACTCCGGAGCCGGGGAGAATTGCTCTTGACCCTGGGCCGGGAGGAAGAGGCCGGCGACGATATTCACCGCCTCCGGGAGATCGATCCGTCGGCAGCCCTCGGGGCCGCCCTATCCGCCCGGCGAAAACTGCTCGAAAAGAATTGACTTTATAATTTTTATAAATACAATGGAGGCAATGGTACAATCGGAGTACGATTTTCATGCGTTGGTCGATGCCTACCGCGATTCTCTCGACATCCTCGACGAAATCCTGTCGATCTTCTTGGAAGAGACCCCTCAGCGAATCGAGTCGCTGAAAGCGGCGGCGGAGGCGAAGGATTTTGAATCGGTGCATCGCATAGCTCACGGCCTGGCGAACACGACGGGAACACTCAAAGCCGACCACGCTCTAAAGACGGCCCGTGAGATCGAGCGGCTCGCGAGAGAAGAGCGGGATGAGGGAATGATGGCCCTCGTCGAGAGGCAGGAGTCGGAGGTCGGAGAGGTTATCGAACAGATCGAAGGATACAAAGCCCGGGCCTGAGCCCGGCGCCGTCCTACCCCTCGTTTCGCCGCTCCGGAATAGGCTCCGGTGCCTTGCCGGAGTTGTAGAATTCCTCCGTCATAAAGAGCCCGCAGAAACAGTGGCCGTATTCCTTCTGGTCCGGTTCGTTGTAGATACAGGGACAAATGATGTCTTCGTCCGCCTTCCGGACGCCGTCGCCGTCTCGGCAGGGACAGAGGTAGTAGCCGTAGCGGTTGTAGTTTACCTTTAGCCCCTTCGCCAGCTCTTTTACGAACTCTTCGTCGGGGTTTACCTTCCACCCCTGGAAATCCGCCACCTGGTAGATAAAGCGCAAGGCGTCCGCGTCGGTCTTTTCTTTTCGTGCCATGCGCTAAGCTATATCAAGGGCGCTTTTCCAGCGAGCTTCGTTAAAGCCGGAAATCGCTTCCTTGTCGTCGACTACCATAATGGGGAACACCGGCACATTGCCGTATTTGCTCCGGAGCTCCGACTTTACCGTCTGCTTGACCAGCGGGTTAATGGTATCGAGTTGGATATACCGGAAGGCAACATCCTGATCCTTGAGAAAATCGATCGCCTTCTTGCAGAAGGCGCAGGTCGAAAGGGAGTAGAGCGTGAGCTTGTGGTCCGACTTGCTCCCCGGTTCCTCGGTATAGTCCAGCTTTTCAATCATAGTTGCCATTTGAACACATCGTAGCCCGCGGGGCCCCGGGAAATCAAGGGGAGACTTCCCCGAGCTCTTCGAGGCGCCGGTCGATAACCACCAGGCGTTTCGAAAGGCTGTCGATCGTTTTCTGGATCCGCTGCTTTTCCTTTGCCAACTGGACCGCCGGGTCCTGCTCATCCTCGTCATCCTTCACGTGGCGCACAAGATGCTTGACGGTGTCGGCGCTCTTTCCCGCCTGAAAGGCCTCGATGGCCACCTTCCGCCGTTCCGGATCCCGTATATTTGCCACCTGCCCCATATTCTCGTAGCCGAGCTCCGAGGGGACGTCGTGTTCCCGAATCCGGATGATGGTGTTTGCCACCCGCTTTTCTATTCTTAAGACCCGCTCGAGGTAATCGTCGAACCGGGTATTGTACCGCTTGCAGAGGGCTTCCGCCTCCAGCAGGGCTTCGGCGAGCTCCTTTACGATGTCGCCGTGTTTCTTTAGGTAGCGGGTCCGTATCCGGAAGGTCAGCGCGATAAACTCGGCGTTCGAATGGAAGATATTGCGGTAGATACCGAGGTCCTCGGCGCGCTCGAGCAGCTGGTGGAGAATGCGACGAAACTCGATGGTGTGCGGCCGAGGGCCCACGGGCACCGGAGAACGGGTAAAGTGGACGTGGTGGGCGTATTCGTGGATCGCGGTGTAGAGAAGACTGTTGTCGTCCTCGAAGTTCCGGTTGTGGATGATTATTTCCCGGCGATCCGGATAGTAGAGCCCGTTGGCTTTTTGGCTCGTCTTCCCCGAGAATATAACACTGAATTCCTCCACCTCGCCGTCGAGGCGAAGGAGTAGCTCTTTGACTTGGTCTTGATTCACGCTGTCCTCTTGTGACGGCGAATATAGCCCGGGGCCCTCGGGTTGGCAACCTGCGGCCGGCGCCGTACAATTCGAGAAGGATATGACGCACGACAGCACGCTGGAAGTAAAGCGGCTCTTGAACGAGTTGCTCAACGATCGCTACAGAGAAATCCCCCCCGAGCAGGTGAGCGACGAGGACGAGCGGGAGCTCGTCCGGACGATCAACAGCCTCTATCAGCAGCGGCAGGCCAGCGTCTCGGTCTATCGGGACAACCTGAAGAAGAGCGAGCAGCGTCTCCGGGAGATCATCGAAACCACGCCCGTCGGAATCTGCATTACCAACGCCGAGGGCGTCTACGAATACGTAAACAAGCCGTACTGTCGCCTCTATCAGTACGAGCCGGAAGAGCTCCTCGGAATGCACTTTACGAAGGTGGTGCCGGAACACGACCGGACGCGACTGACCAACCTCCACGAGGAGTTTATGGGGCGACGCTGGGAGCTCCGGGGCGAATGGTCGGTTATGCGGAAGGACGGCGAAGAGATCAACATTCTCGCCGACGCGGCCTACATAATCGACGTCGACGGCCGCCCGAAGAAGGTTACCTTTGTCGTCGACATAACCGACCGGAAGCGAGCCGAGGAACAGCTTCGGGAGATGGTGGACCGCCTGAACCGGGAGATCGAGGAACGTAAACGGGTGGAGCGGATCAAGCGGGAGGTGGAGCGGCTCATCCAGCACGACCTGCGAAACCCGCTGAACGGCATCCTGAACGCCGCGGAATTGCTCCTCCGGGACAACCCAACCGAAAGCCAACGGGAGCTTTTGGTAATGATTAAAGAGTCCGGCAACAAACTCAATACGATGATCTCGAGCTCCATGGACCTGGTGCGCATGGAAGAAGGGACCTACGAGCTCGAGCTGCAGCAGCTTAACGTCTCGGACCTGCTCCGGGCCGTCGACGCGCAGCTGAGCTCCCTCGCCGAGTCTCGAGGCGTCCGGCTGACCTACACCATAGACGGCGGCCCTCTCGATTGGGACCGGGACTACCCGATCTTCGGAGAGGCCATCTACCTCGAGGAGCTCCTCGTCAACCTGGTGAGAAACGCCGTCGAGGCCTCTCCCCGGGAGGGAGAGGTTGCGATCTCGATTACCCGAAACGGTTCCTACCTCTTCGACATCCACAACCAGGGAGTCGTTCCGGAGCAGGTCCGGGGGCGGTTCTTCGAGCGCTACGCGACCTACGGAAAGAAAGGGGGCAACGGCCTCGGAACCTACGTCGCGGCGCTTATCGCCAAGACCCACGGTGGCTCGGTAAGGTTTACCACCGGCGAATCAGAAGGTACCCACCTCTTGGTCGAGCTACCGAAAATGCCCCCCGTTTCGCCGGGCCGTTTTATCGGTGTCGGCCGAAGGACCGAAAGGAGTAGCTAGAAGCGAACCGCTTCCGAAAGCACTTCCAACAACCCCGGCTGACAGGCGACGACCATCGGTCCGAGATCCGTTGTCGGGTTCTCCAGGGGGAAGGGGGTCAACTCTCCTCCCGCTTCCGCGACCACCAGGCGGGCCGCCGCGACGTCCCAGGGGTACATGCCCGGCTCGACGTACCCCTGAATCTGTCCCGTGGCGACCTGGGCGAGCCCTAATGCCCCGGAGCCGCACCGGCGGTACTCGAAGCCGGCTTGCAGGAGCCGGCGGATCACCTCCAGATGCTTTTCTGCCGGAAGGACCGACCCCCGGCCCGTCATTATCAACGCCTGGGACGCCGGAACCCCACCGTCTATCCGCAAGGGGGCGTCGTTTAAGTGGGAGCCCCGGCCCCTAACGGCCGTGTAGAGCTCTTCTCGATCCGGGGCGAAGACCACCCCGATCTCCGGTATACCTTTTCGGACATACGCCAAAGAGACGCACCAGGCGTCTATTCCTGCGGCAAAGTTGCTGGTTCCGTCGATCGGGTCGAGGATCCAGAGCCCCTCGGCGTCCATCGGGGTCGCCGCGCCCTCGGGCAACTCGAGACCCCGCTCTTCTCCGAGAACACCGGTCCGGGGAAAGCGCCGACGTAACTCCTGCCGGATAGCCGCCTCGGTCTCCCGGTCCGCTTCGGTCACGAAGTCCTGCAGCGCCTTGGCTTCCCGGACAATCCCGGCGCTTCGTCTTCCCTGGGCTCGGATTCCGGCCTCGGCCACCAGTTCCTTCGCAATTTCAACATAATCGTTCAACGCGAAT
This sequence comes from uncultured Spirochaetaceae bacterium, assembly GCA_964413945.1. Lineage (GTDB taxonomy): Bacteria > Spirochaetota > Spirochaetia > DSM-27196 > PWMO01 > CAYPUT01. The sequence goes on from CAYPUT010000173.1 coordinate 6,533, forward strand.
CCTCGTCGGTCTGTTGCTGGTTATCGAGTCTACCCCGAGTTCCTCAACCCTTTGTAGCTCCTCCGGGTCATCCACCGTCCAAACGGCGACGCTCAAGAAGCGTCTTCTCGCAGCCATGACGATCTCTGGGGTTATCAGAGAGTGCTCGATGTTGATTCCCTGGGCACCGAGGTGGACGACCTTGTCGAGGGCCATTTCCGAATCGACGTTGACCAAGAGGCTGACCTCCGGAATCGGCCGCCCGAGGTCGGCCAGGGCGTCGAGGCGGCATCCGGTAAGAAACGTCTGTTCGGTGTACCGGGCCCTCCGGAGGGCCTGCCGGATCGCCGAAAGGGCCCGGAGATCCTTGACGTCGAGGTTCAATAGAAGTCCCGCGCCGCGACAGCCGTCGATTACCTCGAGAAGCGCCGGGGGGGCGTCGGCGATCCCGGGGACCATAAAGGTGCCGGGCCCGATGGCAGTGGAGGGCACGTCGACTTCGACGACCCCGATGTGATCAACGAAAACGACGACGACGAGGACGGC
>CAYPUT010000174.1:0-6891 GCA_964413945.1 uncultured Spirochaetaceae bacterium
CCCAGGTGTTGGTGGTCGAAAGCGACGACGCGCGCCTTGGATTGGTCGTCGACCGGGTCCAAGACAACTATCAGAGCGTGATAAAACCCCTCGGCCGGCTCTTCGACGGTCTCGAGGGTATCTCGGGCGCGATTATCCTCGGGGACGGAACCCCGGCGCTGATGCTCGACGTCGACCGCCTGATTCGGGTAACGCGGGCCGAAATCGAGCAGAGTTAGAAACGATTCCGAATCTGGTCCAGGGCGTCCCGGCCTCTCTCTTCCGCCTGTTCCTGGGCCCGTCGGGTCGTCTCCCCCTGCAATTCTTCGACACGTCGGCGGATCTCGCGATCGGTCTCCGCAACCACCTGGTTCCAGGAGTCGCTCCGTCGGAGAAGAGCTTCGGCGTCGTCGACGACACCACCTAGCTGCCCCTGCTCCTCCCTTAGAACGGCCAGACGCTCTTCCAGGACTCCCGAAAGCTCTTCCCGGAGCCGGGCCTCGTAGACCTGCCGCTGCTCCCTCAAGAGCCGGGCCACCGAATCGGAGAGAATCCGGGCCAGGTTCGAGCTCCCGTCGAGGGCTACGATGCGGCCGTCGGCAACCGCGAACTCCCCGGCGAAGGAGACGCTTTCGGCCCCGGCAATCCCCTCCCGGAGGGCCCGTCGAATCGGATCCTCCGGCGATTCCCCCGAGAGGGTCGTATCCCGGAGAAGAAAGTCGATCGTCCCGCTTCCTCGTCCCCCTCGGCCGAGGCGAAAGCGTACAGCCGCGTCGTTCTTCCCGGCCAGTCGTTCGAAGACCCCCTGACTCAGATCCCCCGAAAGACTGATGTCCGCCCCTGCGAGGGAAACCGAAACCTCGGCGAGCTCGTCTCCACCCTGAACCGCCGGCAAGACCGCCTCGACGTCGAGTCTCCGTCCCCGCCGCTCCTCGCGGTAGGTAAGGCGCGGAGCCTCGGGAACCATTCCCGGGTCGCTCGAGAGGTACTCGACGGAGCCTTCACCGAAGGTTCCCTCCTCCCGGTTGCCGACGGAAGCCCGGGCGATCCCGAGGTAGAAACGGGGGTATTCGGCGCTCGGATAGGAAACGACAGTCCCCCGGCGTCCCGCCCCCCGGGGAGCCTCCTCTTCGTCGGACTGGAGCCGCCGATAAATCGCAAGCCCCCGTTCGCCCTGGGCGTAGAGGGCTCCGAGGCGCTCCTCGAGATAGCCCTGGATGAGCCCCGTCACCAGACCCTCGACGCCCCCTTCGAACCCCGGGAGCCGGCTCAATAGGGCATCGATATCCGACTCGAGGGCTTCTTCCAAGGCGTCGTCGATATCCCGAATCGCCGCCAGATCCTCCCCGGCGGCGCCTGTTGCGGCTTCGATCTCCCGGGTAACCTCCTGAATGCGCCCCCGAGCCCGGTCTACCCGCTCTCTCGCCGCAAGCGCCTCCTCCACGGTATCGATCTCCCCGGGCTCTATCTCCTGCAACGCCGCCGCTTCGGAGGCTGCTATCTCGGCCTGGGCCTCCAGCCCGTCGACCCGGGTCTCCCAACGCGCCTGGGCTTCCCGGGCTTCCTCCCTAAGGGTCTCCATCGCCGCGAGGCTCTCGGACTCGGTAATGTACGCAGATAGGAGCTCCCGGGGATTCGGAAGATCGAGGACACCGCCGGAGAGCAGACCCGAAGCGGGCCCGGCCGGCGGAGCGGAGCTGCCTGGGCCCCCGGGGCCGGCTTCCGGGGCCTCCTCGGCGAATCGTGGCAGGGCGCCGGACCGCTCCCGGGGGGTACCGAACTGAAGCGCTTCCGCGGCGATCTCTTCGATAACGACGTTGCCCTTTAGGAGCTCCGGGGGAATCATCCGGAACACCAGGGGTCCCACCTCGAAGAGGTTCTCCATCGGTGCGTCCCGGTCGGCAACCCGGATCGAATCAATAGTCAGGGTCCCTCCGAGCGCCGAAAAGCGTAGGTTGTCTACGTGCGCCTCTGCCCGGAAGGCTTCCTCGAGGCCGAGCTCCGCGGCACGCTCGAGGAGCATGTTCTTCAGAAGAAGGTTGAAAGCGACAACGCCCACAAGAACCAAGAGAACCAGAGTGACGCGCCCCTTCCGAACGGCGCTCCGGTTCTTCTTGATCTCCTTGGCGAGGCGGGCGAGCTCCTTGTTCCGGGCGTCGTCTGTATCCGGGGCCCCGGCGGCAGCGGGCCGATAGATCCCGTCGTCCCCCTGGGCGAAGTGCTCTGCGAGGAGCTTCCTGCCCTTCTCGGTGTGCACCCGGGACAAGAGACGTCTGCGGTACTTCTTGTCGGAGTATTCCTTTCGCAGGATCTTCGGAAGCTTCTTGGCCACGATCAGCCTCCCTGTACCGCGGTGTACACGCGGGTGAAGTGACGAATCCCCGACGAGAGCTTTGACACGATCGGGATCCGGGCGATCGACTTGACCACCCTATTCTCCGCCAGCTTCGGCTGCCAGGTCGTCCGGTAACGGATTACCAAAAAACGAAAGAGAACCAGCGCCGGAAGAAAAAGCACGACGCCGGAAATAAGAGACCCCATCACTACACTGTCGTTAAAGCGGGTAAAGGGAAGGAGGGCCACGTTGTAGAGTCGGGTAAAGAAGTCGTAGAGCCCCGGATGGGTCAAGACGGCGATGCCGAGGCGGTGGAAGAACGGATCCGCGACAGGGACCACAAGCGAAAAGAGCGCGAGAAAGAGAAGCATTATCGCCACGTTTATCTTTAGAAAGAGCGTAAGGATAAAGAGGGCAATCCAGAGCAGGTTTCCCGCAGGGAGCATCGCCAGCAGAAGCCCGAAGGCCATCCCGCCGGCTACCTCGAAGGGTTTGCGGTTCGCGTTCAGGCTTCCGATCAGACTCGCAATCCAGGCAATTATCATAGTGGGGAGAGTATACCTCCGCCCTGGTCCCTTGCAAACCGAATCCGAAGGCCTCGTCGCTCAGGCCGCCGGCATTCTAGGCCGTCACCAGCTCCCGGGCTCTTTCGGCGCTCCCGAGCTGCCGGATCTTGGGCCAGGTAACCACCGCGGCAAAGAGAGCCGACGCCAACTCCCCAAGGGGAAAGGAGAGCCAGACGCCAGGGAGTCCCATGTACGCCGGAAGCACCAGCATCAGCGGCAGAAAGAAGAATCCCATCCGGGAGACGGCGATCAGAAGACTCTTCCGGGCATCACCAACCGCCTGATAGAGGCCGGAGCCCACCAGGTTAAAGATAATTAAGGGAGTCAACCGGAAGGCAATCCGAAAGCCTTCCGCTGCGGTGCGGACGAACTCCGGGTCCGGGTTAAAGACCCGGGCGAGCCCCTCGGCGTAGGCGATGACGAAAAAGCTCGCCGTAAAGCAGATGACCAGGGCGTAGACGACCGACTGCCAGGCTGCGGAGATCATCCGGCGATACTGCCGGGCGCCGTAGTTGTAGGCGGCCACCGGCAGAAAGGCCTGATTTACGCCGATCGCAGGGAGCAGGACGATGGTGATGCTCCGGAAGACGACCGACGCGACGGCGATACCCAGGTCCCCGGCGGCGGCGAGGGCCTGTCGGTTTACGACGAGGCCGAGGAGGACCACCGAGAGCGTCCGGACCGAGGCGGAAAAGCCGACCCGGGTTACCTCGCCGATATCGTCCCTGCAGAAACAGATAGTGGGCCGCAGGACGCTCCCGGGCAAAAGGAAGTAGACCAAGAGGAACACCGAAGCGGCGCCTTGAGAGATAACCGTGGCGAGGGCGGCGCCGGCGACCCCCATGGAGAAACCGACGACGAAGAGGTAGTCGAGGACGATGTTGAGGGTGCTCGAGAGGGCAAGGCCGGTAAACCCGATGGCACCGGCCCCTTCGGCGTAGGCGAAGTTGTTTAGGGCGTGGTTCGCCGCGACGAAGGTGCTTCCGAAGATGGCAACCAGAAAGTAGTCCCGGGCCATGGGAAAGAGGTTTCCGGAAGCTCCGAGGCCCCGGAGGATCGCTCCGTTGAGGGCGAGGCCGAGAAGCGTGATGGCAACACCGATGGTAATAATCATAGCCAGGGCGCTGCCGAAGGCCCGGTTTGCACCGTGCGGATCCTCGGCCCCGAGGCGCCGACCGATAAGCGCGCCCCCGCCGGTGCCGATCAGGATGCCGATCGCCAAGAGAAAGATGTTTACCGGAAAGTTCAGGCCGACCGCCGCGAGGCCGTCGGTGCCGACAAAGCGCCCGACGATTATCGAGTCGGCGACGTTGTAGGTGGCGTTTATCATCAAGCTCGAAATGGCCGGGATGCTCAGTCGGGCGATCAGTCGGGAGGTCGGCTCATTTCTGAGGCGGTCGGTTCGCTTATTCACTCAGGCTAAGGTAGCGACCTTCGGGTTCGGTGACAACGGAACTTGTGCGAAGAGCGCGCTATTACTATGTTTAGACAGCCGCATGCCGGATTCACAGCGTTCTTCCGACGGACACTTCGAGCTCTTCTACCGCACCGGGTGGGCATACCTCACCGTCCACGCCCCGGATTCCGGGGGTACGCCGGTGTACCACGAAGACGTGCAGAACCGGATGCGCCTCCTCGGTATTCCCCGGGTAAGCGGCTCCCGGATCCGGGAGATCATCGAAGAGGCGGCAGGGACTCCCGAGCGGCTCGTCGAGTGGCCCGCCGGGGCGCGCCTGGCGTCGGCCATCACCGCTACCGTGTCGGAAGACGAGATGCACGCCTGGGTCGAGGTCCAGGCGCCGAAAAAGGGCGCCGCCCCTCCGACGCCGGAGGACGTGGTAAAGGCTCTCGAGGAGAGCGGTGTGACCTACGGCGTCGACGTCTCGGCCATCGAGTCCCTTCTAGGGCGCAAGAGGTACGGGGATGCCGTGTTGGTCGCGTCGGGGAAGCCGGTCGTCCACGCGCGTTCCGCGGAGGTGGCGTATCACTTTAACACCATCCGGGGGAAGCCCTACCTCGAGATGGAGTTCGGCCGCATCAACCTCAAAGAGCTGAACTTTATCGAAAACAAGGAGGAGGGGGACCTCTTAGCGGAGCTGCTTCCCCCAGTGCTCCCGGAAGACGGCCGGACCGTCCGCAATACTCTCGTCCCGGCGGCAGCGAGCCGGGAACAGGTGGAGCTTCGCCCCGGGAGGGGCACCCGGTTGAGCTCCGACCGCCGGAAGCTCTTCGCTGCCGAATCCGGGAACGTTCGGCTTATCCACGGAATGGTTGTCGTCGAACCGGTGGTTACCCTCGAAAACGTGAACTACGAAACCGGAAACATCCATTTCGACGGGTCGGTCGTCGTAGAAAAGGAGATCGCCGACGGATTCGTCATCGAGGCCGGGGGGGACGTGCAGGTAGGCCGGGGCGTGGGCCGCGCCACGATAAAGGCGAAGGGAAACGTCCTCTTAAAGACCGGTATAAACGGAAACGATGCCGGCCGCATCGAATGCGGCGGTAACCTCTTCGCGAAGTACATCGAAAGCTCTGACGTGCGGTGCGAGGGCCACGTCTTCGTCGAGGAAGCCATTATGCACAGCCGGGCTTCGGTCGGGCTCCACTGCGTCCTCAACGGGAGACGGGGGGAGGTTATCGTCTCGGATCTGGTTGTCGGCGGTAGCCTTTGGTGTAAGAAGCTCGGGAGTATCTACGAGGCCCCGACCCACGTCTTTATCGGGATCCGGCCCGACCGGCTGGAGAGCTACCGAGGAGCCCGGAAGGCCTTCGAGGCGAACCAAGAAGAGCAGAGCACGCTCGAAGAAAAGCTCGACCAGGTCCGGAAAGCCATCGACGAGGGGCGCCGGGACGAGAAGATGCTCCGGGCCCGGGAAAGCCTCAAGGAGGCTCTCTCGGCCTTGAAGGAGGCCGAGCCCAAGCTCCACCACGCAGTTTCCGTTCAGCGGGACAATCTGTCGGCAGCCCGGGAAAGCTTGCTCGTCGTCGAGGACACGATCTACAGCGGCGCGGTCGTTCTCTTCGGGAAGATGGAGTACCGGGCCCCGGCCACCGGCGCCCGGAGAACCATTCTAAAGCCCGGAGAGCGGGAGATTATGGAGACCGGCTTTAATCCGGCCGAGAGGCCACGGTTAGTGTTCGCCGAACCGGCGCCCGGGTAGCCATCAGTATCCCCGACACGATCAGAATCAGACTTACCAGGTGGAGAAGACCGAAAACCTCTCCGAGGGCGAGCCAGGCTAAGAGTCCGCTAAAGATAGGGAGCGTATAGTACATAACCGAGGCCTTCCCGGGGCCGAGAAGGGCGATCGCCCGGTTCCAGGTAAAGAACGCCAGAAGCGAGGCGCAGACCCCGACGTAGAGGATCGCAGCCCCAATGCGCGGCGTAATAACCAACGGCGGGCCAAGGAGACGAACGCCGACGAAGACCGGCGCCAGGAAGAGGAGCCCCAGGACGAAGGTGGCGTATTGGAAGGAAATCGGCCCGAGCTCCGGCGGACGCCTGCGGACGAGCATGCTGTAGGTCGCGAAAACCAGGGAGGCAACCAACACCAACAGGTCACCCGGGGTAAAGGAGAGCGATAGAAGCACCTCGAGGTTCCCGTCGGAGACCAGGAGCAGAAGACCGGCAAACACGACGACGACTCCCAGGGCCCGGAGGATGCCCACGGGCTCCCGGAGAAAGACCCGCGACAGAAGCAAGACGAAAATGGGAAAGGTCATGGTGATAAGCGAGAGGTTGATCGCTTCGGTGGACCGTCCGGCAAAGTAGACCAGCGTGTTAAAGAGCGAGACGCCGAAGAGACCCGTCACCAAGAGATAGGGCAGGTTCCGCAAGATGGTCCGGCGGTTTCGGATGGCCGTCGGCAACGCGAAGGGAGTAAAGACGAGGACCGCCACCAGCCACCGGAGAAACGCCAGGGAGATGGGGTCTATCGCCTGGTTCAACGCCCGGGCGAGAACCAGGTTTACCGACCAAAAGGCCGTCGAAACGAGGGCGAAGAGGTATCC
>CAYPUT010000175.1:0-6874 GCA_964413945.1 uncultured Spirochaetaceae bacterium
CTCCGGCGTACCGGAACGCGCTGATGGCCGGGACCTGGGATTCGACCTCGGTGCTCCTCTCGAACCTCGAGGGGATTCATCGGACGGCGGCCCGCCTGCCCTACGTCTCTGCGGGAGCGTAAGCGATGGCCGAACAGCTTAACCGCCGCAGCCGGAATATGACCGAGGGAGTCTCGAAGACCGCAAACCGGGCCATGTTCCGAGCCGTCGGCTTCAAGGACGACGACTTCACTAAGCCTCTAATTGGAATCGCCACCGCCGACAGCGACGTCTCGCCGTGTAACGTCCATCTGGCGCACATCGCCGAGCACTCGAAGAAGCACCTAAAAGAGCTCGGCGCGATGCCGGTGAGCTTTCACACCTTTGTCGTGACCGACGGCCAGGCGATGGGCCACGAGGGCATGAAGGCCTCCCTGATCAGCCGAGACACTATCGCGGACATTATCGAGCTCGACGCCTTAGGCCATCAGATGGACGGGCTCCTCGGCGTCGGGGGATGCGACAAGACGATTCCCGGTACGGTTATGGGCCTCTTTCGGGCCAACATCCCGGGTGTCTTCGTCTACGGCGGTACCATCAAGCCCGGAGACTACAAGGGTCAACCGGTCGATATTGTCTCCGCCTTCGAGGCGGTTGGAGCCTACAGCGCCGGGAAGATTACCGAAGAGGAGCGCCACGGAATCGAGTGCGCAGCCTGCCCGGGCGCCGGAGCCTGCGGCGGAATGTACACGGCCAACACAATGGCCTGTGCCGTCGAAGCGATGGGGATGAGCGTTCCCGGGACCGCGTCTGTTCCCGCCGTCGAGAAGGACCGCGTTCAGGTAATGCTCGATTCCGCCGAGGCGCTCTACCGACTAGTGGAGAGAAACATCACTCCGCGGGATATCGTTACCCGGAAGAGCTTCGAAAACGCCATCCGCGTCTCTATGGCCACCGGAGGAAGCACAAACTCGGTGCTCCATCTCCTTGCGCTTGCTCACGAGATCGACATCGACCTCGAAATTGAGGTCTTCAACGAGTTTCAGGCGACAACTCCCATCCTCTGCGACATGAAACCCGCGGGTCGCTACGTGATGGACGACCTTTACAAGTTCGGGGGGCTACAGGTGGTGATGAAGATTCTCCTCGAGGCCGGGCTCCTCCACGGCGAGTGTATGACCGTCAGCGGCAAGACCCTCGCCGAAAACCTCGCCGACGTCTCCGCCGACCTATCGGGGCAGGATGTCGTACATTCCCTCGATAATCCCGTTCGCCCGACGGGTCCCATCGTTATTCTCAAAGGCAACCTCGCCGAAGAGGGGGCGGTCCTCAAAACCGCGGGACTCCAAGACGTGGTCCATAAGGGCCCCGCCCGGGTCTTCGAAGCCGAAGAGATGGCCCTCGAGGCAATTCTGAACGACGGCGTAAAGAAGGGTGATGTGGTGGTTATCCGCTACGAAGGTCCCAAGGGGGGCCCCGGAATGCGGGAAATGCTCTCCCCCACCGCGGCGATAGCCGGCGCCGGTCTTCTCCACGACGTGGCGCTGATAACAGACGGCCGCTTCTCCGGCGGCAGCCACGGGATGGTGGTGGGGCACATCGCCCCGGAGGCCCAGGTCGGCGGTGCCCTCGCGCTAATCCGGGACGGCGATATCGTAGAGATAGACAGCAATGCCCGGACCCTTCGGGTCGATCTCTCGGACGCCGAGCTGGCAGAGCGAAAGAAGAGCTGGAAGGCCCCTGCCCCACGCTACACCCGGGGCGCCCTCTACAAGTACGCCGCCTTAGTCTCCTCGGCGAGCAAGGGCGCGGTTACGAGTTGAGGCGGGCGGGGGTCCGGGGCCCTGACGGCCCCGGCGCGGACGCTTGCACCCGCGCCTGAATGTGCTACAATGTGAACCAGTGCCGGAGATTTCAAATAGTCAGTTTCGACAGCATATTCACGACGTCGTCGGTAAGGTCAGTCAAGCGTACGACCTTATCCAAGAGGTGGCCGGACAAGGCTTGCGGGACGCGCGGTGGGCTCTTAGACAGATAAATACGGTCGACGTCCTGGAGACACGGGGAGAGCTCGATCAGTTGGACAAGCTCATCGACGAAATGCAGCAGATTCTCGACGACAAGTAGCTCCCCCGGGGCTTAAGCCGTGACGGACCCACAACCGGACAACACCTACCGATTTATCGTAGATCGTTCACGAGACTTCATCACCCTGATAAGTCGTGACTATCGCTACGAATTCGTCAACGCTGCGTACAGCCGGTCGATCGGCCTTCCCGTGGAAGAGATACTCGACAAGACGGTCGAGGAGTTGTGGGGTACCGAACGCTTCCGGGCCGTTATCAAGGAGAAGCTCGACGAGGCCTTCGGAGGTAACGAAGTCCACTTTGTCGACCGCTTTCGATTCGGCGTGGAGAACAAAGACCTCCATGTCTCGCTTTTTCCCTACGGCGAAGATCAAGCACATATCACCCACGTTCTGGTCTTTTCCCACGACATTAGTCGGCTGAAGGAGATCGAGTCCCGCCTCGAAACCTACGAATACCGCGACCGGGTTACCGGACTCTTTAACCGGCGGGCCCTCTATCGGATTCTCCAGACCGAATTGGACCGAGCCAAGCGCTCGAGCGGCGACGAGCTCCGGGCACTCCTCTTTATCTCTCTCAAGAGCTTTAAGCAGATCAACCGCAAGTTCGGGGCCGAAATCGGCGACCTCCTTCTCGAGCATTCGGCGAACCGGCTTCTCGAGACACTGCGGTCGGCAGATATGGTGTTCCGGTTCGAAGGCTCCAACTTGGTGGTCCTCCTAAACCGATTGAGCAGAAGCACCGACGTCGCCCTCGTTGCGCAGAAACTCTACGATTCGGTCGCGGTACCCTACAGCTACCGGGGGGAGGTTATCGCGGTCTCGGCGTATATCGGCATTGCGCTCTACCCTCTCGACGCTACCGAAGCCGAAGAGTTGATTCGTCTCGGCAATTCCGCCAGCGTCGAGGCCGAGGACCGGCGGCAACCCTTCCTCCTCTACGACTCTACCCTTCACGCCGAATCGGTTCGCCGGATGACCGTCGCGAGTGAGTTGCGCCGGGCGTTTACCAGGGATGAATGGGTCATTCACTACCAACCGATCGTCCGGATCGAAGGTTCGGAGACACGGGTAATCGGTGCGGAAGCCCTCGTCCGGTGGCAACATCCTACCCGGGGCCTCCTCGAGCCTCCCGATTTTATCGAGATTGCCGAGGACTCGGGGCTCCTGGTTCTTGTCGACAAGTGGGCCCTCTATCGGGTCTGTCTCCAACTGGCCAAATGGAAAGAGCTCGGACTCTTCGTTTCGGTCAACCTGAGTGCCGGGCTCCTAAACGACGACTACATTCTCGACGTGGTAGAAGGTGCAATCAGGGAATCGGGGTGTGAATGCGGAGACACCCTCCGCCTGGAGCTTACGGAGAACCGGGCGATGCAGGACCCTCAGCGGGGAATCCAGCGTATGAAGGATCTTGCGGAGATGGGGATCCAGACATGGATAGACGATTTCGGTACCGGCCACTCGTCGCTTTCGTATTTGAAGTTTCTCCCGGCGCAGACTATCAAGATCGATCAGAGTTTTACCCGGGACCTTGTCGAAAGCGAGGAAGAACGGACGTACTTCCGGAGCCTGGTAGCGAGTATTCGCGCCCGGGGTAAAGAAGTAATCGTCGAAGGGATCGACAACGCCGAGCTCGCGGGAGTGCTTGTCGACTTAGGATGCCCGTTGATGCAAGGCTTTTACTTCGGGCACGCCCAGAGGCCCGAAGACTTGGAATCGCTTGTTGTTATCGGAGGTGAGAATGCCGGAACGTCATGAAGACTCGACCCAGCGCATCGGTGACTTCTTGGTACGGATCGGAGCCATGACTCAGGACCAGGTTTCGGAAGTCCTTGGGCGCCAAGCCGACGAGCCGGACCGTCTGTTCGGTGAACTCGCTATCGAGATGGGCTTTATCAACGATTCGGCGATCGACAGCTTCCTGGCCGCCCGCCGGGCGAATTGATCCTGGGACGGCTAATCTCCGACAGGGACGTTCTCCCGAAGCTCGCGTAACCACACTTCCGGAACGGAGTCGCTCGGGGCCCGCCAATCTCCCCGGGGAGAGAGGGAACCTCCGGAACCGACCTTTGGTCCGTTTGGTATGCAGCTCCGCTTGAATTGGGTGTTTCCGAAGAACCTCCGGAGAAACACGTCGAGCCAGTGGACGATCTGCTCCCGGGTATAGTGATGCCGCTTGATCTCCGGGATGTCCTCGGGCCAATCGCCCTTCCCCACGTCGGACCATGCGTGCTCCGCAAGAAATGCGACCGTCGAGGGCCGTAGCCCGTACCGCGAGATATAGTAGAGGTGAAAATCCTGCAACTCGTAGGGCCCGATCTTCTCTTCGCTCAACTGAGCGGGCTGGTCGTTGTCCTGTCCGGTAACCGACGGTACCAGCTCGGGGGAGATTTCGGTGTCGAGAATGCGGTAGAGGACCCCGGAGGTCTCCTCGCCGAGGATATGCTCCTCGGCGACCCACCGGATAAGGTATTGCACCAGGGTTTTCGGCACCGACGCGTTTACCGCGTAGTGCGACATATGGTCCCCGACACCGTAGGTCATCCATCCGAGGGCAAGCTCGCTCAAGTCCCCGGTTCCAACCACGAGTCCCCCGTGCATATTCGCAAGCCGGAAGAGGTGGCTCGTCCGCTCCCCCGCTTGGACGTTTTCGAAGGTAACGTCGTAGACCTCCTTGCCGTCGGCGAAGGGATGCCCGATATCCCGAAACATCTGCATGCAGGAATCGCGAATGTCGATTTCCCCGGAGCTTATCCCGAGGGAGCTCATCAACTCCCGGGCGTTTCTGATCGTCTGGTCGCTGGTAGCGAATCCCGGCATGGTGTATGCGAGAATGTTGCTCCGGGGGAGCCCTAACAGATCGACGGCCCGGCAGCTGACGATGAGCGCCTGGGTCGAGTCGAGACCGCCGGAAATTCCGATGACAAGCTTCTTGATATTCGCGCTCTTAAGGCGTTTTACCAGGCCGGAAACTTGAATGTTGTAGGCCTCGAAGCAGCGCTCCTCCCTTTGGACGCCGGTCGCCGGCACGTAGGGAAACCGCGGAATCCGCCTCCGCAGGCGCACGACCGACTCCGGCGCCCCGAGGGTAACCGGTATACGCCTGAAGCCCTCGGTGACCTCCCGGTGGGCGGCAGCGTTGTCGGCGAAGCTCGTCATCCGCATGCGGTCTTGGACAAGAGCGTGGAGGTGAACGTCCGCGGAGATAAGCTGCGGCTCGGCGGAGAAGCGCTTTGCCTCGGCGAGAAGGCGGCCGTTCTCGTGGATATGGGCATCGCCGTCCCAGGCGAGGTCGGTCGTAGACTCCCCGGTCCCCGCGGCGGAATAGAGGTACGCCGCGATACACCGCCCGCTCTGTTGAGAGCCAAGGGCCCGGCGGTATTCCGCCTTGCCGATGGTGACATTGGAGGCGGAGAGGTTGCAGAGCACCGTCGCTCCGGCAAGGGACGCGAAGCTGCTCGGCGAAACCGGCACCCAAATGTCTTCGCAGATCTCCGCGTGGACGATTAGGTCGGGGACTCCTTGCGCTTCGAAGAGAAGGTCCGTTCCGAAGGGGACCACCCGGCCCAAGAGGGCTACTTCCCTGCTCCGGATTCCGACCCCCGAGGCAAAGTGGCGCTTCTCGTAGAACTCCCGGTAGTTCGGGATGTAACTCTTCGGGACGACTCCGTAGATCGTCCCTCTTTGGAGAACGACGGCAACGTTGTAGAGCTTGTCCTCCTGTCGGAAGGGCATCCCGACCAAGAGAAGCGGATCGAGCTCCCTGGTTTCGTCAACTATACGCCGGAGCCCATCGAGGGCGGCAGTAAGAAGCGCCTCCTGTTGAAAGAGGTCGTCGTTGGTATACGCCGTCAGACCCAACTCCGGAAACACCGTTACGACGGCTCCCTCTTCGTGACTACGGCGGGCCAACTCCAGCGTCTTATCGACATTATACGCGACGTCGGCCACCCGGACCTCAGGAACCCCGACGGCGAGGCGGGCGAAACCGTGACGGTAGATGGATTCAAAGGGGAGAGTACCGTTCATCCTCCCACGATACCGTCACCCGGGACCTTTATCAATCGTCGGGTGTCGGCTATCCGGTAAGAACGTCTCTCGCCCGTTTTAGCTCGAGAAAGGTGTCCGGATTACCGCCACGATCGGGATGATGGACCATCGAAAGACGGCGGTAGCGCGCCGTCACTTCCGTCGCCCGGGGCCAGGTCGGGGGTATTTCCGGCGGAAGGCAATCGAGAACGTAGCAGGCAAGAAGTCTGTCGGTATGGCGCCGGCCGAGGCTCGGATAGTGCTTCCCGAGGCGGTCGAGGTGCTCCCGGAAGAGGCTGAGCCACGCCGACGTGTCGCATGCCGCGTAGCCGCGGACTTGCTTTTTCGTAGTCGGAAAGATGTAGCGTTGCCAGAGCGGGTAGCGGCCCCGCGAGTGATAGTAAGCCTCGAGGTGGCCGAGGTACTTGATAAAGGCCAAGGTCGGCGCCGGAAGGCGCCTCATCTCCTCGAGGATGAATTCGCGCCGCTTTTCCCGTTTTCGCTCCCGGTCCCGGAGGTAGTCCCTCTTGATCTGAAAGAAGAGCGGGAAAAACGGCTCCTTTGGAAGGCCGTAGGTCAGGTAAAAGTATTGGAGGTTCTCCGGTTTGATTTGGGCGTTATGGAGGAGGGAATAGCAGCGTCGGCTTATCCTGAGGTTCCGCAGCCGCTGTGAGGCGGAGAGATGGCTTAAGAGGAGCGCGTAGTGGCGGTGCCTCGAAAGCGTCTTCGGCTGCCGGGAAAGGAGGTAGTCGAGGGTGTAGGTCTTCCGGGACTTAAGAG
>CAYPUT010000176.1:0-2427 GCA_964413945.1 uncultured Spirochaetaceae bacterium
TCTTTGTCGCCCTCAACCAAGCCCTCAACGCCAAGGGCGGCTTCTTGCGAAAATCCGCCACCACAACCCGCTACCTCAAGCGCCTCAAGGTGCGGCGTCTCCAGGGTCTCTTTCGGCGCCTGAGCGAAATCCCCTTCTTTAATCAGCTGCCCGCCGAGGAGATTGCCGCCTTGGTCCCGGCGATTATGCATCGAAACTACGCCGCGGGGACCACCATCATCCGGCAGGGCGAGCCGGGGGACAGCCTCTTTGTCGTCGAAAGCGGCCAGGTGGCGATAGAAGACTTCGCCCGGGGAGAGCACATCGCGACGCTGGGCCCGGGTGATGTGTTCGGCGAAATGTCCCTGGTGACGGGGGAGCCAAGAAGCGCGACGGCGGTAGCCGAATCCACCACGACCGTATGGCTTCTCTTAAAGGAAGACTTCGACCGCCTTATAAGTAACTCTCCTCATCTAACCGCTGCCGTAGCCGTGTTGACCTCGGAGCGGATTTCCAACCTCAAGGAGCGGCAGATTATCCCCGAGGAGCAGGCGCGGCAGTGGTACTCCAAGGCCCGGCGGAACGTCGACGAGGATCTTCTGATGCCGACGACGACGGAGGTTCGGGAGGCGGCCTCAGAACACGGTGGCGCCGCTATCGCCATCTGGTTGGGGATACTCCTCGACGGCATCCCGGAATCACTGGTAATCGGCGCGAGTCTTGTTCATTCTTCGGTAAGCCTTTCCCTGATCGCCGGCCTCTTCCTATCCAACTACCCGGAAGCGCTTTCGAGCTCCGCGGCCATGCGATCGGCGAATCACCGCTTTAGCACCATCTTGTTGATGTGGACCTCGCTTCTGGTGATTACGGGCCTTGGAGCCATGGCGGGGAACGTCTTTTTCGTCGGAGCCTCCCCGGCGCTCTTTACGGTCGTCGAGGGTCTGGCCGCCGGCGCGATGCTCACGATGATTGCCGAGACGATGCTTCCCGAGGCGTATCATAAGGGCGGGAGCATCACCGGGCTCTCTACCCTCTGCGGTTTTCTCACGGCGCTACTCTTCAAGACGGTCGGATAGGCCGCCGGAGGCTTTCGGGCGGCAACAGGGGGATGCATCACTACCGGCTCTTCCTATGGCTCTTTTCCGAGCTCCCGGTCGACAATCTCCTGGAGAACCCGGGCGGCCTCCATCATCACCGGCAGACAGCCGTCGCTCTCGGTCCGCCACCGCTTTTTGATGGGAGCACAGTCTACATGACCGAGAATACCCTCCATCCGTTGAAAGAACTCTCGGTTTAGCTCCTTGACCCGGTCGCTCTCGTGGCCCCGGTCCGCGGCGTAGAGAATAGTCTCCGCACAGCTTAGATCCTCATTCTTGTTGATTCGAGAGGAGACGATTTCGTAAAGCGTTTGGCGGTTCACGGCTTTCGATTCTACCACGAGTAATAGACTACCTCTACCGCGTGGCCTGGTCCGGGAACGGAGACCGCTATATCTTATCAGAATGATCTTCTTTGACCGCAGAAACGGGATTCTCTTGGTGGTCTGGATCGCAGCGCTGGCGACCGCAGAGACGACTGCCGGCGGATACCAGGAGCCGGCGCCGGAATCCTACCGAGATCGACTCCCGCCGGTGGAGCGAACCTACCGGGAAGAGGTAGAGATGCCTCGCATCGACCATCTTCGAGAGGAGTACGGACGGAACAAGGAGTATCCCCCGGAATACGAGCTTCAGGTGCTCCTATCCTTAAGCCACTTCCCGGAGCTCAAGGACGCCCACGTTCGATTCGTCGTCAAGGATTACGCCTTCCCCATCTCGTCGATTCCGAAGCCTCTCTCGACGGTCAGGTCTCCGGAGAAAAGAACCTACCTTATCCGGATCGATACGGAGATGGAGGGCCCTCGGGACGCGTTGCTCCTGAAGAATCAACCGTTCAACGCTCAGGTGGGCATTCTCGGCCACGAGTTGGCGCATACGGTCTACTACCTCGAGCGCTCGTTCTTCGGCATCTTCGCAGACGGAGTCTGTTTTCTGCTTCGCAACTGTCGAAACCAGTTCGAGCGGGATACCGATGTGCGACTCATACACCACGGCCTCGGGTGGCAGAGGTACGACCACTCAGTATTCGTCCGCGCAGGGTTCGAAAGGGCGGGCGTCGAAAGCGACGGCGGTGGCGGCGCGTACATGGAACCGTCGGAGCTGTTGGAAGTGATGAAGAGCTCCGGGCTCTACGACGTGGGAGGATAAAAAAAGCCGGGACTCCGATTCCTCGAAATCCCGGCCCGATTGCACTATTCCGCGACGGCTGCGAAGTCGCTCTTGAGGCGCTCGAGGCGCGACTTGCGGTCGGCGACAAAGTGCTCGATGCCTTGTCCAGGGGCTGTTTTTCTCTTTCTTTCCAGGTGTGCAATATGTAACAAGTTCATGAACCGACTCAAAAGGAAAATCC
>CAYPUT010000176.1:2437-6861 GCA_964413945.1 uncultured Spirochaetaceae bacterium
GAGGCGCGACTTGCGGTCGGCGACAAAGTGCTCGATGCCTTGCATCACCCATTCGGGCGTCAGGTGGGCCTCTTCGATCACCTCGTCCAAGGTGCCGCCGGTTCTCCACCGGTTGTCGAAGTCCGGCGTTACCGCGTATTCCTCGGCGAGGCTGTTGAAGGTCCAGTCGGACATCAGCGCCCGGGCCTGAGTGCTCACGAAGGTCGAATCGATTCTGTCGGCACCGGTAATTACCTTGTTTCGGTAGGCTTCGTCCTGCATCGCAAAGAGCTCCGCGCTGGTAACACAGACAATCTTGACGTTCAGGTTGGCTTCGCCGAGTTTCGGCAAAAGCCCCACGATGCTCTTCATCGCGCTGGTGCCCTGGACGAATACCGTCCCGCCCCGGGGTTTCGAAGCATCGTAGTCGCGGACGACGTAGGCGCCCCGGGCGGCTTCGAAATGCGAAGGCATACCGAGAGCTTTCCGGTCCGGTATCTCGATGGCCGGCCGGGTTACGTGGAGAACGATTAAAGGAACCGTAGTGGCCCCTGCGGCCGCGAGAAGAACGGGGACCTCGTTGTGCTCCCAGGGGTGGAGGTTGATTACGTGGCCCTTCGGGAAGAGCTGCGTTACCCCGGGGGAAAAGATACCGAAGTGGGTCCGGGAGTCGTCGGCTGTTTCGGGTCCCGAATGGCCGGCAACGTAGATGAACTTTCCTCCCTTCAGTGGAGAGTCCTGAGAGAACTGGCTAAAGAGGCGCATCGGCCCATACTTCAAGTACGAGAAGGAGCCGTAGGTGGAAGCGGCGCCCCAGAACCCGTCGAACTCTTTCTCCGGATCTGCGGATAGGTTCGTCGTTGCCGCGGCGGCCATAAGACCGGCGTTGGTAAACTCGGTAATTTCGGTCGGCATCAGAGCGCCGTCTTCGGAGCCTTTGCGCTCGTACCAGCCGTACCCGTCGAAATCTCCGTACCCGTCGGCGAAACCCTTGATGTTGGTGGATCCGGCAAGGTCCGCCGAGGAGGCAAGGACGATGGGACGGCCGTACTCCTTGGCGCCGAAGCTGTTAATCCAGGAGCCCCAGGTTGCCAGAGCGTTCCGGTTCGCCGCCTTCTCTCCGGGGGCCAGGTAGAGGTCCTTCGGGTAGTTCTTGAAATCCCAGAGTCGCTTGTCGGCAAAAGGATTGCCCTTCTTGCCGAGCTTGAAGGCGGGTACATCCGCAGGGACGCTATCCCCGATCTCGACCAGGCGGTCGGCCAGGAAGGAGACGAGCTGTTTATCCGCCGCGAGGACGTCGGCGACTGCCTGCAGGTTGGCCCGGAACTCGGCCTCCAGCGCCTTTGCGTCCGCCGGAGCCTCGCCGTCGACGTTCGTAAACTTCGCGCCGTACTTCTCGGCAAACTGCTTTCTAAGCTGCCAGAAGAGGTCGGAGTTCATCTTGTGGGGCGCCCCGTGGGACGCGTTGTCGTACTTTAGATAGTCTCGGCCCTTCCGGGTCTTGAAGTAGGCCATCGACGGGGCCTTGTTCTTCGACTTCTCGCCGAGTAGCTTCTCGAAGGTCTCGGCGACCGGCTTCCAGTCGCTTCCGTTCTCGTTACCGACAACACGCCACCCGTGGGGGGCGAACCAGTCCTCCGGGGTTCCGTAGACGACGGAGCTGACCGAATGATCGTCGATTCCGTAGTCGTTCCAGTCGACCAGGAAGTACATGTTATCGAGGCCCAGTCCCCAGGCGGTGTTCAGCGTCTCGTGGGTAGACCCGGGGGTCAGACCGCCCTCGCCCTCCACGATAAAGACCTTTACCTCGCCGAGACCGGCGCGCTTAAGGGCCATTGCCATACCCGCGGCGAAGGGAGATCCGTGTCCCGAGGGACCGGTGTTTGCCTTAAGGATCAAGGTCTTGCCTTCGGATTCGGCGTGCCCCGAGAGCCCGCCACGGCGTCGAAAACCGAGAAGGTCTTCCCAATAGAGGGCCCGTTCGGCCTCGTTGGGAATCTGGTATTTCTTGTCCTTTGTTTCCTGGTACTTAAGACGCAAGGTCTCGTTGAAGGTGGCGAGAGCGCAGTAGATCAGGGGGATGGTGTGCCCCGCTCCGAGGACGAATCGGTCGCCGAAACGCTTCTCGGGGCTCCGGATATCGTAGCACATCGCACCGCTGAGCATCAAAGTCAGCAGCATGTGAACCTTCGACCGGGAGCCGCCGGGATGGCCGCTCTGGCGGTAGTTCAGAATAATATCGATGAACTGATCGATGATGTCCTTCGTCTTTTCCAAGTGCTCGAAGTTCGGCTCGAGCTTATTCACAATGTTGGCGTTTGTACTCAACACATTTCCTCCAGAGGTAAATTTGTGCGTCACGCATCGTTCAGTGTATTGTGTACGAATCCAACCTGATGGTTCAATACCCGCCGGTACGAAAGGGCGACCTCCTACCGGACAACCCGTCCCGAGGCGGCTCCCTTCATTAGGGCTTCCACCTCCTGCCTCGTCGAGAAGTTGAAGTCCCCGGGAATCGAGTGGGCGAGGCAGGAGGCGGCCGCGGCGAAGGCGACTGCGTCCCCGGGCGCCTTGAGCTCCGGCGTCGAGAGGGCGAATATCAGAGCGGCGGCGAAGGAGTCCCCTCCGCCGACCCGGTCGACAATCGCCCGTATCTCGTAGGGGGCGTAAACTCCACCCTCGAGAGGTGCGAAGTACGCGGTGTCGGTTTCCGCGTCGTAGAGCATGGCGCCCCAATTGTTATGCGTCGCGGAGAAGCTTTCCCGCAAGGTTATCGCCACCATCCGGATATTGGGGAACTCAGTCACGATCTTCCGGGCGACGTCGGGGTATTTCGACACCGCGAGGAGCCCCGCCTCGATGTCGGTTTCTTCGGCGTGGATGCCGAGAACGCTCGCGGCATCCTCTTCGTTGGCGATAAGCAGGTCGACCGACGGTAAGAGGCGGCGCATGGTCGCCCCGGCGAGGGCGCCTGGGGAGCTTCCCTCCTCCCACCGCCACAGTTTCTTCCGGAAGTTGAGGTCGCAGGAAACGGTAAGCCCCCTGTTCTTCGCTTCGGTTGCGGCAATAAGCGATACCTCCGCGGCAACCGACGACAGCGCCGGGGTTATCCCGGTAATGTGAAACCACCCCGCGCCGGCGAAAACATCGTCCCAAGGATACGCGGCGGCACCGGTAAGAGATACCGAGGAAAGCTCCCGGTCGTAGATTACCGAGCTCGGCCGCTGATTGGCCCCGGTTTCGACGTAGTAGGTCCCGAAACGCCCGACGGAGGTCCGGACGGTACCTGTCGTGTCGACCCCGAGCCCGGTAAGGGTGCGAAGACAGGCGTCGGTGAGGGAATTATCCGGGAGCGCGGTGACAAAACGGCTTTCGCCCCCAAGGTAGGAAAGGGACACCGCGACGTTGGCCTCCGCCCCGGCGAAGGTGGTGTTGACCGGTCCGGGCATTCCCTGGGCGATTCGACGGTAATCAGGCACGTCGAAGCGGATCATGATCTCTCCGAAGGTAACGACTCTCTCCATTACTCCGCCTCCTCGGCCGGGGCCGCCAGGGCGGTCGCTTCGGCTGCATTCCTGCGAATCGTCTCCCAATCCTTCGCCCTGATGAGCTCCCGCTTCGCGATCCAGGAGCCGCCGACGGCTGCGATTAGGGGGCTTGCGAGGTACTCCTTCAGATTGCCGGTGTTCACGCCGCCGAGGGGTACGAAGCTCAAGCCCAGGTGGCGGTAGGGAGCCGTCATCGCGCCTAGATAGGGAAGCCCGCCCATCGCCTCGGCCGGGTAGAACTTCAGAACCCGAAAGCCAAAGGGTAGTGCCGCCTCGATATCCGACGGCGTGGCGATCCCCGGGGCGAAGGGAAGGCCCAGGGTCAGGGCGGCCTCGACGACCCCCCGGGAGAAACCGGGGGCGACCGCGAAGTCCGCCCCGGCATCTACAACCGGCCGGACCTGCTCCGGAAAGATTACCGTTCCGACACCGGCGGTAATCTCAGGCACCCCTTTCTTTATCGCCGACAAGGCTTCGAACGCGGCATCGGTCCGCAAGGTCAACTCGATGCTCCTGACGCCTCCGGCGACGAGGGCCTCGGCGAGGGGAACCGCGTCCCGGGCGTCGTCGATAATCAACACGGCGACCACCGGATTATTCACGATGACCGCCTGAAACTCGGGTACCTTCGGCTTTTCCATGCTCTGCTCCTCCTTATTCCTTATCTAAACGCTTCGACAAAACGCCCTTCGGTCATAATCGGCGTCGTCGTGCCGTCGGCCAGGTCGGCCGTAACCGAGAGCTCGGCGTGACCGAACATAAAGTCCAGATGATGACGGCTCACGTTGACCCCGAGGCCGAGAAGCCCCGCCTCGTCGGCCTCCAGCCCTCCGTCAACCCCGTCGGGATATCCGAACCCGAGGGCGAAATGGCAGGCGGCGTTCTCGTCGAGGAGCG
>CAYPUT010000177.1:0-6860 GCA_964413945.1 uncultured Spirochaetaceae bacterium
AACCGAACCCGCTAAAATTTTGCTCAAAGCATTTACTGATTACGGAGCTTACCTGCACACCGGCGACATTTCGGACCCCGGGTTTCCGGCGGAGCTAATCGGTCCGGAGACCGACGGGGTTTTTCACCTGGCCGCCGTCGTCAGCGCCGACGCCGAGGAGAACTTCGACCTCGGCATGCGGGTAAACGTCGACGGCACCCGGAACGTCCTCGAAGCGTGTCGCCAACGGGAGACCAATCCCCGCATCGTCTTTACGTCGAGTATCGCCGTCTTCGGGGGCGAGCTGCCGTCGGTCATCGAAGACAGCTACTATCTTACACCCCAAAATTCCTACGGTATCCAGAAGGCCATCGGTGAGCTTCTGGTTCAGGACTATACCCGGAAGGGTTTCGTCGAAGGCCGGACCCTTCGGCTTCCGACGGTGGTTATTCGCCCCGGGAAGCCCAACCGGGCGGCGAGCACCTTCGCGAGCAGCATTATCCGGGAGACCCTTCAAGGAGATTCGGCCGTCTGCCCGGTCGAAACCGAGGCGCGAATGTACATCGCGTCCCCCCGGCGGATCGTCGAGGGGCTGGTGCGCGGCTTCGAGTTGAGTCCCGAGGTCGTCGGCACCACGACCTCCATTATGCTCCCGGGCATTTCGGTGACCGTGGGCGACATGATAGAGAGCCTGAAGAAGTTCGGTGGACGGGAGGCGGTAGACCGCATCGAGTGGAAACCGAACGAGCGCATAAAGAGCATCGTTCTCGGTTGGCCCGGGGACTTCAACCCGCAACGGGCAGTCAAGCTCGGGTTCAAGGCCGATGAGAGCATGGACGCGATTGTCCAAGCGTTTCTCGAAGACGATATCGTAAAGGAGTAGCAAAAGGTGAACATCAGCAGTCGAAAGCTTGTCGGTCTCGGTATGTCCTACGCCGTCCGGGATTTCTCCCTCGAAGGAAAGCCGCACATCGTCGCGGCGACGGAGGACCACGGTCCCGTCTTTTTGATTTCCCCTCCGGACTGGAGTGTCAGCGAGCTGGTCGACGGACCCGGAGGGACGATGGCCGTTGTTCCGGTGACCTCCGACGGACGCCGTCTTGCCGCGATTATGGGATGCTTCCCCGGGTACAAGTTCCACGGGGCCGGGCTCTATCAGTTCGAGCTCCAGGGAGACAAAACCTCCCACTGGAAGAGCACCCGGATGGCGGACCTTCCCTTCGCTCACCGTCTCGAAGTGGTAACCGTTGCCGGCGAGGGAGTCGTCGTTGCGGCGAATATCGCCGAGACCAAGGACAACCCCGACGACTGGGGCAAGCCCGGAACCGTCTGGCAGGCCCCGGTTGAGGCGCCCGCATGGGAGCTCGAGCCGATTCTGGAGAACCTCCACAAGAACCACGGGATGTACCGGACCCCCTACCACGGCCAAGAGAGCATCTTGATCTCCGGCGTCGAGGGACTCTTCGACCTGGCCATCCCGAAGAAGCCGGCCGAAGCCTGGAAACCGGAAATGATCATGCCGACGGAAATCAGCGAGATCGGGCTGATAGACCTCGACGGCGACGGCACCGACGAGCTCGTGACCATCGAGCCCTTCCACGGGCACCTCTTGCGGGTCTACAAGGAGGAAGCCGGCTCCTGGCAGCTCCGAGGGGAGCATTCGATAAGCTTCGGCCACGGACTCTGGACCGGGACCTTCCTCGGACGGCCGGGAATTCTGGTGGGGAGCCGCTCCGGCGACAAGACGCTTAAGTACCTGGCCCCGAAGGCGGCCGGCTCCACGGAGCTCGCCGAGGAGATTCTCGACGAGGGAAAGGCTCCGGCGAACATCGCCGTCGTCAACAACGGAAGCGAAGAGCTGGTCTTTGTGACTAACCCCGGTGTCGAGGAAATATCCCTCTACACGGTCTCCCGTTAGGCGTCTCGATGGCCATGGATTTTCGGATTCAGACCGATCTCTCGGGGCGGAAGGCCGTCGTAACCGGAGGGGCCCAGGGTATCGGCCGGGCGATCGCGGAAGCCTTCGCCCGAAGCGGCGCGGCGGTTACCATCGTGGACCTCCGGGAGGCGCAGATGGCCGACACGAAGGCCGAGCTCGCCGACGAGGGTCTTGCGGTTTCCACGATGGTCTGCGACGTATCGGACTATCAGAGTGTTATCGACGCCCGGGATAAGATAGAGCGGGACGCCGGGGGCATCGATATCCTCATTAACAACGCGGGAATCGTCCACACGACGCCTTTCGAGGAGCTTACGCCGGAAGCCTGGCGGAAGCTCCTTGCGGTCAACCTCGACGGCGTCTTCTACTGGTGCAAGGCGGTCGTCCCCGGGATGAAGAGCCGGCGCCGGGGCCGGATTATCACCCTTTCGTCCCTCGCCGGGCGGATGGGGGGAATCAGCGTCAGCGTAGATTACGCCGTCTCAAAGGCGGGGGTTATCGTGCTGACGATGAGCCTGGCGAAGGAGTTAGCCCCCTACGGAGTTACCGCCAACTGCATCGCTCCGGGGCTCGCGGCGACGGCGATGCAAAACGCCTTCTCCGAGGAGGGTTTCAACAAGATTGTTGATAACATCCCCCTCGGGAGGGTCGCGGAGCCCCGGGAGATAGCCGAGTTGGCCCTCTACCTGGCAAGCGACGCCGCCGGCTACATTACCGGAGAGACGGTGAACATCAACGGCGGACAGAGGATGGACTGACGATACGGCAATGACGCTCCGCGTTGTGCGGGCGAAATATTTTGTATACAATCCTGGTGCACCGACACCGGAAAATCTTTGGAGAGGAGACGAAAGGATGCAGCGAATAATCAACGATCCGGACCTTGTGGTTCCCGATTACCTAAAGGGCTTTTTGAAGACTCATAAAGATTTTGTGGCACCGACGAACAATCCCCGGGTGGTCAAGTTCAAAGACGCCCCGGTGGCGGACAAGGTCGGCATCGTCACCGGCGGCGGCTCGGGGCATAAACCGGCCTTCGTCGGATACGTGGGAAAGAACCTCGTGGACGCGGTCGCCGTCGGCGAGATTTTCTCCTCCCCGACTGCCCAGGCCTTCTACGACGCCTTTAAGGCCGCCGATTCCGGGAAGGGCGTCGCCTGTCTCTACGGCAACTACGCCGGGGACAATATGAACGTAAAGATGGCCGCCGAGGAGGCCGAAGACGACGGCATCGTCGTAAAGACGGTCGTCGCCAACGACGACGTTCCATCGGCTCCGAAGGAGGAGCGGGAAAAACGCCGGGGAGTCGCCGGAGAGATCCTTATGTGGAAGGTCGGCGGCGCGAAGGCCTCCCAGGGTGGAAGCCTCGACGAGGTTATCGCCGCCGCCCAGAAGGCGATCGATAACACCCGGAGCATCGGCATCGGGCTTACACCCTGCACCATTCCGTCGGTGGGAAAACCGAACTTCTCCATCGAGGCGGGAAAGATGGAGTTCGGCATCGGGCACCACGGGGAGCCGGGAATAAAGGTAACGGACCTCGTAACCGCCGACGAGATGGCCGCGATGTGTCTCGACACCATCCTGCCGGACCTGCCGTTTAGCTCCGGAGACGACCTCGTCGTGCTGGTCTCCGGTCTCGGCGCGACGCCGGTTATGGAGCAGTACATCTTCTACAACCGGGTCGAAGAGATCCTGACCGGTGAGAAGGGCATGACCGTCCACCGCTCCTATGTCGGCAACTACTTTACCTCGTTGGAGATGATGGGTATCACCCTGACCGTCATGAAGCTCGACGACGAGCTCAAACCCCTCATCGACATGGAAGCCTATTCGATGGGCCTGAAGCAGTGGTAGGGGGACGTCATGGCTGAAGCTTTTTCCGATGCAAAGGGCAAAGTAATCTTTGACGAGCTGGTCGCGATGATGGTCGAGAACCGCGCCTACTTGAGCGAGGTCGACGGCGCCATCGGGGACGGGGACCACGGCATCAACATGAGCAAGGGCTTCAAGATGGCTGCCGAGCGGGTGGCCGACGACGCCGGGTTCGTCGACGCGATAAAGACCCTCGGGAAGACGCTGGTGATGGAGATCGGTGGCTCGATGGGCCCCCTCTACGGAGCCTTCTTCAAGGCGATGGCGAAGGCCGGGGCCGACAAAAAGGAGATCGACGCGCCGACCTTTGCGGCGATGATCGACGACGCCTACCGGCAGATCCAAGCTCTCGGAAACGCACAGGTCGGGGCTAAGACCCTCATCGACGCCCTCGACCCTGCGGTGCAGGCCTTCAGGGGAGCCGTCGATTCGGGAAAGAGCTTTTCCGAAGCCCTCGACGAGATGGTTACCGCCGCCGAAAAGGGAAAAGACTCGACGAAGGACATGGTCGCCAAGGTCGGCCGGTCGGCCCGCCTCGGCGAGCGCTCCCGGGGCGTCTTGGATGCCGGCGCTACGAGCTGCTTCCTGATCCTTCAGTCGATGGCCGGGAGTATTAAGAAGCTGGTTTGATGGTGCTTAGGGCGTCGTCGATGCGGGGGAGGGCCGAGGGGTCCGGATCCAGTATCCAGTACTCCCGGACGCCGTGCTGTTCGTACTCGGCGAATTTGGGACCGATATCGCGGTCGGCGGTGCGAGGGCTGAGAACTTCTACTACCAGGTCCGGTGCCTCGGTGATGTGGGTCGGTCTGATCGCGCCTTCTCGTCCGGTGCGAAAAAAAGCCAGGTCCGGGAGGAAGACGTTGCGTCCACTCAGACGTACGGCGACCACCTCCCTATAGAGCACACCAAGGCCATGGCGGTCGATGTAGATACGAAGCAGAGCGTCGACAAAGTTCAACAGGTTGGCATGACGTATCGAAACGGGCGAATGCATAAAGACCTCCCCGTCGATAAGATCGGCGGAGCGTCCCGGCTCCAACCAGTCGAGAAAATCGGTCGCGGTGAGGAGCTCCCGTTCCAAATCCGCTGCTGCAGAGACGCGGGTGGCCATGCGCTAAGTATAGCCTGAGGTGGCCCGCCCGGCTATCCTACTTCGTGCCGTGTTCCTTCTCGTACTCGTAGATGCGGTCGACCTTTGGCTGCGAGCGCCCGCCGGGGACCCACTTCGAGTCCATCCAGATCTTGACCAGGGAACGGGCGTTCATGTGGCCGATCGTTTGGGCGCCGAAGGTGATGATGTTTGCGTCGTTGCTCTTGGCGGCCCGTTCTGCGGAGTAGGCGTCGGTCACCAGGGCCGCATAGGCGCCGGGTACCTTGTTGGCGGCGATGCTTACGCCGATGCCGGTGCCGCACATCAGAATGCCGCGGTCGTAGTCGCCCTTCGCGACGGCTTCGGCCACGTCGATGGCGACGTTGGCGTAGATAGGATCTTCGCTGCCGAAATCCTGGTACTCGATGCCCAGCTCGTCGAGCTCTTTCTTTATTTCATCCTTAAGACCAAAGGCGTTGGGGTCTGCCCCGATGGCTACTTTCATGGGTTCTCCTTCGTGGGGTTTATAGCTTGAAAGTAGCCGGAAACAACCGCCGGGTCAAGAAAACCTTTGTGCACTAGGTTAACGACCATGGCGACCAGGAGGAGGCGGCCCCGGGTATCAGCAAGAATGTTGTTGTCCCCGACGGTTTCCCGGTACGGCTCCAGCCAGGGGAGTTTCTTGTCCTTCTTCGGGAGCAATCCGAGGAGCCCCTCGCCGATGCTCTGGTCGATCAACGCCTGGTAGAGATCTTCGGAGGAGAGCCCCTCCGATACCGGGGACTCGGCGATCCATTCGTCTATGAGCTCCTTCAGGGGCAGGCGGCCGAGGTAGAAACGATAGCCTCGATAGAAGAGAGGGCCGAAGCCGCAGATGTCCGCAAGGGCTACCACGATCTCGTCCCGGACAAAGTCGGGAATATCGCCCCGAGACATGCACCGCAGGAGGGCCGGAATCGATTTCTCCAGCCCGAGAATGTGGAGCGCCGTAACACCGTGGAGGACAACCATCGGGTTGTGGGAGACCTCCATGATCTCCGCGATTTTCCCTTCGAGGGCCTCGGCCCGGAGGCGCGCGAGAGCCACCATCGCCTTCGATACCAAGAGATGGTCCTCGCCCGAAAGAGAGGCTTCCAAGACCTTCGAGCCTCGGGTTACGCCTCGGCGCCCGAGAATCTCCGCAGCCCGGTACGCGGAGCTGAAGTGATACCCGGCGACGTGCTCCTCCAGGGCCTTCTCCACTGCCGGGGTGAGCGGTAGAGACTCGATAGCTCCGAGTGCCTGGAGTCGGACGGCGAAGGTCGGCGACGAGAGACGGGTTGCCAGATCTTCTCCGGCCTCGCCGGACCGGGTATTTGCGATCCGGCGGATTGCCCGGCGCTCGTCGTCGATGGAGGAGCTTCTGCTCAGCCGGTCGAGAAGCCCGAGGGTCCTCATGTCCCGGAACGAGAAGATAACCGACAAGGCGCTCGCGACGCTCCGGGCCCCGAGGCGTTGGAGCCGGCTCAACACCAGAACCCCGACGACGAGGAGAAACCCGAGAAGTCCGAAGAACGTCCGGAAAGCGGCGACCGAGTCTCCGTCGAATACGGCGGCGAGCCAGTCGAGAAGAAGTCCCCCGGCGAAGGATCCGACGACGCCCCCCGCTCCGAGGGTAATAAAGAAGACCATCCCAAGGTCCAGACGCTCGCTCTCGTCGATCATCCCGTAGAAATAGGTCTGGGCGGAGTACTCTCCGCCGGTGAACCCCATGGTCGCCACAAAGAAGACGATCGCTAAGAAGATCTCGACGCCGAGATCCCGGGAGATGGAAGGGGTCGTAATCATCGGTATCAGGCTTATCAAGAAGACCAGGGCGAAAAAGATGAGCATCGGCTTCGCGCCGAGCCGGTCGATAACCCGCCGGGCGAGGAAGCCCATCAGCACCCATCCGGTGCTCCCCACCACGGCATAGAGCATCGCCAGATTGTCCGGTTG
>CAYPUT010000178.1:0-6787 GCA_964413945.1 uncultured Spirochaetaceae bacterium
GTCAGGAAGGCCAGACAATGTGGGTCCTCGATACCGGGTACTTGCCGATGGCCGCCGGCGTTCAGGACAGCCCGGATTACCTCAGGGGGTACTTCGAGGAGAATCCTCTTACCCAAGCGGCTTTAAACCAGTTGCCCGACTCGGTGGCCTGGGCGCCCTTCCCGGGTCCACGAGGCCAGGAAGCGGAGCAGGTCCTCATCGAAGCCCGGGAAGCGATCCTCGACGGAGCGCCCGTCGAATCCACGCTTCGCGAGGCGGCGGCGCGGTTGAGGAGTATGCTCTGAAAGAGGTCGGATGAAGCGACTCGTTACAGAAAAGAAATCAACGAAAACCGGTCACAAGTTGACCGGTTTTCTCTTTGTTCTGCCGGCCGTCTTGGGTTTCGGCTTCTTCATCTACCGGCCCCTCGTGGACACCCTGATCCTCTCGTTCCATCATTGGAACATGGTCAGCCCGAGCCGGGAGTTCGTAGGTCTCGCAAACTACCGAGAGGTCTTCTCCGGCGGAGCGTTCTACCAAGCACTCTGGAACACGGGAGTCTACGCCTTCTGGCTGACCATTCTGATCATCGTTCTTCCGCTGGTTTTGAGCTACGGACTAACCCGCACCGGGAGACGCCTCCGAAACGCCTACCGAATAACGCTTTTTACCCCCACCGTCGTTTCCCTCGGCATCGCCTCTGTTATCTTTGTCTGGATATTCAACCCCATTGGGGGCCTGATCGCCTCGGTAACCGAGCTTTTCGGCGGCGTACCGCTCAATTGGACCAGCTCTCTTGCCAGGGCGAAGGTCCCGATTATCGTCGTCGTGGCGTGGAAGGCCTTAGGGTACAACATGGTGCTGCTTCTGTCGGCGATCGGAGCAGTCCCCGGAGAGCTCCGGCAGGCCGCCGAGCTCGACGGTGCCCTCGGGTTTAGGCTCTGGTGGTACATCATTCTGCCGCTCATCGCGCCCACCATTCTGTTCGTCTTCGTGCTGACCATGTCGATGGCCGCGGAGTACGTCTTTACCCCGATTCACGTAATCACCGGCGGGGGCCCCCAGAGCGCGACGACGAACGTCGTCTTCGAGATCTATCGCCAGGCCTTTCTCTGGTTCCGGGTCGGCATGTCCTCCACCTTCGCCGTCATCGTATTCGCTATTTTCGGGTTGCTTCTCGGCGCACAGATCTGGGTTTCCAACAAGGTGATATCGTATGAAGAGCGCTAGCGCCCCGGACCTCGGCACGATTCCGGCTGCCCGTCATCGCTTGGTTCCGGCAACGATCGGCTGGACCCTGTTTCTGGGGCTCTTCACCGCCGTCATCCTTCTTCCCATCATCTGGATGATCACCACGGCGATCAAGCCGTCGGCGGAGATCTTTGCCTCCGGGCTAAAGCTCTTTCCCCGTAGACCGACCTGGGTCCATTTCGACACCCTGATACGGCGGTTCAACATTCCCATCATTATCTACAACACCTTTCTCGTAGCGGTGGGCCTTACCGTTACCCAAGTTTTCACCAGCGTTCTGGCGGCCTACGGGTTTGCCCGGTACACGTTTCCCTTGCGAAAGGTTCTGTTCTTCGCGTGCATCGCCCAGATGTTCATTCCAATCCAGGTGGTGATGGTATCGAACTACCTGGTGATATCCAGTTTGCGCCTGCTCAATACCCTGCCTGCCGTCATTCTTCCCCAGATAGCCCTCGGGCTGGGTATCTTTTTCTTGTACCAGCATATCCGGGTGTTTCCCCAGCCGATCATAGACTGCGCCCGGATAGACGGCGCCGGGGAGCTGACTATCCTCTTCCGGATCGTTCTCCCGGTCATAAAGCCGATCGTAGCGGCAATCGGAATCATCATCTTTATCAACAGCTGGAATCAGTACGTCTGGCCGACTCTGGTGCTCAGGAATCCGGAGCAGATGACCCTACCGATCTGGCTTCGGCAGTTTATGCACGCCGAGGCGGGAACGGATTTCGGCCTGCTGATGGCGGCGTCCTTCTTAGGCGTGGCCCCGGCCCTCGGCCTCTACGTCGTTGCCCGGCAGACCATCATGGACGCATTCTTAGAGTCGGGGTTGAAGGGCTGATCCTCCGGCGGCCGAAATTTCTAACGTCTATCTAACGAATCTAAACGACAAACTGACCTGTGGTTCATACTATTCTCGCAGTTCTGGCGTCTTCTCGTACCAAGAAACTTGTTCTCATAAGGAGGGTTCCATGAGAAAACCATTGCTACTGGCCGTCGCGCTGTTAGTCTGCCTGTCGGCCCGGTCCTTCGCCGGGGGACAGACGGAAGAGTCTCTACCTCAACCGACAACGTCATCCGCAGAGCAGACGAGGGTGGACGACCAGACGGTAGAGGGAGTCGATCCCGCGTTTCCTTCGTATTCGGTCGTCTCCGGAGTGTCGGGTAATCTCAATTCGATTGGGTCGGATACGCTCAACAACATCCTGCAGCTCTTCGCCGAAGAATTTCGAGCGTATTACCCGAACGTCAACATTCAGATTCAGGGCGCGGGATCGAGTACCGCACCGCCGGCGCTTATCGACGGAACGGCTCAACTAGGTCCGATGAGCCGTACGATGAGCGGAACCGAGATTGACGCATTCGTAGCCCGGCACGGCTATGAGCCCACCGCGGTCCCGGTCGGAATCGACGCTATCGGCGTTTTCGTGCACCGGGAAAACCCCATTCCCGGCCTGACGCTTCGTCAGATCGATGCGATGTTTTCGAACTCGTATCGGCTTGGAGGCTCTCCCGTCACCACATGGGGCCAGGTCGGACTGACCGGCGATTGGGCAAACCGTCCGATTTCCCTCTACGGTCGTAACTCGGTAAGCGGTACCTACGGGGTCTTCAAAGACATCGCCCTCGGCGGCGGAGACTACGATCCGGCCCGTTACCAGGAACAACCCGGTTCCTCCACCGTCGTGCAATCGATTACCGCCGATCGATTCGGCATCGGTTATTCGGGGATCGGATACCTGACCTCCGGAGTACGGGCGATACCGGTCGGCAGGGAACCGGGAACCTATTTCGAGCCGTCTGCGGAAAACGCCGTCAGCGCCGACTACCCCCTCGCCCGCGTGCTCTACATCTACATCAATAGGGACCCCAACCGGCCTCTCGACAGCTTGACCTACGAGTTTCTTCGTTTCGCCCTCTCTCGTCAGGGGCAAGGAGCGGTAGTCCGCGACGGGTTCTACCCCCTGCCCGCGGACCTCGCCGAAGAGACTCTCGAATCGCTGCGCTGAGAGATAGGGCGGCTATGGAGAAAAACGAACGAGAAATACCCGATCCGGAGCGATTCGAAGTATCCCCCTCGGTGCTATGGATCGATCGTCTGATGACTCGGGTAATTCAACTCGGCGGGATTCTCGTAGTAGCCGCCGTTCTCCTGATACTCGCATTCATTGCCGGGGAGGTGGTGCCGCTATTCGGAAAGCCTCGGATTCGCCCGGTGTTGACCGCCACCCTCCCTTCCGACCATCAGGTTGCTGCCATGGGGATGGATGACCATGCGGAGCTGCCGTTTTTCGCCTCCACTTCCCTCGATGTGCTTTTTCTCGATACGGTCGAAACCGGAACAGCCGGGAACCGGGGTGCGTTCTACGTCTCCCCCGGCCTCCCCGCGGATTTCGATACCACCGTCGTGGACTACTACCGGAGGACCGGAGACCTCGTTGCCGGTTCCGCCGACGGCCGCCTCGCGCTCGTCCGGGTCACCTACCGTACCGATTTCCCGGACGGGAGAACGCGTCGTACCGACGCAAGCCTCGAGCCGGTCGGGCTGTTCGATATCGGGATTCCGGGCCTTCCGGTCGAGCTACTCGGTTACGGTGACGGAACCAGAAAACGGCTCGCTGCGGTGATTCAAAGCGTAGACGGAATGCCCCGCCTGTTTGCCTTGAGAATCGAGCAAGAGCGGACCCTACTCGGCGAAGGAAAACTGGTAGGCGGGGAGCAGGTCGACCTGACGGATCTTCTCGACGGAACGCCGCAAAAGGTGCTGATTCCCTGGGAGGCCGATGCCATCCTCGTCGCTACCGCCGAAGGTGAGGTGATCTACCTATTCGACGACCCGGACGGCGGATTCGGTCTGAGGCAGCGGTTTTCGCCCTTTTCCGATCTCCCGAATCCACGCATCGCGAGCATCGACTTTATCCTGGCCGACGTTTCGATGGTCGTTACGAGCGAAACCGGGGAGACGCGAACCTTTAGTCTCTACCGCGACCCGGAGCAGGGAATACGCATCTGGGACCATTTCCGCTCATTTTCTCCCCTCGACGGCGGCGCCCGGTTCGTCTCCCAGAGCATGCGGAATCGCGCCTTTCTTATCGGGAGAGAACGGTTCGCGGCGATCCGATACAATACGACCGGTCGAACCAGAGCGGAATTCGATCTGCCCTTTACGGCACGGCGAGCGATTCTCGGCCCTCGGTACAACGGGATGCTGTTTCTCGACACGGAGAATACGGTGCATTGGTGGGAGCTCGAGGACCCCCATCCCCGGGCGTCGTGGTCCACCTATTTCGGTCGCCTTCGCTACGAGGGGCAGGAGGACGCAGGATACGTGTGGCAAAGCTCGGGGGCTACCGACGATTTCGAATCCAAGCTTTCCATGGTCCCCCTTATCATCGGGACCTTGAAGGGCACGCTCTACGCGATGCTTTTTTCTTTGCCGATCGCCCTACTTGCGGCGATCTACACCTCGCAGTTCCTCAAACCGGAATTGAAACGCGTCGTAAAACCGATTATGGAGATTATGGCGTCGCTTCCGTCGGTGGTCCTCGGGTTTATCGCCGCGCTCTGGCTCGCACCGCTCGTTAGCAACGCCGTTCCCTCGGTGGTATCCGCCGTTGCCTGCATGGTGGCTGCGGCCTTCGCGGCAGGAACACTTCACGAGCGGCTGCCGCAGGTTGTCCGCCGGAGGATTCCCGAGGGATGGGAGTTTCTGGTCTTCACCCCTTTCATGTTGCTGTCGGCGTGGCTCGGGTGGCACCTCGGCGCCTGGGTGGAACGCTTCGCCTTCGTCGTCCTCGATCCGACGACAGGGCTTCGGGTGGCGGACTTTCGGCTCTGGTTTACCAACGTCTATGGAGGAGAGTTCGAACAGCGCAACTCCCTGGTCGTCGGGATAGTGATGGGGTTCGCGGTAATTCCGCTGATCTTCACCATCACCGAGGACTCGCTTTCCAACGTGCCTGAATCCTTCCGTTCCGGATCGCTGGCCCTCGGTGCCAGCCGCTGGCAAACCGCAATCCGAGTCGTGGTGCCGACCGCCGCGGCGGGCATCTTCTCCGCGGTAATGATCGGCCTGGGCCGGGCCGTCGGAGAGACCATGATCGTCGTCATGGCGACGGGAAATGTTCCCGTCACCGACTTTAACATCTTTACCGGCATGCGAACCCTCTCGGCGAACATCGCCGTGGAGCTACCGGAAGCCCCCTGGAGGAGCACTCTCTATCGGTCTCTCTTCTTGGGATCGCTCTTGTTGTTCCTATTTACCTTTGTCGTGAACACCGTCGCAGAAATCATGCGGCAGGGTCTCCGCGAACGCTTCAAGGCGGTGGAATGACATGAGCGCCGTGGAATCAGAGAATGTCGCCGCAGAACCCCGCGAAACTGCCGGACGCGCATCGAATCCGGCGTCTACCCGCGACGAGCGTCCCAAGGGAGAGACGTATGTCTGGGTAACCAGCATGGGTCTGGCCGTTGGGTTGGCTATGATAGCCGCCTTGCTCGGTCTTATCCTGATAAACGGTATCTCGGTTTTCTGGCCTCAACGGATCGCGGTAATCGAGCTGCGTGAATCCGCTCCGGATTACCATGGCGGGCGGCGAATTATCGGCCAAATCATGTTCGAGCAGGGCAGGGACCCACGGGGCTTAACGCCGAAGCAGCTAACCGACGAGGATCCGGCCGTCCGCCGGGAGATGCAGCTGTTCACCGGAAACCGTGACGCCTTCGGCCAAAGTTTCACCTTTCTCGGCCTGGACCAAGTGGAGTCGGTATCCTACCCTTCGGGCGTAATCCGTGCCGAGCGTCAGGAATTCGGCGATGCGGTTTTCCTACCGCTTAGCCTCGTATGGCCCGACGGCAGGAGTTTGAACGCGGAATCGCCGCAGTTTGCCGGAACCCTGCGCCGATTGGTACGAGAAGCCGCCATGCGACGGAGGGAAATAAACCGCATCGAACGCTTCCGCATCGGTCGCATAAACGAGCGTATGCGGGACGCACAGCTCGAGGAACGCTACATCCTCCGGACACCCGGCCGAAGCGCCTCCGACGACGTGCGGCTTGCGGAGGTGCAACAGCGACTGGCTGATCTCGAGGCGGAGTTTCGGCCCCTGGCGGCGGAGGCGCAGGCCCTTCGCGCTGTGAACCGGGAGGTTGTACTCCATTATCAGCTATCGAACGGCGCATCCCGGTCGATTCCCGTCGGCGAGGTCTACTCTTACTACTACGCCAATGACCTCAGCTTCTTTCAACGCCTGGGGCGGTTCTTTTCCGGTGCGTGGCGCTTCGTCTCCGGTTTTCCCCGAGAGGCCAACACCGAGGGGGGTATCTGGCCCGCGATTTTCGGTACCTTCGTCATGACGGTGCTGATGAGCATAGCCGTAATGCCCTTCGGTGTCGTTGCGGCGATCTACCTGCGGGAGTATGCTCGGCAGGGTTTCCTGGTGCGGTCGGTGCGGATCGCGGTCAACAATCTCGCGGGGGTTCCGTCGATCGTCTTCGGGATATTCGGCCTCGGGTTCTTTGTCCACCTGATGGGGGGGACCATCGACTCCCTATTCTTTTC
>CAYPUT010000179.1:0-6773 GCA_964413945.1 uncultured Spirochaetaceae bacterium
CAACGGCGCCCCCGGCGGGGTGGTTTGCAAGCGCCGAGGCGGCTTGCCTCATTATCTCGGCCATTGGCGTCGCGGGATTCTCCGAGACCGTTCCAACGAGGTACTCGGTACGGTCCGGGACAATCCGGGAGAGCGAGAGATGGATAACGTCGTGGTGGGACTGATCGGTCCCGTCGGTGACGGTGTGCTCGATAATTTTACCGTGGAGGAGGACGCCGGCCATCGGGCCGACGCCTCCACCGATGATAATCGGTCGGCGCAAGGTTACGCCGGGCTGCGATTGAGAACGTCGAGATCTACTTCGTTCTCGGTTTTTGCGATGATAGTGGTACCCGCCATATCTCCGGTTACGTTTAGGCTCGTTCGACCCATGTCGAGGAGCGCGTCGATACCGAGAATCATAGCATAGGCCATCGCGACTGCCGATCCCTCGGCTACGGGCATGCCGACGGAGTTAAGGACCATCAGAAGCATGATGGCGCCGGCTCCCGGAACTCCCGCGGTTCCGATCGACGCCAGGACGGCGGTAATGATAACCGTCATCTGCTGCGAGAAACCTAAGGGCGACCCGATGGCGTTGGCCACGAAAATTGCGCAGACGCCGAGGTAGATGGCCGTCCCGTCCATGTTGATCGTCGCACCGAGGGGCAGCGTAAAGGAGGAAACCTCCCGCTTTACCCCGAGGTCGTCGGCGCTCTTTAGGGTGACCGGTAGGGTGCCGCTCGAGCTTCTGGTAACGAAGGCGGTGAGCATCGCGGTCCGGGCGCTCGCGATAAACCGCACGAGCTTGATACCGAAGGCCCGGAGAAGTCCACCGTAGACCAGGAGCAGCTGAACGATGAGCGCCAAGTAGACGGCGAGGGTGACGGTCAACAGTGGTCCGAATGCCTCCGCCCCCTGGGCACCGAAGACGATCGCGATCAGTGCAAAGACACCGATCGGAGCGTATTGGAGAATCCACCCGACGACCTTATACATGGCCTCAGCGGCGCCTTCGAAGAGGCTCAGGAGCGTGTCCGCTGCCTTCTTGATCTTCTCGTTGCCGCCGGCCTGGAGTACGGATACCCCGATACCGAATATGAGGGCAAAGAAGATGACCTGGAGAACCTCGCCCTGGGCGAGAGCGGCAATCGGATTCGTCGGGATAATCGCGATCAAGGTGTCCACGACGCCCGGTACCACCAATTCGCGGCCTGCGGCCTCACCCCCGCCGAGCTGAAGCCCCATCCCCGGCGCGAAGATGTTACCCGCAAGGAGCCCGAGAGCGACGGCAAACGCGGAGGTCAAAAGGTAGAAGACGACCACCTTTACCCCAACGCGGCCGAGGCGGGCGGGGCTAATCGACGCCGCACCGACCACCAGGCTGGTGAAAACGACGGGAATCACGATCATCTTCAACAGCCTGACAAAGATGTCTCCGAGGGGTCGAATTACGGAGATGCTCGGCCCCACGATGAGTCCCACGACAGCACCGAGGACGAGTCCGACGAGAATACGAATCAGAAGATTCGTCTTGAAGTACCAGTTGAACATGGCACGCCTCCAAGTGTGGATTTTACCTGATTGTCCCTCCTATCGAGAGAATCCGCTATTGGCCAAAGGGCGTAGATTTCGCCGGGGAATCCGGGAGGAGTCGCTGAGAGATACACCCTTTGGTGTAGAAAGACCTCAGACGAGGTCTTCGTCGATCACTTTCTTGACGAATTCGGCCTTCGACGAAACATTGAGCTTTTGATAGATATGGAGGATGTGCTTTTTCGCCGTCGAGGCGGCAATCCTGCGCTCGTCGGCGATTTCCCGGTAGGTCAGGCCGTTGGCAACGTCTTGGATAATCTCCCGCTCCCGGGGCGTCAAACCGTACTCCCGCTTCGGGGCGATCGCGGTACCTTTTCGGATCTCCGCGATAAGCCGGGTCGCAACCGCCGGACTCAAAGGAGCCCGGCCCTCGCACGCCTCCTGGATCTGTTCCACTAAGACTTCCGGACGGGTAGTCTTGAGGAGGTAGCCGTCGGCTCCGTTTCGGATCGCGGTGAGTATCCGTTCCTCATCCTCGAAGACAGTTAAAATAAGCACCCGAATCGCCGGGCGGCTTTCCTTGATCCGCCGAAGCGCTTCGATGCCGTCCATCCCCGGAAGGCCGATGTCCATCAGCACGAGGTCCGGAGCCGGGGCCTTGCCAAGGTGCGCGAAGAAGGACTCGGCGTCGCCGAAGACCTCGGATACCTGAAAAGCTGCGTGGAGCCCGATCAGGTAGCGCAGGCCCTCCCGGACTTCGGTCTCGTCGTCTACGATGGCGATGCGGAGCTCCCGGGTCACGGTCTCGGCTCCCGGGGAATCCGGATAACGAACTCCGGACCCTGGCCGTCGGACCGGACATCCACCGATCCCCCGAGCCCCTCGGTTCTCTCTCTGATGCTGCGAAGGCCCAGCCCGTCATTCTGCATCGAGGTCCCCGACGGAAACCCCGTGCCGTCTTCGGCGAAGGCGAGGCGGACGGAGCTCTCGTCGGCCCCGAGGGAGATGGATACCCTCCGGGCGTCCGAGTGCTTCAGGACGTTGGTTACCAACTCGTCGATAACGTACCGGAAGAAGCGTCTCTGGATTCGGGAAAGGGTGTTTGGTTCGAAGGCCCTCGCGCCTTCCATGTCTAGGTGGATATCCCGGAGGTCGAGGCGCCGACGGACCCGGGTATCCAAATAATCGTCGAGTTGGACGTCCTCTGCGAGGGGACGACCCGTCAGAATGACCCCCTTTATGCCCTCCATCGCTTCCCGGCAGTTACTCTGAATCCGGTCGAGCATCTCGGTTGCCTTCGGGGGAAGCGAGCCCGGGACCGACTGCGCGACGGAGGTACAGATGGAGATGTTGGTAAGCCGCGCCCCGAGGGTGTCGTGGAGATCGTTGACGATTCGGAGCCTGGTATTCTCCTCCTCCAATTCGATTAAGGCCTTGGTCCGGGCCTTTACCTTCTCTTCCATGCGTTCGGTATAGTCGAGAACGGTGTCGGCGAGGGTGTTGATTTCCCGTCCGAGAACCGAGAACTCATCCTCTCCCCGGACGGGGGCCCGGGCCGTCCGGTCTCCCTCGTGAAGCCGGGCGATGACGTCCATCAACTCGTGCAAAGGGGCGATGATCACCTTGTTGTTGATAATCGACTGTCCGAGGAGGAAAAGGAGCAAAAGGACGAAGATGCTTATCAGGATAAGGCCGAATACTTCGTCGGCATCCGCAACGATGGACTGGTATGGCAATCCGAGAAGAAGAATCCAACCCGTGGTTGGCACCGTCGTGTAGCTGAAGACTGTCCGCCGGCCGTCGTAATCGGCCTCGAAATGGCCCATAGCCGACTCCCCGATTCTATCGAAGAGCTCCGGGCTGAAGGCTGGGAGCTCGAGGTTGTCGGCGGCATGGTGGGCGTACTGGCTTGCGATAATCAGGCCGTCTTCGGTAATCAGAGCCGCCTTTCCATCCTTGGGAATCTTCAACTGCCAGAGAACGGCCCGGAGACTATCGAGCATCAGATCGATTCCGAGGACTCCGACGAGCTCCCCGTCGGGGCGCCGAACCGGAAGGGCGCCGGTTACCCCGAGGACCGGCTCGCTCGCGTAGACGTAGGGATCGGAAACGATAAATCGGCCGGAATCGATGGCTTGGACGTACCAGGGGCGAACCCGGGGATCGTAGTCTTCCGGTAGGGTGGGCTCGAAGTCTTCAAACCCGTCGGCGATACCGTATTCGTACATGGCGCCGTCGGTGGTTCCGATGTAGATGGCCCGGACAAAGTTGCTCCGGGCACCGACCGCGGAGACGAGGACATTCTTCAGATCCGGCTCGTCGATTTCGTAGACGATCCGCATCGTGCTAAGACTCTCTGCAAGGTTGTTTATGTCGTTCAAGAAATTCTCGATCTTGGTGTTGGTTTCCGACAGGATCGTAAAGGAGAAGTCTTCCACCGTTCGGACGGAGAAACGGCGCATGTTCAGCACCGTGGCCAGCGCCGCGAAAACGATAAAGACCACGATTGCCGACACGGTAAACACGATAAACCGAGCGCCGACGCTCCCCGTGCCCTCGCGCAGGCGGCGACTCATCGGGGGGCGGACCACTGCGAGAAGTCGATACGATCGAGATCGACGTTCCCTCCGGAGAGAATAATCCCGATCCGACGCCCGGCGAGTCGGTGCCGCACCTTAACGAAGGCGGCGAGGGGAACCGCGGCGGACGGCTCGACGACCAGTTTTAACCGTTCGTAAACAAGGCGGAGAGCACCTCCGATCTCTTCGTCGGTAACCGTAACGACCTCTTCGAGGTGACTCCGCAAGATCGAAAAGGTTCTTTCCGAGAGATTGGTTCTCAGGCCGTCGGCAATCGTGTCCACGGTTGTGTTTCGTTGAAGAGTGCCGGAAGAAAGAGAGCGGGCGGCGTCATCCGCTCCGGAAGGCTCCGCCCCGATAAGTGCCGTCTTCGGGGACAGGTAGTGGGTCGAAAGGCAGGTTCCGCTCATCAACCCGCCGCCGCCGACGGGGCCCAAGATGGCGTCGAGCTCGTCAACCTGTTCCAAAAGCTCCCGGGCCACCGTCGCCTGCCCGGCGATGACCCGCTCGTCGTCGTACGGATGGATAAACGACGCGGCCCTCTCGGCGAGCACCTCCTCCATCTTCTCCTCCCGGTCCTCGATCCGGGGCCCCGATTCGATCACGGTCGCGCCGTAGGCCTCGACGGCGGCTCGCTTTACCCGGGGGGAGTTGGAAGGCATGACGATCCACGCCGGGACGCCGTAAGTCCGGGCGGAGAGAGCGACTGCCTGGGCATGGTTCCCGGAGGAATGCGTCGCGAGCCCCTTTGCTCGTTCCGTCGGCGAGAGGAGGGCGGTTGCGTTACTCGCTCCGCGAAACTTGAAGGCACCTACCTTCTGAAAGTTCTCGCACTTGAAGTGTACTTCGGCTCCGAGAAGCTCATCGAGCATCCGGGAGCGAAAGACCGGCGTCCGGTGGACGTGCTCGGCGATACGAAAGTGACTTTCTTCGATGCCCCGGGGAGAGAGAATATGGGAGGTTGCCATGCCTTTTAGCATACTCTCTTTCCGCACCCGAAGATCAAGACCCGAAAGAAGACAGTGTGGTACTATTCGCCGAATGCGAAATTGGAGCGCAACGGTGAAACAGGATCTTCTTCGCGTCTTGTCGGCTCTTTTCTTTCCCCAGCCCGGGGGCGATACCCTGGGAGGAACGGATTTTCGCCGGCTTCCGG
This sequence comes from uncultured Spirochaetaceae bacterium, assembly GCA_964413945.1. Taxonomy (GTDB): domain Bacteria; phylum Spirochaetota; class Spirochaetia; order DSM-27196; family PWMO01; genus CAYPUT01. The sequence goes on from CAYPUT010000179.1 coordinate 5,251, forward strand.
ATAGCCGTGCCGGGAAGCTGCTCGAGGAGTTCGCCTTCCGGACGACCCGTGGGGAGGAAGCTCGGGAGACAAGGGCCGAAGAGTCGGTGCCACTTCGAGGGGATTCTTCCGGCGGCCTTTCTCCGGACGCGTTTTTGGATCTCGGCCGAGAGCTGCTCCTTCAGGAGCTTGCTGCCCTCTGTGATTCCGACGACGAGGCCCGGAACGCCCTCTCCGATGCGGCCGATTACCTCGATGCCCGGGGCAACTCTTCTTCCGGGGGGGGAGCGCTCGGGGTGACCTGGAACGAGGAAACCCGGCGAGTACTCTGGCGCCTCTTTTTCCCCGAAGGCGCTTCCCTCGGGGAGGACCGGGAGAGCGCCGTGAGCCGATTGCGGAGACGGCGGCGTGTAACGATTACCACGGCGAACGAGAAGCCTGTTACCGACCCGGTTCGCGAGCTTCTGTTTACCTCGAACGTCCTCATCACCGTTCCGACGGATTCCGATTCGCAAGGGGTACAACAGCTGCCCCGAACTCTCAGGGAACGTGTCCTTAAAACCATGGAGGAGCCGCAGCTCTATCACTACGACCATCCCATACACATCGGGACGCCTCTCGAGGCCAACGAAGCGGTCTACGGTCTCCGGGGGCTCGACCGGATGGTCGCCTTCGAAAAAGAGCGGGGCACTGTCGAGGAGGATGCCAGGGCCACTGTTATTCTCTCCCTTTCCGTGACACACGAGGGTTTGCATACCGTCGCCCCGGACTATCTTCGCCGGGAGCTCGCCCGGGCCGGGGGCTTCGAACACATCACCGTCTACCTCTTTACCGAGCTCGAATGCCGGAAGCTCGTCGAGGCGCTCGTCGACGGTGGCCGCCGGGGCCAGGTGAACCGCGTTTTTGGAGTCGACGGTGAGTACGGCCGGCACTACAGCTTTCTCAAGGCGATTGCCGCGGTGTGGCAAGCGAAGATAGACCCGGGAGTCCGGGGTACCTTCAAGATCGACCTCGACCAGCTGTTTCCCCAGGAGGAGCTTGTCCGTGAAAGCGGCGAGTCGGCATTGGAGCACTTTGTAACTCCCCTCTGGGGCGCCCGGGGGGTCGATGCGGAAGGTAGCCCGGTTGAGCTGGGCATGATAGCCGGGGCGCTGGTCAACGAAAAGGATATCCACAAGGGGCTGTCTACCCCGGACGTGACCTACCCCGAGGAAATACCTCCCGGGGAGGCGGCCGTATTCTACAACCGGTTGCCGATGGCCCTGAGTACCGAAGCCGAGATGATGACCCCCTACGACGCCCTACCGGAGAACCCCGACGGGCGGGAGAGCTGTCTCCAGCGGTACCACGTAACCGGGGGTACCAACGGGATTCTGATCGGAGCGCTTCGGCGCCACCGGCCCTTCACGCCGACCTTTATCGGCCGGGCGGAGGATCAGTGCTACATCCTCTCCCGGCTCTACGACGGGGGCGGCCCTTACCTCCGGTACCTCCACAAACCGGGGCTCGTCATGCGGCACGACAAGGAGGCCTTCGCCGGAGAG
>CAYPUT010000180.1:0-6699 GCA_964413945.1 uncultured Spirochaetaceae bacterium
TATGACCATTCGCTCAATGGATTTACTGCTTTCTGAACTGAGATGTCGTGCGCCCACGCGGTAGTTCTCCCTTGCGCCGGAGGCGGGGCGGGTTTACCATAAGGGAAAGGGCCGCCGCTTGGGATTCCCGAGGGGGTGCGTTCCTGCGGTTGCTCTAAGGAGTGGCTTATGTCGACCGTCAGTCGCCGGTTTCGTCGCCTTCTTACCGTAGAGTTGGAATCCCTCCGGGACGAGCTTCAAATCCTCGTAGAGCATCAAAACAAGCGTCTTGCGAACCACGAGATTACCGAGTATGTCCGGAACTCCAACGTTTCTACCCTGCAGAACGAGCTTATGGGCCTCGAGGACTTTCTTCGGGAGGAGTGCTGTCTAAACGTCGACGAGGACGCGGATGTCTGGGAAATGGCCGAGGCCGCCCGGTACGGACTGCGGCGGTACGCGGTTAGGCACGACTTAGTTCCTGCCCTCTACGAAGTAGTCAACCTGCGGATCGGAAAGATCGTCGGATACCTAAAGGAAGACGCTCCGGTTCGGTAGGGACCCTCAGAGATTCAGAAGATCGAGCCAATCGCTAAACACTTTCGAAGCACGAGAAAGGAGCGCCGCGGAACTCTCCATCCCCGCCTCCCGGAGGCTCGAAACCTCTATTCCCGGTGTGGCGGCTATCTCGGCAGCATGGCCAACGTACCAGCTCTCCAGGCGCTCCGGCGTCGCTTCGAGGTGGAACTGCAACGCAAGGACGTGGGGCGGCGGCATGGAGACGGTCGGGCCGTCGCCGTGGGGCGGTGTTTGAGCCGCAACCGGGGCGTGAGGAAAGGAAAAGGCCTGATTCTGATAGACCGCGGTCGAAGCTAGAAGCTCGGCTCCCGCCGGGAGGTCGAAGGTGTCTCCGTGCCAGTGGAGAACGGGGAGGTCGCCCGCGGCGCCGTCGCCGTCGCCGGCGGCCCCGCCAATCGGCGTCGGGCCGGGGCGCGGGCCCTCATCCAGCGGCCCCAAAACCGAACGGCGACCGGCCGCCGTCAGCTCCACCGGAGCCCAGCCGATTTCCTTTGTGCCACCGGGGTAGACCCGGGCGCGCAAGGAGGCGGCGATAATCTGGGCACCGAGGCAGATGCCCAGGGTCGGGCCTCCGGCCTTGATGCGGCGGCCGACGACGGCGATCTCCGGCTCTAAGAAGGGGTAGTCGCGGGTCTCGTAGACCCCGATCGGTCCCCCGAGAACAACCACGAGGTCGGCGGACTCCGCCTCCCGGAGGGCGGTCACCCCGCTCTGCGGCAGATCGAGGTAACGGATCCGGTGCCCCCGGCGCTCTAAAAGCGGCTCGAGGAGTCCGAGGTCTTCGAAGGCGACGTGCCGGAGGGCGAGGGTCGTCACCCTACGTCGCCGCTTTTTCCATGATGTCCCGGACCATTTCCGGGAGGGTGAAGCTGGGCTCCCATCCAAGCTCCTTCTTTGCCAAGGAGCAGTCGATGGTCCACTCTTTGTAGCCCGACACCACCGCCATGATGTCCGGATCCGGGGCGTAGGAGAGCTCGGCGTCCGGACGGCGCTCCTTGACCAGTTTTACCATCTCGGAGACCATGGCGTTGCCGGAGGCCACGTTGTAGATTCTGCTCGGCGCCTCCGGAGCGGTAACGATGGTGTAGAGGGCGTCCACCGCATCGTCGATATAGACGGCGGGGTAGGAGGTGTCTTCGCTCACCTCGATGGCGTAGGGTTCGCCCTTCGCCGCCTTTTCGGGAATAAGTGAGACGAACATGCTCGCAGAGCCCACGGCGACACGATTTGGGCCGGTTACCGCCGCCATTCGGGCGGCGCGAAAGTCGATGCCGTACCGGCGTGCCGCCAAGAGCCCGATCTCTTCGTCACAGATCTTGGTCACCCCGTACCAGCCGTCGGGTTCGGTGGCCATCGACTCGGTAATCGGCTGCGGGAGACCCCGGCCGTAGACGCCGATGGTGCTCGCCAGGAGGAGACGGCGCCCTTCGTGCTCCCGAATCGGGTCGATAAGGTTTACGAAGCCGCCGATATTCACGTTGACCGCCCGGCTCGGGTCCTTGTCGCACCCGGCGGTCAGGATCGCCGCGAGGTGGAGGATTTCGTCCTTGTCACCGGCGGCCTTGACGATCGAGGCGACCCGTTCTTTATTCGAGATATCGCACTGCTCGTACTCGACGCCTCCGGCCCAGATCTCTTTGGTAAGATCCGACGGCGGCGCAAAATCGACCGCGACGACCTCTTTGCCACTCTTTGCGAAACGTGCCCCGAGACGCGCCCCAATAAATCCACATCCACCGGTAATAATGACTGCCATATTTGCGACGATACGCCGACGCCGCTGCCGCGTCAAGAACCGGGGCGCCTTGACGCGGCGACCGATGGGGATCATACAGATGGTATGGACATAATCGACGCCTATCTCCACTCCGGGTTGAGCAAGTACCTGCCGATCGAAGATGTGGAAAGAACGATCGCCGCTGCCGGAGTTTCCCGGGCCGTTATCGTGCAGCACCTCGGCGAATACGACAACCGTTATATCCGGGGAATCGTCGAAGGACAGCCGGACCGGTTTGCCGGCGTCTGCCTCTTAGACCACCGGGGTGAGCAAGACCGGCCCGACGATGCGAGAAGCAAGCTGTTGTCGCTCCTCGGCGCGGGTCCCTTTCGCGGTGTTCGCTTTACCTCGGATGTGTTGCGGGAGGCGCCCGGGGTCTTCGGCGCCGCCGCGGACGCCGGGGGGATTATCGTTTTCTACGCCCCGGAGGGGATAGCCGCTTCGGTGGACGCCCTCGAGGCTTTTCTCGAGTCCCGTCCCGGCTGCCGCCTCGTGGTTACCCATCTCGGGAATCCGCGTGTCGAGGAGGACCCCGGGTTCGGCGGGCACCGCGCTCTTTTCCGCCTCGCCGAGTACGCCAACGTTTACCTGCAGATTTCTGGGATGGAGATGTTTTGCCCGTATCCCCACGAGCCCCTCTATTCCCTTATCGAGGCGGCGGCCGGGGTCTTCGGCCCGGAGCGGCTCCTCTGGGGTTCGAACTACCCGGTCGTCGGAGACCTCGACGACTACCGCAAGGAGCTCGCGCTCCTCCTCGAAGGACGGCTCCCCCTCCCGGAGGAGGCGGTTCCCAAGGTCGCCGGGGGGAACGCCGCGGCTCTGTATTTCGGTGGTTCGACTTAGTGCTGCGCCGCGGCTCTGTATTTCGGTACCTAACCCTCGGCGGAGACCTGCGCGTTGTGGAGTAGTCGCATGGTCGGGAGGACGTCTTCTCCGGTAACCGCCGGATCTCGACCCTCCCGGACCGCCGCTACGAACTCCCGGTTTTGCTCCCGAAGGTCGACGATCGACCGCCGGGGTACGAGGACCCGCCCGTCGCTGTCGCGAAGCTCCCCCATGTCGAAGAGGAGGGTCGCCTCCTCGGCAAAGACGTCCAGCCGCCACCGGAACTCGTAGCTTCCGTAGCTCTGGGCCAGGGTCGCGATCTGTCCCCCGGGCATCCCCATGCTCAAGGTAAGGTTCATAACGCCCTGGGTCGGGTGGGGAGCTCCGAAGCGGCAGAAGACATCGGCGGCCCGGCTCCCGGTAATCCAGAGAACGGCGTCGACCATGTGGGCCCCGTGGTGCCAGAGGAGGTTGTCGGTCCAGGACCGCGGTTTGCCGTCGGCGGTCACGTTCCGTCGGCGCACCATCGTAAACTGCCCGACGAGGTGCTCGACATGGAGGGCCCCGGACTCGACCCGGTCGTGGAGCTCCCGGATAGCCGGGAAGAAGCGCATCGTGTGGGCCACCATCAGTCGGCGATTCTCGCTTCTCGAGATCTCGGTGATGCGTTCGGCATCCTCGAGGGAGAGCGCCAAGGGAATTTCGCAGAGTACGTGTTTACCTGCCCGTAAGGAACGTTCCGCCTGTTCGGCGTGGAGAGCGTTCGGAGAGGTGATAGCGACCGCATCGACGCTCGGGTCGGCGAGGGCCTTGTCCAAGTCCAAGGTCCAATTGTCGAACCTCCAGGTTGCCGCAAACTCGGCGGTCGGCTCCTCCCGCCTTCCGACGAGCCAGGCCGGGTGCACCCCGGGGATCTCCCGAAAGGCCTCCATATGCTTCGACGCAATCGCTCCGTATCCTACCAAGCAAAACTTCACCCCACGACTATACCGTGGCGAGAAATCCTTGACACCCCCGATACTCCGGCGCACCATGCCGTATTATGGCTGATCCAGTACACACCTTTCTTACCACCCCCTTGGTCTATCATGGTCCCGGGGCCCTGTCTCGGTTGCCGAAGATGCTCGAACAGTTGGGCTCCCGGCGGCCGGTTATCGTGACGGATCCCGGCCTGGTAAAGGCCGGCATCCTCGGTCAGGTTGTCGAGGTCCTCGACGGCGAGCCGCCGTCCTTTACCGAGGTTCAGCCGGAGCCGCCGGATACCCTTGTGGCTCTCTGTACGGACTTTCTCAAGAGCCGGAACGCCGACGCCGTAATCGGTCTGGGTGGAGGGAGCGCGATCGACGTCGCCAAGTTGTCCGCCGTGATGGTGGGAAATGCCGGGGAGGTGAGCGACTACTGGGGGGTCGAGAAGGTCCCTCATGCGGGTATCCCCTTTATCGCGATTCCGACGACGGCGGGGACCGGAAGCGAGGTAACCCCGGCGGCGGTCTTTAGCGACACGGCGACCCACACCAAGAAGGGGGTACGTTCCTCTGTGCTGCAGCCGAAGGGGGCAATCCTCGACCCGCTCTTGACGCTTTCGGTTCCTCCGGCGGTAACCGCGGCCACCGGCGTCGACGCCCTGACCCATGCGATCGAGGCCTACACCTCCCGGGCCTGTACCGTTCTGAACGAGTTCTTCGCCGAAAACGCCGTCTCCCTTATCTCCCGGCACCTCTATGCCGCGTATTCCGACGGAGCGTCGGTGCCCGACCGGGAAGGGATGCTCATGGGGAGCTATCTCGCGGGCCTCTCGTTCGCCATAGCCAACGTCGGTGCCGTTCATGCGATTGCCCAAACCATCGGTGGGCGGTATCCCGTCCCCCACGGGGTGGCAAACGCGGTCATGCTTCCCTATGTGATGGAGTTTAACCGGCCGGAGTGCCCGGATAAGTACGCCAAAATCGGCGAGCTCCTCGGGGTCCCCCAAGAGTCGAATAACGACGCCAACGCGGCCGCCGCCGTTTCCGCGGTGGAAGAGCTTACCCGGTCCGTCGGCATACCCCGGAGTCTCCGAGAGCTCGAGATTCCCGAAACCGAGCTCCCGAATCTCGCACAGCTCTGCATCGAAACCCAGGGCCGGCTCTTGGTGCTCAATCCCCGGGAAACGACGGCGGAGGACATCTTGAGCATCTTGCGCCGGGCCTACGGCTAAGACGCTGCCGCGGCTACCTCCGGTGCAGGTCGGTTCCCTTGAGGTGAGAGCCGGCGTTTAACAGGAGCGTCTCCCCGGTGACGACCCGGGCCCCCGCGAGGAGGTAGACGATGGCCTCGGCGATATCGTCGGGTTCGGCGGTCGTTCCGAGGGGAGCCGTCGCCTCCCAATTGGCCTTCGCCTTTTCGTAGGCTTCGTCCCCGAGTCCCCGGCGAATCCAGTCCCCCCGGATAAAACCGGGGCAGACCGCGTTTACCCGAATTTCCGGGGCGAAGACCCGGGCCATCGAGAGGGTCAGCGTGTTCAGGGCGCCCTTTGAGGCGGCGTAGGCCATCGAGCTCCCGGTTCCGTAGATTCCCGCGTTCGAAGAGACGTTGACGATGGCCCCCCGGCCGGCTCGTCGCATGTGGGGAACACAGGCCCGGGCCATCTGGTACGGGCCCACGGTGTTCACCCGGTAGATGTGCAGGAAGTCCTCCGCGGAGAGGGCTTCGAGATCCTCCATCGGAGAGAATTTGGTCGTCCCCGCGCTGTTTACCAGGTAGTCGATCCGGTCGAAGTTAGCCAGGGCGGCCTCGGCGAGTTTTCGGCAGTCGGCGTCCTGGGCTACGTCGGCTTGGACGGCAACCGCCTTCCCGCCGACGGCTTCGCAGGCGGCGACGGAGGCCTCCGCTCCCGAAACGTTACGACTATAGTTGACGACTACCGAAGCGCCGGCCTCGGCGCACATTTCCGCCGTCGCGGCACCGACACCGGAAGAGGATCCGGTTACGATAACTACTTTTCCCTTCATATCCATCGTTTACTCCTCCTTACGCTGCGGACCAACCACCGTCCACGAAGAGAATTGTCCCGGTCATAAACCGCGACGCCTCAGATGCCAGGAAGGCCACAGGCCCAATGAGCCACTCCATTTCGAGAAGCTGTCCTTTCGGTATACGCCCGAGGACCCAGTCGTGCATCTCCTGGTTCTCCAAAAGCTTTCGGTTGAGCTCCGTCAGGGCAAAGGTTGGGGCAATCGCGTTGACGTTGATGTTCTTTTTCGCCCATTCGACCGCGAGGGTCCGGGTAAGCTGATTGACCGCCCCCTTACTCGGGGCGTAGGCGTGGTACTCGTCCTTTCCCTGGATGCTCCGGATCGAGGAGAAGTTGATGATGCGGCCTCCCCCCGATGCGAGCATCCGTCGTCCGACGGCCCGGCAGGCGAGGAAGGTGCCCTTGACGTTCACATCCATTACCCACTGCCACTTCTCCATGTCGAAGTCGACGGCCTGTTCGTTGTAGAGGACCCCGGCGACGTTTACCAGGATGTCGATGCCTCCGAGACCGTCGACGACGGCGT
>CAYPUT010000181.1:0-6697 GCA_964413945.1 uncultured Spirochaetaceae bacterium
GCACCCATCCGGTGCTCCCCACCACGGCATAGAGCATCGCCAGATTGTCCGGTTGCTCGTACACCTGCCGGGCGTAGACAACGAGAAAAGCCCGGACGCCGCTCGAGAGGGCACCGAAGAGACCGAATCCCAAGACGAAGAGGCGCATGTTCGCCGATCGGAAGGCTTCGGCGATGGTCTTTGCGAAGGGCCGGGAAGCGGCCTGTCGGGCCCCCGGCGGCTCGGGAATCCGGGAGAGGAGGCTGACATCCGCGACACCCAGGGCAATACCCGCGGTCAATAAAACGGTGTAACGCCAGGCCGGGGCGTCTCCCGCTAACAACAAAACGATAACCAGGCCTCCGGCTACCGACGCAAGGGCGATGATAATCTGGAAGCGCGCAAGAAAGGCGCCCCGGTCTGGTCCCTCCGCGAGGGCTCCGATCAGAGGGGCATCGCTCACCATCCCAACACCCCGGAAAAGGTGGAAAAGAAGGACGCCGATTCCCAGGGTGAGAAAGGCGCCGGCGCTTCGTCCCGAGGCGACCAGCAGCGGGGCGAAAAGAATGGGTACCAGGCTGAGGTAGCGCGCCATCCAGGAACGCCCGAGCACCTTGATAACCCCCATCCTTCGGACCAGCCCCCTGCCCAGCGGCATAACCAAGAGCGCCAGGTAGGGGAAGGCCCCCAGAATTCCCAGGAGCGTTCTCGACGCGCCGAGCTTGAGGCCGTAGAGGGTTATAACGTTCCCGGTCAGGAACAAGAAGGCGAGGGCGTTGAGCAGGCCGAAAAGGCCGAAATACTTACGTCCCCGTTTCTTCTCCCCGGCGGAGAAGGAAAGCGATTCGGACATCGGTGGGGACAGATTACTATCGCCGGGGCGGCTTCACAATACGGTCGTCGTCGGATAGTCAGCTTCGAGCCCGCGCCTATACTTTATAGGTTATGTAAAGTATTATTGCGCTACAAGAAGCTTGTCCGCTGCGGAAAGCAGGGCAAAATCCAAGCGAAGCGAGTAAGCGTGCACGATACATTTTCTTTGTCCTTTTCTTCCTTCCTTTCCAATGTTCAAGACAAGCTGCGCTCACTCTTCCGGAGCGAATCCACCGAAAGGAGCCCCGCGGCAGCCAATGTCGATGAAGACCTTATAACGGCTGCCCTCGAAACCGCCCCGCTTTCGGTCTTTATTCCCGAGCGCTTCGGGGGACGGGGACAGCACGTCCACGAGTGTCTCGCCCTCCTCGAAACCTGCGCCTACGAATCGCTTCCTCTTTCTCTCGTCGCCGGGATCAACGGCGCCCTTTTTCTGCAGCCGGTGTCGAAGTTCGCCACGGAGGAGCTTCAGAAAGAGGTGTTCGGCCGCTTCATAAACGACCGGGCCCTCGGGGGGCTGATGATAACCGAGCCCGACTTCGGCTCCGACGCTCTGCAGATGCGTACGAGCTTTCGTACCGAAGGACAGGGGTATCGCATCCGGGGTACGAAGCACTGGGGCGGCCTTACCGGCCGAGCCGACTATTGGCTCCTCACCGCCAGGGGCGAGACCACAGACGGTGCCTTGGAGCGCAACATCAACTTCTTTGTCTGGGACAAGAGCCTCGGGGGTATCGAGGTGGAGGAGTACTACCAGAGCCTCGGGCTGGAGATTATCAGCTACGGCCGGAACCGCATCGACTCCTATCTTCCGGCGGACCGGCGGCTCGCCTCTGGTGGTAGCGGGGTCAGAATGCTCTTAGACCTTCTCCATCGGAGCCGGCTGCAATTTCCCGGGATGGCCGTCGGTTTTATCAGGCGTCTCCTCGACGAGGCCCGGGACCATAGCCGAAGCCGAGTTGTCGGCGGCAAACGCCTTGCGGATTACGATCAGGTTCAGGACCGTCTCGCCGAGTTGCAAGCCGCCTACACCGCCTGTTCGGCAATGTGCGTCTACAGTTCCGATGTCGCCGGCGTAGACTACGACTGCTCCGTCCACGCCTTCCCGGCGAACTCGATCAAGACTGTGGCAACCGACATGATGCAGTCCGCGGCTCAGTCGGTTTTACAGCTGACCGGAGCCAAGGGATATCGGCGGGACCATATCGCCGGAAGCGCCGTGGTAGACAGCCGGCCCTTCCAGATTTTCGAAGGCTCGAACGACATCCTCTACGAGCAGATCTCCGAGTTCGTAGTCAAGTCGATGACCCGCCTTAAAGAGAGCAATCTCTACCGTTTTCTGGGGAGTTTCGACCTTACCTCCCGGGCCGCCGCCCGGGTCCGCGAGTTTCTCGATTTCTCTCTGGGACCGGCGTTGCCCCAGCGAAAGCTGGTCGACCTCGGCCGGATACTCAGCCGCCTGGTCTCGATGCAGATGGTCATCGATCTCGGTGACCGCGGATTCCGTCGCGACCTTATCGACAACTGCCTGGCGATGATGCGCCGGCAGATTAGCTCCCTCGTCGGCACCTACAGCGACCCGCACCGCGTAACTCTCGTGGAAGACTACGACCGGGAAAGCTCCTGGCTCGGCTCCTGGAGCGCGATCCGCCGTTCTTGACACCGCTGCGCACTGGGTGGTAGCTTTTTCTCTCACTATTCGGGCTGTAGCGCAGGGGTTTAGCGTACTTGTCTGGGGGACAAGGGGTCGGCGGTTCAAATCCGCCCAGCCCGATTTTTGTTTATCAAGGATAAACCATTAACATCCGCGGTCTCTGCTGGCGCAGAGTCCGCCCAGCCCGAAATCTGTTCATAGGAATGAACCAAAAGTATCCGCGGTCTCTGCAGGCGCAGAGTCCGCCCAGCCCGAAATCTGTTCATAGGAATGAACCAGTAGGTCCGGCGGATGCCGCTTCGCGGCGACCGCCCAGCCCGAGGATTCAGCCCCAGCCCGGGTTTATCGCCTTCCTGCAGCCGCTGCTCGCAAGAAGCGCCTCTGACTCGAGGCGCTCCCCATCGCGGTTGGCTGTGACTAATGGCAACTCGCCGGGAGTTTCGGCCGCGGGGATAGTGGCTCGGTCAGCGAAGCTCTGTGTGGACTGGACCCCCTTAGTCTAGGCCCAGGACGTTGATGACCAGAGTCTCCAAGCGGCGACGCAGCATCTTGTAGCCGTAGTAGCGGGCCGCCTGGCGATAGTTGGTCTCCACCATCTCTTCTCGCAACCCTTCGTCGCTTAAGACTCGCCTTACATCATCCACGACATGCTTCGTCACGATTCCATCCATCGAGACAGTTCGGAATCCCTTCGGCTCGATGTCTTGGACAAAAATGCTGTAGCGGTTAATCAGAACCGGAACCCGATAGTAGAAGGCCTCCAAGAGAGCGTTTCCGAAGCCTTCGTAGAGACTGGGGTAGGTAACCAGATCCGCGGCGCCGTAGAGATCCCAGAGGCTGATCTGCCCGTCGGGAGCCGGTTCCGGTCGCCCCTCGACGACAGGTGTCAGGGCAGCCCGGACGAGGCGAAGGTCCACGTTGTTTTGTTCCGCCAACTCCATCAGTGCCGTGAGATATGAGTCGCCTTCGTCGCCGCTCTCGTGGCTGATTACGAGCTTGTACCGAGAGTCGCCCAGGCGGGAGACCACATTGATCGCGTGCTCGATGCCCTTCCTCGGAACAACACGGGTGGGCTGCAAGATGATGCGCTCGTCCTCCTTGAGGCCGAGGGCGGCCCGGGCATTGGCGACCCGTTCTTCGGGAATCTCCGGGGGGTGCTCGAACTCGATGACGTTGGGAACGACAACCGAGCTGACACCCTTTCGCCAGGCAAGCTGATCCCGGGCTGCCGAATTGATGACCGCATGTTGGATCTGGGGAAGGGCGGGTGGAAAGGCGAACTCCAGGTAGTCTCTTATCGCGCTATTGGAAAACCGCGTCCGCTCCCAGTAAAAATCGTGATGATGTGCGATGGTCGGCGTCCCGGTCTCCGCGATGAAGTCGGTGATCGCAATGCCCAGGGAAATGTGCATCGGGATTGTGACCGCGTTTTGAACGACCAGGATGTCGATATCGAAGCGCTTGCGAAACTCGTACAGCCTCTTTCTCAGAAAATGGGCACTCGACTTTATGAGGTCATTGATTTCCTCACTCCGCGTCATTGACCCCCACACTGCCTCGGAAATCCGCACCGAGTCAGGATGAGAGAAGTGCGCCTCTGGAACCAACATGCAAACCTCGGCGGGCCGGTCGAGCTCTCCGGCAAACCAGAAGCAGCTGTGGCCGTTTTTCTCAAAGGCATACGCCCACTTGGCGCTCTCCAACGAGACGCCATCCGAGCCGGCGAAGCGGGTCGAAACAAAACCTATGTGCGCCATGGCCTATAGTGTGGTGCGTTTTCGATTGGTGGACAACATCGCCGCGGATGATAGGATGCCGCCTGGTCCCGAGGCCAACTGCCGCGGGAAAGTTGGCCCCGCAAGCAAGATCAGTTTCTCAAACAAGGGACTTCATACGTCGGTATCGTCTTGTCCGCCGTGACCAGCGTCAGCCGTTCTTCCTTCGCTTGTGCTATCAGCAATCTGTCGAATGGATCGCGATGAATCATCGGTAACCGGCGCACCCCCTCGGCGTGATTCCATCTGATCGGGAGCTGTATGATTCCATCCGCGAGAAGCGCCTCGAGCCAGGAATCGTCCACCTTCAATTTTCCGACGGACGCCTTGATCGATACCTCCCAGACTGTCGCAGCGCTCACGAATACAAGGTTCTTGGTGTTACCGATGTGCTCCCGGAGTGGCTTCGAAAGCGCCGGATCGTCTGCGAGCCACCACAACGCAATATGCGTATCGAGGAGGAGGTTCATTCGCTCCCTGCCTCAAACGCATCCGCGATGTCCGCAGGGAGCGTGTCGAAGTCGTCAGCTATTCGGATTCTTCCCCGGAGTCTCCCCGGTTGGCGAACGCCGGTTGCGCGGCTATACGGGACGAGAACGGCGACCGCCTTTCCCGCCTTACTGATGATAATCTCTTCACCCCCAGCCGCCCGATCAACAAGGGCCGACAACTGCGCCTTTGCTTCGGTTATGGTGTTTATCACCATGCCGATACCTCCGGTGTTACCTGGGATGACCAGACCAGATCTGGTCTGTAAGAATGATACGACGATATCCGGAGTGGATCAAGCGCGACGGGTTACCTATGTCTCCGGATAAACGCCGTCAGCGCCAGGTTATACTGCTCGGGGTTTTCGAGGTAGGGCGCGTGGCCGACGCCGGGTGGGCCTCGGTCTTCGTCTCTATCCGGCCCTTGTAAGCGATCTTCAGCACGCGCGGACCATACACGGGCGCCTGGTAGAGTTGACCGACTCGGGATGGGGCGACGCCGTCGCCGACGCCTACGTCGCCTCGGTCTCGCAGGAGCACGGCGTTATCCACTGCGGGAATAGCGAGCTTCTCTCTCGGGTAAAGCCGGGGGATCTTCTCGGAATCGTTCCCGTCCATGCGTGTCTGGCCGTGAACCTCCTTTCCGATATTCTTTTCGTTTAGCAGGGCCGGTAACAGAGGGAGGGCAGTATGACCATAAGCTTTGTTGGATACGGAACCATAAGCAGATTGATCTATGAGGAGCTCCGGCAGGACGCGGAGGCACGGATTCGATTCTGGGGATTCTTCGACCCTTATGTGGGGGATTCTCCTGCGGACCACGGTGGCCTCCATCCCGCGTCGAGTGTTTCAGAGCTCCTCGATTCGCCGACGGACCTCGTCGTCGAAGCCTCGAGTCAGGAGGGTGCCCGGGCGTACGTTCCGGAGATTCTTCGGGGTGGCAAGAGCGTCGTGTCGATGAGCGTCGGGGCGTACCTGGACGACGCGTTCTACGCCCAGATCGAGGCGATTTGCCGGAAAGCAGGGAGCGGGACGCTCTATATCCCGAGTGGAGCCCTCCCGGCGGTGGACATGATTAAAGCGGCGTCCTTGCGCAGCATCGACAGCGTAGAGTTGATTACCAGGAAGCCCTTCGATGCGTTGCGCGGAAGCCTGCTCTTCGACGAGAAGGTAGGGGACGGCACCACGGGCGAAGCGGTCACGGTGTTCTCCGGGAATGCCCGGGAGGCGGTAAAACTGTTTCCGAAAAACGTAAACATATCCGCCACCTTGAGCCTCGCCGGGATCGGGGCGGAGAAGACCCGCGTTACCATAATCGCCGACCCGTCCGTCGACAAGAACATGCATACCGTAAAGGTTACCGGAGCCTTCGGCGAACTAACCGCGGAGGTCAAATCGAACCCCTCTGCGAATCCGAAAACATCCCTTACCGCTCCGCTGAGCGCGGTTTCGCTGATCAAACGGCTCGCCGGGGGCATACAAATCGGCTCTTAGTACGAAATACGTAGGCCCGTAAGCACCTACTGCGATAAACGTTCGATGTAACCCGAGCTCCCATCGCCCTATCATCACCTCAGAACCAGCGGGTTCACGGAGGTGTGTATGGAAGCGAAAACAGGGGAGCGTCCGGCGGGAGCCACAGGGACCTCGTATCGGACTTTTCTGATCGTCTGGGCGGGGCAGCTGGCCTCCGGCCTCGGAAACGGGATGACCGCCTTCGCCCTGGCGGTCCACGTCTACCGGGAGACCGGAGCCGCGACGCCGGTGTCGCTGGTTATTCTCTGTCTCTTTCTGCCGTCTATTCTTCTGCGGCCGATCGGCGGGCTCCTCGCTGACCGGTTCGACCGGCGATATCTGATCGTCCTCGGGGACCTCGGGTCGGCTTCCGGGGTGCTCTTTCTGTTGGTCGCGGTCCTGACCGGCAGCCT
>CAYPUT010000182.1:0-6587 GCA_964413945.1 uncultured Spirochaetaceae bacterium
ATGCACGATTTGCTCGGGCACGCCCGCCGCGAGGGAATGGCGGCCCCGGTTCGGGCCGACGAAACCGAGCAGGGGATGGTGCAGCGCCAGATCGCCTCCCATGGAGGCCGCCCGACCCCGGTTATCGACCGCTTCTGGTTTAAGTCGGTCTACTCGCCGGAACCCGGCGGGGCTCTCTTCGAGGTCGCCACCGACGGCCCCGGCTTTGCCGTCGACGAGGACCCCGAGCACCTCGGCGAGGCGCTGATTCTGCCTCCCTGGCTCGAGCCTCACCGGGCAAAGATAGAAGGGGTTCTGCCGAAGCTAGAGGTGCCGGTATCTAAGATTTCGTCTAATCAGCGGCAATCGGGCGCGCGTGGGTGAGCTCATTATGGCGGACGTCGCGAAGCTTGTTTCCCGGTATTGTAACGACTGCCACCGTTTGACCGTCCAGTGCAACAAATTCCACCTCGTAAGCTGATTCCTCGGCGTAGGTGTGAACGATCGTGCCTACGTCGCCGGCTTCCAAAGAGCGCTCAGGCAAGTCAGTCGTCAGCACTACTCTCTCGTGTTCCTTCATATAACGATCCTTATCGGACGGGATAAGCGGTCACGAGCCGAGCCTCGGAGGCTCTCGACTCAGCTATCCAGACCGAAACCACAGGCGACTCAGTCAGACTCTTCCCAGTCGATCGCAGCGGGCCCACTACAATGTATTTGTTTCCGAAGGGAGACTCAACGGCGTGCGCTGCATCATTGTCCCGCGCGTGTCGTTTTAACTCTTCTACCAAGGACCTCCAGCTGTGCGCATCATAGCCCAATGCCCGAAAAAAGCGGGCTTTTGGAGCGCCGTCGGGGTGATTCGCGTTTAGGAGGTACCCTTTGACTTTGCGTTCCTCCACGACAAGGACGTAGTGGTCGGTCAACCGCATGGCGAATGGTACTTGCCGGCGATGCGGAGTTCAAGGCCGGGACATGCGACGCCGACCCGGTAGCCCCATCTTTCCGGACCAAACCGCCTCGTGTATACTCGGTCTTCTAAGGAAGGCATTATGAATTACATCGCGTCGGTCATCGATCTGGTAGAGCGCCGGGATCCGGGGCAGCGGGAGTTCCACCAAGCGGTCCGGGAGGTCCTCGAGACCCTCGCTCCGGTCGTCGAGGCCCACCCGGAGTACGGCAAAGAGCGCATTCTCGAGCGCCTGGTGGAGCCGGAACGGGTTATCATGTTCCGGGTGCCCTGGGTCGACGATTCCGGGGAATTCCAGGTTAACCGGGGATTCAGAATACAGTTCAACAGCGCCTTAGGTCCCTACAAGGGCGGTCTCCGCCTGCATCCGACGGTCAACTTGAGCATTCTAAAGTTTCTCGCCTTCGAGCAGACCTTCAAGAACTCCCTGACGACCCTCGCGATGGGCGGCGGGAAGGGCGGATCCGACTTCGATCCCAAGGGCAAGTCCGACGCCGAGGTGATGCGCTTCTGTCAATCCTTTATGACCGAGCTTGCCCGGCACATCGGCAAAGACACCGACGTTCCCGCGGGGGACATCGGGGTCGGCCGCCGGGAGATCGGCTACCTCTTTGGGCAGTTCAAACGACTCGCGAACGAGTTCTCCGGCATTCTGACCGGGAAGGCCCTCGGGTGGGGCGGCTCGTTGATTCGTCCGGAGGCCACCGGGTATGGCGCCGTCTACTTTGCCCAGGAGATGCTCGGCGCCGCCGGCGAGAGCCTCGAGGGTAAGCGGTGCGTCATTTCCGGATCCGGCAACGTCGCCCAGTTTACCGCGCAAAAACTCCTCCAGCTCGGCGCGGTTCCCCTCACTTTTTCCGATTCCGGCGGATTTATCTACGACCCCGCCGGCATCGACGAGGAGAAGCTCGACTTTGTGATGGAGCTCAAGAACGTCCGCCGCGGCAGGATCAAGGAGTACGCAACCCGCTTCGGTTGCGAGTACCACGACGGCAAGACACCCTGGGCTGTCCCCTGCGACGCCGCCTTCCCGAGCGCCACCCAGAACGAGATAGAAGCCGCCGACGCCAAGGCGCTGGTGGATAACGGCTGCCGGGTCGTCGCCGAAGGGGCCAACATGCCGAGCACGCCCGAAGCCGTCGCCGCCTTCCAGGGTGCCGGAGTTCTCTTCGGACCCGGCAAGGCCGCGAACGCCGGAGGAGTCGCCACCTCGGGTCTCGAGATGAGTCAGAACGCGATGCGCCTCGCTTGGCCCGCCGAAGAGGTCGACTCACGCCTCCGGGACATTATGCGCCGCATCTTTACCGCGACGTCGAACGCCGCGGAGGAGTACGGGGTAGCCGGAGACTACGTAGCCGGGGCGAACATCGCCGGCTTCGTCAAGGTTGCCGACGCCATGCTCGATCAGGGGCTGGTATAGACCAGACACGCCTGCTCGAGGGCGTCGGCCTGGAGGACGATCTCCCCGTTGACCGCGTCGATGACTCTGACGACGTCTTCCCACTCGGAGGCGTCGTCTACGAGGCGCGATAGGGTCGACGGCGCTTCCTCTAAGAAGCCGCGGTTCAGCCGGTTCTTCGGTCCCGCGAGAAAATGGGCCAGGTAGAGCATGTTCATCTCCACCATGTCGTTGAAGAAATGCGTTCCCAAGGAGAGGTCCGGAACGAGGCCCTCGTGCAGGGCGTCGACTTCGACCAGCACCGAGACGTTGCTGATTTCGTTGAAGGAGACGGGTATTCCCAACGACGGCGTGCTGCTGCCCCAGCGGCCGGGCCCGATCATCATGAGGGTCTCCGCCGGAACCCCGGTGTGCTTGGCTACCTTGCCGATAAGCCGCGCCAGGGCGTAGCGCTTCGCCTCGGATAGCCCGGTATACGCTTGCGGGGATACGTAGATAATCCGGTCTACCTTTATCCGGCGCCCGGGGCCGATTACCCCACCGAAGGTCCGCAATACGACCTGATCCTCCGACACCTTGGGAATTGGTCCCAGCGGCTCTTCCGCACCGGCGCTCCCGTGGAAGGGCCGGCACTGGACGATATCGATGCTGTAGCTCCCGTCGCCCATCATATTGGCGGTAAACTCGATATCGACCTCGGTGCCGTAGCCGTCCCTGACGACCCGGGCCATGTTTCGCAGATCTTGGACGATCTCGGTGTTGCGGAGCAGGGGATCGAAGGTAAGAATCCATTGCGGAGACGAGCGCCCGCTCTTCTCCCGGGCGTCCTGTTCCGCCCGGCGGTCCCGGGTCGCGACCCGCTCGAGGCGCAAGCCCGGGCAGTCGGCCAGGAGGTCCTGGAAGTGAATACCCAGGGGCTCGTTATGCCGTAGATCCAAGACATCCACCCGCCGCTGGGTATGACGCTTTACCGCGTCGAAGCTGGACTCCGGTCGGCGCTCCGGGGCGTTTAGCGCGACGACCCGGGTGTAGTCGTCGTCCCACCGGTCCACGGCCCGGGTACCGAGACCGAACACCAGCCGCATGACCCCCGCCCGCGGCTCGATCTCCCGGCTCCACACGTAGGGGTTAAAGGAGTAGATAACCCCCGCGAGCTGGGGAAAGAAGTAGTCGCCGTGGACCGAACCGGAGACGCGTTGAACCAGAAGCGCCATCTGCTCGTCCCGGTCGAGGACACCCCGGTGTCGACGGTAGGTTAGCGCCTCCTCGCTCATGGTGCTCGCGTAGACCGTCCGGATGGCGTCGAGGAGGCTATCCAACCGTTCCTTCGGGGACCCCTGATTGGGGCAGAAGACCGAGTCGTACTTCCCCGAGAAAGCGTTACCGAAGTTGTCTTCGAGGAGGCTGCTCGATCGGACGATGATCGGCGCGTGGCCGAAGTACTCGAGCATGTCCTCGAATCGCCGGACGATGTAGTCCGGGAAGGTGCCGCCGAGGATCTTGTTTCGAACCTCCTCGAGGCCCGTCAAAAAGGCTTCCGGGTCCTTCTGCCGCTGCCGGTCCCACCAACAGTGGTTGTTCACGAGGAAGGTGTAGAAGACGTCGGACCCGATAAAGAAGGAGTCGTGGGGCTCGAGCTTCCCGGCGAGCTCGGGAAGGTCCCGCCGGATAATCGCCCGGGCAAGGAGCATACCGACGGACTTTCCGCCGATCATCCCGGTGCCGATCATGTGCTTCCACACGGTGATGAGGTCCTCAATCGTAAGGTACCGGATCGCCAGGGCCATCATCCGCTCTTCATGCGGAATGATCAGACGGATGAGCTCCCGGAAGGAGGCGTCGGCCCGGGACGCCGGAGCCTCCCCCGCGGCGATAGCCTCCAATACCGTCTCGGCCCGCATAAAGGTCTTGTCCCAGAGCCCCACCATGCGGTAGCTCGCGGAGCGCAATCCTCCCCAGGGGGAGGATTCCATCACGGCGGCGATCTCGGTGCTGGTGTCTACCCGGGAGAAATCGGCATCGTCCCACCGAAAGACCGAAAAATGAGAGGCTCTTTCCCGGCCGTAGACCTTCGCCGGTTGAACGTAGAAACGCTCTTGGTAGTTGTAGACATCCAAGAGCACCTGGGTGGTCTCGTAGATGGGAATAGCCGCGTGGTAGGAATGGCGGTGCCGGTAGAGGGCAAAATAGGCTACCGTGTCCAGCCCGAGAAGGTAGGGGCAGGTTAGCTGGAAGAAGTTACCGATCATCCGGTCGCTGTAACAGGTTTCGCTTAAGTCGGATAAGGCGTCGAAGACAAAATAGCCTCCGACACCGACGTCTCGGATGGTCCGGTGGATCGCGGTAATAAAGTGCTCGAAGCCGAGGGTCGGGTTGTTCCGTTGGATGATGACGTCGTCGTCTTCCGGGAGCACCGCGTCGTGTCCCCCGAACCGGAAATAGACGACCTTCCGAGACTGCGATTTCGCGTAGTCCAGAAAGGCCCGGGTAAAGGGCTTGTAGTAGGCGATGCTGTCGAGACGCCAGACGACGTTGTCCCCGGCCCGAAGCCCGTCGAGGACCTCGTCCAAATGAGGGAGTCCGGTGCTCTCCCGGGGACGAGAGGCGTAGTCATGTTCCATAGGCGTCCTGCAGCTCTCGATACAGCTCCTCCGGGCTCTCGTGGAAGAGGATCGCCTCGGGGTGCACGAAGTAGGGCTCGAGGTAGGCCCGGGTTGTGTCGCTGATCTCGGCCCATCGGGCCTCTCGTTCTTGGGGGTCCTGTTTGAGAAGCAGCGCTACCAGAACCCGGGAGATGGCGCTCCGGTAGCCGGCGATCTTCATCGAGACGCCCTCCGCCCGGCCGGCGTTGTAGTCGTCGTTTACCGCGGAGAACATGATATCCCTTATCAACGCGTTCCATTTCGCGGTGACCGCCTCGCCCTCGGTCTCTGTGAGGGTTTCTTTGATCCGCCGGCGGAACTCCGGCATGATGTAGGGGTCCATGCTGTCGAGGGAGAAGTCCTCGTGGCGGATGGTTTCGGCCTCGTACGCCAGCCGTTGCGCCAGGTTCCGGAGCCACTCGAAGTAGGAGGCTATTACCCCGGCGCCGTTGGCGAGGAAGTCGTACAGGACGACGACGCCCCGTTCGAAGAGAATCCGCTCCGCCTTGGAGGTGTTGGGACCGTTGGCCCCGCAGAGGACAACCCGGGCCTCGACGCGAGGCGCGTTCTTTGCCGTGATGGCGTTCTCCAGGGCCGCAGGGACGAGGATGTCGCAGGCAAGCTCGAGAATCTCGGTGGCCTCCGAGGCGCCGTGAATCGTCCGCGTTACACCGGTTTCGAATCCCACCACGCTCCCGGTTTTCCGAACGTGGATCAGGAGCTCGGAAATGGGAATCCGGTCCCCCAGGACGGCGCCGTCCTTGTCGGCTATCGCGATAAGGTTGACGTCGAAGCGCTCGAGCTCCGCCAGGAGGGAACCGCCGACCTTTCCGGAACCCTGGATGACCACTCGCCTTCCGGAGAGGAGCTTGCGGTAGGCGGTGCTCTCCCTCCATCTCTCTTCCGGAACCGCAGGAGCGCCTCCCTCGGTGCTAATAACGTCCTCGGTGTAGGCGGCCATGCCGTTCAAGAGCTCCCTCTCCGAGGCGTCGAGAGGCTCCGACGACTCCCATCGGCCGTCGAGGTGGAGCCGGGTAACCACCGCGAGAAGGCTGTAGAGGAGGCCCCGCCCCGTTGCACCCCCCCGGGCCGCAATACCCATAAAGGGTTTGCCGGTAATGTGGGCCGCGGCAACCAGCTCCAGGTAGCGTTCGCTAAAGACCAATTCCCGCATCGCCTCCCGGTCCTGATAGTCAATTCCGAAGCCGTCTATCAAGATGTGCCGCGCTTCGGTCGCCGAGACCACTCGGTTTCCGAAAAGGGTCGCCCCGTGCTTGACCCCGTAGGCCATCAGGGCCAGGTCCCGAAGGGCGCTCTTGAACCCTTCGAACATGTTGCCGACCTCCTGAGGGCCGCAGCCGACATCCCCTGCCGGTACGTCCCGGAAGGGACCGGTAACCAGAAAGAGCGCCCGGCCGAAGTTCGCCAGGGTGTCGAAGGTATCGATCTTGTCGCTCTTGTAGTAGTCGGGGGTCGTTTTGAGCCCCCCCTTCCCGCCGCCGAAGAGAATCCGGGACCGGGCGCATTTCCAGGTCATCATGAACGAGAGGGCCGATACCTCGACGAACTCGACGATCGGGTCGATCCGCAAGCCCCC
>CAYPUT010000183.1:0-6535 GCA_964413945.1 uncultured Spirochaetaceae bacterium
AGCCGGGACGTCCACCTCGTAGACCTCACCATCCGGGATCAGCACCGCCAGGGAGTCAGCGTTATCTCGGCGGAGAACCTGTTGATAGAGCGCTGCGTCCTCTCTGCGACTCGGGGACACCTCCCGATGGCGGGAATCGACTTCGAGCCGAACCGCGCCGACGAGCGTTTCGTAAACTGCGTGGTTCGCGATTCAATCATCACCGACAACGCCGGCGCCGGGGTTATGTTTCAGCTCCGGCGATTCGACGAGACGACCCGGCCCTTCGACGTCCGGATCGAAAACACACTGATATCCGGAAACGGCCTCGGGCTCTTGCTCCTCGGAACCCGGCAGGGAGCCCGGGGGGCAATCGAATTTACGAACACCGACCTCTACGGCATCCGCTTCAAGGTGCCGCCTCGAGAGGTCGACCTAGGGATAAACGAAGAGTAAATTACAGTAAGGATACACTATGGCAAAACAGATAACGGTAATCGGAACGGGATACGTTGGACTGGTAACCTCGGTCGGTCTCGCGGACTTCGGCAACTACGTAACCGGGGTGGACATAAACAAGTCGATCGTCGACAAGCTGAACCACGGCGAGCCGACCATCTACGAGCACGGCCTCGACGAGTATCTCGACCGGAACCTCCAGTCCGGGCGCCTCTCCTTTTCCACCGACGTCTCCGAGGCGGTCAAGAAGTCCGACATCGTCTTTCTCGCGGTGGGGACCCCGCCGAAGACCAGCGGCGAGGCGGACCTCTCCCAGATACAGACCGCCGCCAACTCCATCGCCGATAACTTGACCCGCTACACCGTCATCGTTACCAAGTCTACGGTCCCCGTCGGGACGAATCGGTGGATCAAGGGGCTTATCGAGGCCCGAAATCCCGAGGCGGCCTTCGACGTCGTCTCCAACCCGGAGTTCTTGCGAGAAGGCAAAGCCGTCCAGGACTTCTTCCACCCGGACCGCATCGTCCTCGGCTGCGAAACCGAGACCGCCAAGGAGTACCTCCAGGATGTCTACCGGGCCCTCAACCTCATCCACGTCCCCTTCGTCTGGTGCACCTTGGAAACCGCCGAGCTCATCAAGTACGCAAGCAACGCCTTTCTCGCGACCAAAATCACCTTTATCAACCAGATGGCGAATCTCGCCGAGGCCGTCGGCGCGGATATCCACACCATCGCCCGGAGCATGGGGATGGACGGCCGCATCAGCCCGAAGTTTCTCCACCCGGGGCCCGGCTACGGCGGCAGCTGCTTTCCCAAGGACACCCGGGCCATCGCGTCCACCGGCGACAAGTACGGCGTCAATATGAGTGTCATCAAAGAGGTTATCGACGCCAACGAGTACCAAAAGACGCGGATGGCCGACAAGCTCAAGGGCCTCCTCGGCGACCTCGAAGGCAAGCCGATCGCGGTCTTGGGCCTCGCCTTCAAGGCCGAGACCGACGACGTCCGGGAATCCCCGGCCATTTCGATGGTCGAAAAGCTCGTCGGAGAGAAGGCCGTGGTCCACGTCCACGATCCGAAGGCCCTCGCCAACTTCCGCCTCCTCTTCGGCGATGGGCTCCACTACCACGAGGACGAGTTCGAAGCCCTCCGCGGCGTCGAAGCCGTCGTCGTCATGACCGAGTGGAACGAGTACCGGAATCTCGACCTCTTGCGTGCCCGGGACGCCATGGCCGGGAACATCATCCTCGACACCCGGAACGTCATGGACGCCGACCGCGCCCGGGAGCTCGGCTTCGCCTATTCCGGGGTAGGGCGGTAGCTTCCACCCCCGGACGCCCGCATGGACGCCGGCACGCAGGCCCCGGCCCGTAGACCCCGGCGCCGATCTTTACTATATTTTCTCACCCGATGAGTAGCCATAGCACCGAGACAGCAACCGCCGGCCGGGGGCCGGCTGCTGGCGGTTCCGCCGGCAAGACCCTTCCCTTCACCGGAGACTTCCTCGAGGACGTCGCGACGAAGTACCCGACCCCTTTTCACATCTACGACGAGGCGGCTATCCGGGACAACGCCCGGAAGATGTACGCGGCCTTCGACTGGGTACCCGGGACCGACGGCAAGCCCGGCGGCTTCAAGAATTTCTATGCGGTAAAGGCCCTCCCGAACCCGCACATCCTCCGGATTGTCGCCGAAGAAGGAATGGGCTACGACTGCAGCTCCGGCAGCGAGCTGGCCCTTATGGAGCGCCTTGGGGTCTCCGGGGAGGAAACTGTGTTTACCTCCAACGATACCCCGGCGAAGGAGTACCGCCGCGCCGCCGACCTCGGGGCTATCATCAACCTCGACGACGTCTCCCACATCGGCTACCTCCACGAGAACGTCGGCATGCCCGAGCTCATCTGCATGCGCTATAACCCCGGCTCCCTCAAGAAGGGAAACGCCATTATCGGGCACCCGGAAGAGGCCAAGTACGGCTTTACCCGCCGGCAGATTATCGACGGCTACGCAAAAGCCCGGGACCTCGGTGCCACGCGCTTCGGCCTCCACACCATGGTGGCCTCCAACGAGCTCAACCCCGACTACTTCGTCGAAACGGCGGTTCTCCTCTTCGAGTTGGCGGCGGAGATTAAAGGGCAGCTCGGCATTCGGATGGAGTTCGTCAACCTGGGGGGTGGGATCGGCATTCCCTACCGGCCGGAAGACAAGCCGGTGGACTACCGCTACGTCTCGGACGGCATCAAGGCGGCCTACGAGCGCGTCGTCGTCCCCGCCGGCCTCGACCCCCTGCGGATCGTCATGGAGAACGGCCGGGTTGTGACCGGCCCCTACGGCTATCTCGTCAGCCGGGTTCAGCACGTCAAGCGGACCTATAAGAGCTACCTCGGTCTCGACGCGACCATGGCCAACCTGATGCGCCCGGGCATGTACGGCGCCTACCATCACATCACGGTGATGGGGAAGGAAAACGATCCCCCGACGGAGCTCTACGACGTTACCGGGAGCCTCTGCGAAAACAACGACAAGTTTGCCATCGACCGCATGCTGCCGGAGGTGGAAGTGGGTGACTTAGTGGTTATTCACGAAACCGGCGCCCACGGGCATTCGATGGGCTTTAACTACAACGGAAAGCTCCGGAGCGGCGAGCTGTTGCTACGCCCCGACGGATCGGTCATCCAGATCCGACGCCCCGAAACCGAAGAGGACCTCTTCGCGACCCTGGACTTCCGGGCGCTGACCTAGACTTTCTGCCGGGAACCCCGGTCCTAACCTACACTTCCAGGCCCCAGACCGCTCGCAGCTTGCCGAGGAAGTGCTCCTCCGCGTCCTTGGCGTATCCATCACGAAGGGCAATGTAGCGTATCCGGGAGAGAATCAGCTCCCGGGCCTCCGGGCGCGCTACCCCCGCCGCCTTTCGCCACAGGAAATCCTCCGCCTCGCTTTTCCGCATCTCTTCCTCGAAGGTCTCCAACGCCTCATCCAGGTCGTCGAACCTGTCTTCGTCCCGGATCGCGTCGACCCCGGCTATCTCTTCGTCGTCGACAGCTCCGTCGATCAGGATTATCCCTTTCAGGCAGCCGGCGAAGAAGACTTTCTCTTCCCAGTACAGCTCGTCGATGGAAATCATGGTGTGGACCTCGGCTCAGGCGCGTCGCAGAGCGTTCTGCTTGCCCCGCGACTGCTCGTAGATGCTCTCTATGGCGTTTAGGAGCTTGTACTCGAGCTCTTCTCCGGTAATGCACGCGAGAAGCTCCCCCCGCATCGACTGGTTGCGGACAATCGAGACAAGCGTCGAAAGAATGGAAAGGTAGTCGGTCTGGAGGTCGGGATGGTTGGCAACAATAAACAAGAGGTAGACCGGTTCTCCGTCTATCGCCTGGAAATCGATGCCCTTCCTGGACACGCCGAGACAAACGTGGGAACCCTCGACCTGGTAGGTCCGACCGTGAGCCACCGCGACTCCGTGGCCGAAACCGGTTGACTGGATTCGCTCCCGGGCGATTACTCGGTCGGCAAAGTCCTCCAGGTCGAGACCCGGAAGGCTTTCGAAGAGGGGCGAGCGGGAAACGACCTCCCGTATCGCATCGTATTTATCGGAGCTCTTTAAATCCCAGACAACGCTGCCGGTATTGAAAAAGCTCGGGTGATGCTCCATACCTATGTGCAGTAGTAACTATCGCGGACTAACAGAAAAGTCAAGCAATATGAATAAACCAAACGTACTAACATCCCTCTACACCGCCGTCAAAGCCGCCCTCGCCGGGGGCGACACCATCCTCGAGGTTGTCCGCGCCGGGGACGCGTCGCCGGAGACTAAGCACGACGGCACCCCGGTTACCGAGGCCGACAAGCAGGCCGAAGAGGCAATCCTCGCGGTCCTCCGGGAGGGCGGCCAGGCCTGGCCCTTCGTCGCCGAGGAGCTCTGGGACCGCCGCCGGGCGGCGGGAGTTTCCGACCGCGGCGACACCGACCCCGAAGCCCCCTGGTGGGCCGTCGACCCGCTCGATGGCACCAAGGAGTTCGTCAAAGGGCTCCCGGAGTACACGGTAAACGTCGCCCTCCTGCAGGGCCGCCAACCCATCCTCGGGGTCGTCTACCTCCCGGCCTTCGACCGCCTCTACGCCGGGGTGGTCGGCCACGGCGCCTGGCGGGTCGACCACGCCTCCCTGGACCCGACCGCAAAACTCGGCCGCGGTCAACAGACTAACGCACCCGAGACGGTCCCGGCACACTGGGTGCCCCGCCCGTTCCCTCGGCCCGGCGCCTCGGCCGGTGCGGCGGCCCAGTCCGGAGCCCCGTCCCCAGCGCCGGCGGTTATCGCAGTCAGCCGGAGCCACGGTACAGAGGATACCGCCGGGTTCCTCCGGCGCCTCGACGCCGCGGGCCTCCGGGTCAAGGAGTATCCCCTCGGGAGCAGCGCCAAGTTTTGCGCCGCCGCCGAAGGAATAGCCGACTGCTACCCCCGCTTTACCTCGACCAAGGTCTGGGACTGCGCTGCCGGCGCCGCAGTGCTCCTGGCCGCCGGGGGAACCGTCACCGACCATGCGGCACACGGCGTCGCCTTCGACCCGGTCGAGCTTCTCCTCCCCCCCTTGGTCGCCTTCCGCCCCGGCGCGCCCGCCGGCCTTATCGACACCGTCTATGCTTACCTCGCGTGACGAGCTCGAGGCCGAGAGCCTCTACATCATCCGGGAAACCGTCGAGCAGTTCTCCAACCCGGCCATCCTCTTCTCCGGGGGAAAGGACTCGGTGGTGCTCCTCCACCTTGCCCGGAAAGCCCTCGGGACCCGGCCCGGCCCTGGCGACCGCTCTGGCCTTTCCATACCCGTCCTCCACATCGACACCGGGCACAACTTCCCCGAGCTCCTCGCTTTCCGGGACCGCTACCTCGCCTCTGTGGGGGCGACCCTCATCGTCCGGTCGGTGGAAGACTCGATCCGCTCCGGCCGGGTGGCCCCTCCGCCCCCGGAGAGCCCCAGCCGGAACCGCCTCCAATCGGTAACCCTCCTCGACGCCATCGCCGAGCTCTCGATAGACGCCGCCCTCGCCGGCGGCCGCCGGGACGAGGAGAAGGCCCGGGCCAAAGAGCGCGTCTTCTCCCCCCGGCGCCCCGACGGCGCCTGGGACCCCCTGCGCCAACGGCCGGAGCTCCGGCAGGACTACGTCGCCTCCCCGGAGGCCGGAGGACACTACCGCATTTTCCCCTTGAGCAACTGGACCGAGCTCGACGTCTGGCGCTACATCGAGGCAGAAGAGCTCGAGGTTCCCTCCCTCTACTTTAGCCACCCCCGCGAGGTTATCGAGCGGGATGGGATTCTGCTCCCGGTTTCGGAGCACCTGCCGTTGGAATCCGGGGAGACCCCCGAACGCCGGAAGGTGCGCTTTCGGACCGTCGGAGACCTCCTCTGTTCCGGCGCCGACCCGAATTCCGCGGCATCGGTCCGGGAGATCATCGAGGATATCCTCCACTCCCGGCGCTCCGAGCGTTCCGGCCGGGCCGACGACGCGGCGAGCGAGAGCGCCATGGAAGACCGCAAACGGGAGGGCTATTTCTAATGGGTGCCCCGGAGCAGATTCTGCGGATCGTTGCCGTCGGGAGCGTCGACGACGGCAAGAGCACCCTCTTAGGGCGTCTGCTTCTTGACAGCGGGCACCTCCGGGAGGACCAGGTCGGTGAGGCCCTCCGGGCGAGTAGCGGCCGGGGTCTCGAGAAGACGGCCCTCGCCTTCTTAACCGACGGCCTCAAGGCGGAACGCGACCAGGGCATCACCATCGACGTCGCCTACCGCTATTTCCACCGCCGGAACCGGAAAATCATCCTCGCCGACGTCCCGGGACACGCCGAATACCTCGCCAATATGGTCGGCGGCGCCTCCCGGGCGGAGGTCGCCATCGTCCTTCTCGACGCCCGCCAGGGCCTCGTCGAGCAGTCCAAGCGGCATCTGTTTATCCTCTCCCTCTTCGGGGTCTCCCACATCGTCATCGCGGTCAACAAGATGGACCTCGTCGGCTACTCTGAGGCACGTTTCGACGCCGTCGTCGCCGACTCCGAGGAGTACGCCTCGAAGCTCGCGATCAAGGACCTCGTCTTTATCCC
>CAYPUT010000184.1:0-3864 GCA_964413945.1 uncultured Spirochaetaceae bacterium
TCCGGCGCGAAGAGCCGGACGGAACCCCGAAGTGGCCCGACCCCGCCCCGCAAAAACCGACCCACCCTGCAACCGGTGCGGCGTCACGCGACCACCCCATAGTCGGAGATTGCCACCTGACAACGGGGGGACGGCCGACCAGGTGTGCCTGGCGTTCTTACGGCGAAGCACCTGGGCGGGTGTACCCCAGGGGTGTCTTGCACTATGACTATGGGGTGGTCGGGGGATCCCGCCGGCGGGGACGCTGCCTATTTATCCTGCTTCCGGGCGAAGTGGGAGAACTCCATCGAGTAGGTGCCCCGGCCCTGGGTGGTGCTCCGGAGCGCGGTGGAGTAGCCGAACATGGCGCGTAAGGGCGACTCGGCCATGATGTGCTCCACCGCGGCCCGGGATTCGATGCCTTGGACCAGGCCGCCGCGCATGGTAATGCCGCTGATCACATCGCCTAAGAACTCCTTGGGGCACATGACGTCTATCTTCATGACCGGCTCGAGAAGATAGGGGTCGGCGGCGCGGCAGGCGTTGTCGAAGCCGAGGGCTCCGGCGGCCTCAAAAGCGAACTCGGTGGAGGTGGTCTCGTTGTAGACCGCGGAGAGCAGCTCGGCCTCGATGTCGATGGCGGGGTAGCCGAAGACGATGCCCGAGCCGAAGGAGCCCTCGACCCCCCGCCG
The DNA here is from genome assembly GCA_964413945.1 of uncultured Spirochaetaceae bacterium. GTDB lineage: Bacteria > Spirochaetota > Spirochaetia > DSM-27196 > PWMO01 > CAYPUT01. The sequence goes on from CAYPUT010000184.1 coordinate 672, forward strand.
GGCGGCTTCGATGAGGTTCTCCGGTAAGTCGTTCTTCGAGATGTGAGAGATAAAGTTGTTGCCCGCACCCCGTTCCCGGGGACGGACGGTAACGGTAAGGGTGGCGTCGTTCTCCTTTCCCGCGAGGACACGGTGGAACTTCTCGGTGTGGGTCGCCTCCTTGCCGATGGACTCCCGGTAGGTAACCTGGGGATTGCCCACCTTGGCGTTTACCTTGTAGTCATCGACGATCCGGGTAACGAGAACCTCGAGGTGAAGCTCTCCCATGCCGGAGATGACGAGCTCCCCGGTGTCGGCGTCTTCCCGGGTGGAGAAGGTAGGGTCCTCCTTGCCGAGGATGGCGAGGACCTCCTTGAGCTTCTCCCTCTGCGACAGCGTCCCCGGCTCGATGGCAACCGAGATAACCGGCTCGGGAAAGTCCATCCGCTCGAGAATAACCGGGTAGCCTTCGCTCCCGATGGTGTCCCCGGTCTGGGCGGCCTTGAAGCCGATGATGGCGCCGATGTCCCCGGCTTTGAGCTGGTCGAGCTGCTCGGTCCGGTTGGCGTGGAGGCGCATAAGCCGAAGGACGCGCTCCCGCTTTTTCTTGTCGACGTTAAAAACCGCGGTGTTGGCCTTGATGGCCCCGGAGTACATGCGGACAAAACAGAGGTCCCCGGCCTCTCGCTCGCTCTGGATCTTAAAGACCAGGCCCACCGGGGGACCCTCGACGCTGCGCTCGACCTGAACCGGCTCTTCTTTCTTCGGGTGGACGCCTTCGATCGGGGGAAGCTCTTCGGGAGCCGGAAGGTACTTCAAGACCGCGTCGAGGAGGGGTTGGACCCCGATGTTTTTGAGACTCGCGCCGCAGAGGACCGGCACGGCCGCCCGGCTTACGGTCAGGTCCCGGACGATTAAATCGAGGGTCGCCGGGGGGATCTCCTTCCCCTCGAGGATAAGCTCGGTAAGATCATCCGAATGCGCCGAGAGCTCGTCGAGGAGCTTCTCCCGCCACTCGTCGGCGAGCTCCTGCCACTCTTCGGAAATCGGGAGGCGCTGGTACTGGGCCCCGAGGGCCGTGGAGTCCCACCGGAGCTCCTCCATGGTGATAAGGTCGATGGTGCCGCCGAAGCGCTGCTCCGAGGCGATCGGAAGGGCGACGACCACGGGGTTCGCCGCGAGCTTCTCCCGGATCTCGTCGATGGCGCCGAAGAAGTCCGCCCCGATGCGGTCCATCTTGTTGATATAGACGATCCGGGGAACCTGGTACCGGTCGGCCTGGTGCCAGACGGTCTCCGACTGGGGCTCGACGCCACCGACGGCGTCGAAGATGCCCACCGCGCCGTCGAGGACCCGAAGCGAGCGCTCCACCTCGGCGGTAAAGTCGACGTGCCCCGGGGTATCGATAATGTTTATCTGATGGTCCTGCCAGAAGCAGGTGGTGGCGGCGGAGGTTATGGTGATGCCCCGGTCCTGCTCCTGGGTCATCCAGTCCATGGTTGCCTCGCCGTCGTCGACCTCGCCGATTCGGTGGCTCTTGCCGGTGTAGAAGAGGATCCGTTCGGTGGTCGTGGTCTTGCCGGCATCGATGTGTGCAACAATGCCGATGTTGCGTATCTTCTGTAGCTTCTCTGCCATGGTATTTACCTTAAGATACCATCTTGAGGCTTTTCTTGACACCTGGGAAACCGCGTGGTAGCTTCCATTCGGTCAAACTCTTTCGGGCGCTTAGCTCAGCTGGGAGAGCGCTTGCCTTACAAGCAAGATGTCGGCGGTTCAAGCCCGTCAGCGCCCATTAGTGGTCCGGGGCTGCGAAAACGCGGGCCCCGAGTCCGCGGCCTCATAGAGAGCGAGTTTGCCTTCTATATCATTCTGCGGCCTGTGCAGGCTCAAATGAAATCTTCCTGACCAAACTTGCAGACGCCATTAGAGCCTCGTTCTCGATATCGGATTCTGGGAGAGTTGTCATGGCAATCCCCCACGACAGGGGTGCGTTCACCGTCCTCTTTAACGTCACTCGGAAGCGATTGCGGATCGAACTTGGGGCGGCTTGATATGTGTACATCGTGTGTGTACACTTGAGTTGTGAGAGACCGGAGACGCACCAAGATATTCAAGAATGGCAACAGCAAAGCGGTCCGTATTCCTGGCGACTTTGAAGTCAGCGAAGGGGATGCGCTGGTGGAGCAGCGTGGGAATCAGATTGTCATTACGCCGCTGAAGAAGACTTTAGGCGACGTGTTGGATTCGTTGCCGCCGGTAAGCGACGATTTCATGAACGATGGTCGAGAGCAACCGAAAGATGACGGTATAGATGAAGCGCTATTTGATTGATACCAACATCTGGGTCTTCATGCTTCACCGGAAGAACGAAAGAATCAAACAACGAGTCGACAGTCTACAAGCAGACCAATGTTGGATAAGCAGCATAGCCGTTGCCGAGTTGTACTACGGTGCGCAAAACAGCAAGCACCCCGGAGAGAATCGGAACGTTATTGATACTCTTCTGTCCGGGAACATCAACGTACTCCCTTTCACAGAGGATCATGCTCGGAGCTTCGGAGATATACGCTTCGTACTCAAACAGGGAGGAAACTTGATCGGTCCCTACGATCTGCTTATGGCGGCACAAGCCAGAGCAGAAGAAATGGTTATCGTGACCAACAATCGGAAAGAGTTCGCCCGTGTACCTACGCTTCGACTCGAGGATTGGACCGAGTAGATCCAAACTGAACCGCCCGGTTTCTCAACTATCGACGTTGACTTATAGGACCATGGCCTATAGACTATAATCTATGATAGAAATACCGAAGTCCAAGTTCAAACCAAAAGCCTTCGAGTACTTCCGGGAAGTCGAAGCGGGGGAAACGCTGGTTGTCAGTGACAAGGGGCGGCCGGTGGCTAGGATTGTCCCGTACTCCGAAGATGGGGATGCTGCTGTCGGCGCCCTCCGGGGGGCCCTCGTCCGGTACACCGACCCAACCGAGCCGGTCGGCGAGGACACCTGGGAATCGTCGGTGGCGGCGAATACTCCCGGCCCGTGATCCTTTTGGACACCCATGCGTGGATCTGGCTCCTTGCAGCACCTGAGGAGCTTTCCACCGCCGCGCGGACGGCTGTGGAAAACGCTCCAGGTCACAGGCAACTGGTTATTTCGGCAATCAGCGTCTGGGAGCTGTTTATGCTGGTCAAGAAAGGCCGGCTGGAGCTTACC
>CAYPUT010000184.1:3874-6301 GCA_964413945.1 uncultured Spirochaetaceae bacterium
GACACCCATGCGTGGATCTGGCTCCTTGCAGCACCTGAGGAGCTTTCGCAGGCCGCTCGGAGCGCCGTGGAAGAAGCGGGGCCTCACCTTCTTATTTCCGCGATCAGCGTCTGGGAGCTGTTTATGCTGGTCAAGAAAGGCCGGCTGGAGCTTACCGTCCCGCCGGCCTCCTTCGTTACCGCAACAAACCGGGACCCCCGATTCCAGGTACTCCCAGTCGACGAGAGAATAGCCCGTCGGTCGGTCGAGCTTCCCGACATCCACGCCGACCCCGCCGACCGGATGATCTTGGCAACCGCCGCCGAACTCGGGGCTCAGGTAGTTAGCAAAGACGGCCGGTTTGCGGAATACGGTCTGGTTCCGGTTGTGTGGTAGGCTGCCGGCTCCGGATGTCTGGAGCCGACGAGGGTCGTTGGGGCAAAACCGCGACCCTAACCGTTATCTAAAGCGCCATCCAGACCCGATTCAGGTCGACCACGGCGGACATTTCGAGGCGTCGGTAGTCGATGCTCTTGGTCTCCCGCCGGGGTTCACCGTATCGGCCTTCAACGAGGGAATAGCGATCTACTACTTGGGCCCCGGTGTCCACGATCCAGTACTCCGGAACCTGCACCCGCTCGTAGAGCGCCAACTTTAGTTCCCGGTCGTGCTTGGGATTCGAAGGTGAGAGGATCTCAACGAGCAAGTCGGGGACTCCGATCACCCGCACCGGTTTGATTACCAGGCGACGGGATTCGGCTACCACGATGATATCCGGCTGCACGATGTCGTAGTCGGTCAGCTCCACATCCATCGGCGCGTTGACAACGTAGCCCGTGCCGATCTCTTCGATCTGCCGGAAGAGCTGCATCTGGATCCACCGCGACGCAGCTTGATGGCGGGTATTCGGTGAGGGGGACACGTAATGATCTCCGTCGATAATCTCGTGCCGCTTCCCATCATCCGGGAAGTGACGGTATTCGCGGTAGGTTAGGCGGATCTTCTCTCGTACTTGCTCTCCCATGACAACGCCTCTTTCTTAAGTATAACACGCACCGTTGCCGACCGGCAGCTCGGATCTCGCCCCCCCTCAATACCCCACGTACACCACCTTGTGCTCGGTAAAGAACTCGATGCCGCTTTGCCCCGCCTCGGGAAGGCCGAAGCCGGAGTCCTTGACGCCTCCGAAGGAGAAGGCGGGCTCCCGGTGGGCGGTCATGATGTTTACGTGGACCATGCCGGTTTCGATCCGGTCGACGAATCGCATGGCCTTCTCTATGTCCCGGGTGTAGACCGAGGAGGTCAGGCCGAAGTCGACGTTGTTCGCGACTCGCACGGCCTCGTCGAAACCAGCCACCGGAATAACCGCCAACACGGGACCGAAGATCTCCTCCCGGGCGATCGTCATCTCCGGCGTCACTCCGGTAAAGACGGTGGGGGCGATAAAGCAGCCCCGGTCGTACGCAGGCCCCGAAAGACGCTCGCCCCCGGCCGCCACGACGGCTCCCTCTTTACGGCCGATCTTTAGGTAGTCCGAAATGGTCTCTACCTGCTTGATGCCGCATACAGGCCCCATCGTCATCGACTCGTCGAGGCCGTTGCCGACCCTCAGCTTCGCCACCCCGGCGAGAATGCGCTCGGTTAGCTCCTCGGCGATTGAGGCCTCGACGATTACCCGGCTCGTCGCGGTGCACCACTGTCCGGCGCAGGCGTAGCCGGCGGTTACCGCGGCCTCCGCCGCGGCGTCGAGGTCCGCATCGCCAAGGACAACCAGGGGGTTCTTTCCCCCCATCTCCAACTGCGTTCTGGTCATGCTCGGGGCGGAGACTGCATGGATGTGCTTGCCGATTTCGGTAGAGCCGGTAAAGCTGATGGCCCGGACTTCCGGTGCCTGAACCAGGGCGTTTCCGACCTTCGACCCGCCTCCGAAGACGACGTTAAAGACTCCGGGTGGGAACTCGGCCTCCTCGAAGAGCTCGGCAAACAGGGCCGCGACCCCCGGGGTCAGGCCCGAGGGCTTTAGAATGCAGCTGTTTCCGGCCATCAGGGCCGGGGTTACCTTTCGGCAGGGGACGTTGAAGGGGAAGTTCCAGGGAGAGATGATGCCGACGACCCCGAGAGGCTCCCGCTTTTCGTAGGCGAGGACATCGGGCTTGGTAGAAGGGTGGGTACGTCCGAGCATCCGGACCCCTTCCCCGACCTGATGCTGCATCTCCCGGACGGAAGATTGAACTTCCGCCCGGGAGTCCTTTAGCGTCTTGCCGTTCTCGAGGGTGATGAGGCGGGCAATCTCCTCCCGGCGGCGGTCCATAGCCGCCAAGAGCGACAAGAAGCGGTCGCCCCGGTGGACGGCAGGAGTCGCCCTCCAGGCGGGAAAGGCAGCCTGCGCCGCTTCGATGGCCCTTGCCACATCATCCTCCGACCCGTTGGGCCAGGCGCCGGTTACTT
>CAYPUT010000185.1:0-6209 GCA_964413945.1 uncultured Spirochaetaceae bacterium
GGGAGCTCAGACCAGATGGTCTTCTTGCACCGGACCTCCTGCTTACCCAAACGGTTCGGGATATCTTCCCCGAGCCCCTCCTCGGTGAGGGTCTTAGCCGACTCGACGTTGATGTGGATACTCACCGAGCTTCCTCGGCGGCTGAATCCCGTCATGCTCTTGAGGCGGGACGGTTTGTGGAGCACCTGTCCGCTCAAGACCGAAGGCGAATTCGTTCGTGCGGTGTAGAAACGCCAACCGTACTTTCCCCCGAGAAGAATCGCGGCAAAGACGAAAATTGCGGGGGCGACCCAGGTCGGCCCGGTCACTTCCTCCACCGTCTCCGTCGCCGCCACGTAGGCGCCGTAGAGGGCGACGGCGGGCAGAAGAATCATCGCGAGACCAGCCCAAAATTGATCCCGGCTGTTTATCGCCGAGATCGTTCGGTATACGTCTTTCCAATTATCTGACATTAGAGAATATGCTCCAAGAAGCGTTGGGTTCGGGGCTCCGTCGGATTCGAAAAGAGAACGTCCGGCGGACCGCTTTCGACTACCAGGCCCTCGTCCATAAACACGACGGTGTCCGCCGCGGCCTTGGCGAATCCCATTTCGTGGGAAACGACCATCATCGTCATGCCGTCCTGCGCGAGGGCGAGCATAACGTCGAGGACCTCCTTTATCATCTCCGGGTCGAGGGCCGAGGTGGGCTCGTCGAAGAGCATCACCTTCGGGTCCATCGCCAGAGCCCGGGCTATCGCGACCCGCTGCTGTTGTCCCCCGGAGAGCTGGTTCGGGTAGACATCCGCCTTGTCCGCCAGCCCGACCCGTTCAAGAAGCTCTTTGCCCCGGGGTTCTGCCTTTGCCTTGGGTATGCCCTTTACCGTCCGGGGGGCCAGAGTGACGTTCTCCAGCGCCGTAAGGTGAGAAAAGAGGTTGAACTGCTGGAAGACCATGCCGACCTCCTCCCGGATCCGCCGAATGTCCGACCGGGAATCGGTGACCGACTCGTCGTCTATCCAGATCTGCCCGCCGGTAAGCGTTTCCAGGCGGTTTACGCACCGGAGCAGCGTGCTCTTACCGCTCCCGGAAGGGCCGATAACCAGCACCACCGCTCCCTGGGGCACGTCCAGGCTAACCCCCCGAAGCGCTTGAACCTCGCCGAAATCTTTGACCGCGTCGGTTATCCGGACCCGGGGTCGTTCGGTAATTCCCTGGCTGCTAATTTCCGCCGCGCTCAAGACGCTCCTCCATTACTGCGACCAGCTTCGAGAAGAAGAGGGTCATCACAAGATAGACCAGGGCAACCACGGTGTAGGCCTCGAAGTAGCGAAACGATGTCGACGCGAACTCCCGGCCACGGCGGAGTAGATCGGAAACCGCCAGGATGGACACCAGCGAAGAGTCCTTCAGGAGGGCGATAAACTCGTTCCCCACGGGGGGCAGAATTATCTTGAAGGTCTGCGGAAGGATAACCTTCCGTATGGCCTGCCCCCGGGACATCCCGAGCGCCAGGGCGGCTTCCATCTGGCCCTTGGGAACCGACTGGATACCCGCCCGGAATATCTCCCCCATGTAGGCGCCGTAGCAGACCGACATTGCCGTTACGGCGGCGACGATTCGGGGCACCTGGATCATCTGCCCCATCGCGTAGTAGATGTAGAAAAGCTGCACCAAGAGGGGGATACCCCGGATTACCTCTACGTAGACCGTCGCGATCCGGTTGATGACGGTAATCCGGGAGATCCGGCCCAATCCGGTTATCAACCCGATAAAGAGGGCGATGATGATGGAGAGGACCGTTACCTGGAAGGTTCGCAGCACCCCGTCGGGCACGAACTTCATGATGTCCCAATAGGGATCCGGACTGATAATCGGCAAGGTGATAAGCAAAACGATAGCTCCGCCGAAGCTGATCCGCCAGGCGGAAAAGACGGAGCGCTCCGCCCGGTCCGGGATGAGCGCTCCGTCGGAAATCGTTATCGATGTCTTACCGTTCTGTGCCTTGTCTCGGTCTACCGAAGCCACTTGTCTTTGAGCTCTTCGATCTCCCCGGATTCGATGACGGCTTCGAGCCCCTCGTTGATCAGGGCGAGGACCTCGTCGTTACCCTTCTGTACCGCTACGCCGTAGAACTCTTCGGTAAAGGGCTCGCCGACAATCTGCAGACGGTCGCGGTAGTTGTCGTTCTGAAGAACGTAATCGGCCGCAATGGGGGTGTCGGCAACGACACCGGAAATCCGTCCGTTGGCGAGGTCCTCGATCGCGAGACCGAGCTCGTCGTAGGTTCGCAGCTCAACCCCGTCGACTTTGTCGACTTCGAAGGCGCCGGTCGTACCGATCTGAGCACCCACGGATTCGCCTCTCAGGTCGCTGAGGGTCGTCACTCCCGATTGATCGCTTCGGACAATGAGGACCTGTCCCGCGTTGATGTAGGGATCGGAGAAGTCCATGGTCTCTTGCCGCTCTTCGGTAATCGTTACCGAGGAGATGACCGCGTCGTACTCCCCTGCCCCGAGGCCCGCGAAGATGCCGTCCCATGCCGTATTCTGGAACTCGACCTCGAATCCGGCTTCCCGGGCGATCGCCTCCATCAGATCGATGTCGAACCCGACGATCTCCCGATCCTGGTTGACGAACTCCATCGGGGGCCAGGTCGCGTCGGTTCCGACGGTTATCTTCGTAACTCCCGAGTCTTCGCTTCCACCGCCGGCGAAAACGAAACCGACGACGAACATCATCGCCAGGACCAAAATCACACTGCGCTTCATGCATGCCTCCTAATTCGCTATGCAAAGTTAGTCGCTACAGTAGCGAAAAATACGGCGATTATGCAAGGAAGGCACCCCGGCACAAAGGCACGCGGAGCACACTGTTGGGGAAGGAGCATCCGAGGGCTTCGCTGACCGAGCTGCAGGTCCCCGCTTCGCGTTTTTTGGCCCGGGAGTCAGAGGCGCCCTCGGATGCTCCTTGCCCCGTCGAACGGGATAGGGCGTGCCTTTGTGCCGGCGGGCCTCTGGCGCGAGCTCGGGCCATCAACAATCTTGTAGATACCCCGGAGAATTTTTCGTTGCAAATTTGGAAAACACCTTTATAATGGTCTCACATTCACATTTCGGATCGATCTAATAGGAGGTCACATGAAAAGACTACTTGTTGTAGCGCTCATTCTCGTTGTGGGAGTGGGTATGGTTTTCGCGGGCGGCCAGGGCGAAGCCGGCGGCGGAGAAGGTGAGCAGGAGACGATTACGCTGGTCGGTGCAACCCACCTCCCTGCTGACTTCGTGTTCTACCGAATGATGGAAGTCTTCGGTGAGAAGGTACAGGAGTACTACGACGGTCCCGTCGAGATCGAGCTTCACCATTCCGGTGACCTCGGCGAAGAGAAAGACTTTGTCGAGTTCATGATCGAAGGCGTGTCGGTTGACTTCGCCATTGCGGCCCCCTCCTGGGCGGCAACCTGGGACAAGCGCGTATCCTTCATGGATCCCCCCTTCCTGTTCCAAGACATCGAGCACTGGGATCGCTGCCTCGCAGAAGGCGCCTTCGACCCGATTGCCGAGGACCTCAAAGACAAGGGCCTTCGGATTATCGGCTACGGCGGTGGTGGTACCCGAAACCTGATTCTGGCTGACCCCATCGACGGTCGCGAGGATTTCGGCGACGTGCTGCTTCGCGTCATGGGATCGCCGATCCAGGCCAACGCGTTTAACGCGGTCGGCTTCAAGGCGACTCCGATGAACTACCTCGAAGTCTACAACGGCATCAAGACCGGTGTTGTCGACGGTCTCGAGAACGAGTCCGCGTCACTCCGCTCGATGAAGTTCTACGAGGTCGCTCCGAACATCGTGCTTACCCGCCACACCGTTACCGTCCGTCCGCTGTTTTTCAGCGAGAAGCGGTTCCAGAGCTTCCCGCCGGAGCTTCAGGAAGCCATCCTGCGGGCAGGCGAAGAGGCCGCCGCGTGGCATCGTGAGACCGAAGTTCGCGAGGACGCCGAGGCTATCAAGGAAATGGAGGAGCAGGGACTCATCACCACCATCGAGCTTCCCGAAGAGGATATTGCTCAGATGCAGGCCGATGCGCGACCGGCTCTCGAGGCGTTTGCCGCGGAAGTTGGTGCGGAGGCGATCCTCGCCAACGTGGACTCACTCAGAGACTAGACTCTACATCTATCAAGGCGAGACGGGCGGGCTCTAGCCTGCCCGTCTCGTTTTCCGGCTTCCATTTTACGCTCGGAAGGAATGCTCACTATGGCTAAGGTTACGAATACGTACACGAGGATTATGGATGTTTACGCGAGGATTATCGAGACCCTGATTATTATCCTTATGTACGGACTCCTCGCCGCCGTTACGCTACAGATCATGGGTAGATATGTGGACTTCGTCCCGAGGTACCTATGGGCGGAAGAGATGGCAAGAATGGCGCTGGTCTGGATGATCTTCTTCGGCTCCATGATCGGCGTTCGCGACCGGAGGCACTTCTTTGTGGATTTTCTGCCACGGAACCTGCCGCGGGTAATCGACCAGGTCCTTAATCTGTTGTACTACGTCTTGCTGCTGTTCATCTCCTACGTGTTCCTGCGGTATGGGTTCCGTTACTTCTATATGGGGACCATCCAGACATCCGAGCTCACGGGGATCAACCTCGGATGGCTCCACGCCGCGGTTCCGTTCGCCGGATTCACCTGGGCCCTGTTTCTGATCGAGCAGTTGGTCGCTCTGATCAAGACCGGGCAAGCCGCTGAAGCCCACGAGCCGGAAGAGCTCGAAGATATTAAGTACCTCGAAGGGAAAGAGTAGACGCTATGTTGGATCCAGGTATTGTAGGAATTATCCTTTTCGCCGGTCTCATCATCTTTATCATGCTCCGGATTCCCGTCGCCTACGCGCTGGCGCTGGCGGTGGTCCCGGTGCTGCTTATCAACCCGCGGCTGACGCCGGTGATGCTGCTGCAGCGTATGCTCAAGGCCTACGACAACTTCATCCTGCTGTCGGTCCCGTTCTTCATACTGGCCGCCAATATTATGAACGCCTCGGGTATTACGGATAAGCTCATCCGTTTCTCGCAAGCGCTGGTAGGCCATCTCCGCGGGGGCCTCGCGCACGTTAACGTGGTTGTAAGCATGTTCTTTGCCGGCATTTCCGGATCATCGACCGCCGACGCCGCGGGAATCGGATCCGTGCTCATCCCGGCCATGATCAAAGAGAAGTACGACACCAAGTTCACCGTAGCGGTTACCGCCTGTTCGAGCGTTATGGGTGTCATCATTCCGCCGAGCATCATCATGGTGGTCTGGGGCGGTGTAACCAACACCTCCGTGGCGGCCCTCTTCGTCTCGGGATTCGTACCGGGGGTCATGGTGGCCCTCTCCCAAATGATCCTCGTCGTCATCTTTGCCCGGAAGCGGCAGTATCCGGTAGCCTCGAAGCTGAATTGGAAGGAGCTCTGGGTAAGCTTTACCCACGCAATCCTCCCGGGCTTCACTCCGGTCATCATCTTAGGCGGCATCGTGTTCGGGTTTGTTACCCCGACCGAGGCGTCGCTCTTGGCGGTCGGCTATGCACTGTTCCTCGCGATGGTTCTCTACCGCTCGATAAAGGTAAAAGACGTCTCGCCGCTGCTCTTAAAGACGGCGAAGCTCGGGGGCCTCTCGCTCTTCGCGATCGGCTCCGCGTCTATCTACGGGTGGGTCCTCGGCTTCTACCGCATCCCATCTTTTATGGTCGACACCGTCGGCTATCTTACCAACTCACCGACGGTGATGCTCTTAATCATCGTCGGAATGTTTCTTCTCGTCGGCACCTTTATGGACGCCATCCCGGCCATCGTCATCATGGCGCCACTCCTGATGCCCCTAGCGGAGTACGCCGGGATTCACCCGCTTCACTACGCGATCGCGTCGGTCGTCGCCTTAAGCTTTGGGCTTATCACCCCGCCCTACGGATTGTGCCTTCTTATCTCGAGTGAGATCGGCGGGATAAACAGCACCGACGCGCTCAAAGAGGTCGGGATCTTCCTCGGGGCTATGCTCTTCGTGCTTCTCTTGATCATCATCTTCCCCAGGTTTACCATGCTGCTCCCACGGATTTTCATGCCGCAGTTTCTCTAGGGAACCGGGCGCCCGTCCCTCGAAGGCGGGCGCAGGCCCCAACCCTTGACCCTCCGGTGCCCGGAGCAGCATCCTAAGGGCAGATGAAACGCGCCGACATCAACGACAAACAGCTG